>CAYNIT010000451.1:0-1506 GCA_964397205.1 uncultured Phaeodactylibacter sp. | reverse complement strand
CCGGCTGGACGTGCAGGCCTCGGGCGGCACTCGCCCCTACCGGTACAGCCTGGACGGTGAATTCTTCTCCGGAAGCCCCTCTTTCCTCGCATTAGCGCCTGGCAGCTATGAAGTCATCGTGGAAGACGACAATGGTTGCACCTTTACTACTGACGCGGCCACGCTCACGGAGCCCGGCCCCATCCTGGTAGACCTGGGAACAACCCGCTCGATTCCGTTCGGCGATACGGCCCGGCTGAGCCCTATGATCGAGGGTGGCATCCCGCCTCTCTCCTACGAGTGGCAACCTCGGGACTCCAACCGGCTGAGTTGTTTTGATTGCCGGGAACCCATAGCCAGTATTCCTTTCCAGACCACAGTCCGGCTTACCGTCACCGATGCCAACGGCTGTACAGGAGAGGCCTCCGTCAATCTTTTCGCCGAGAAAAACCGGCCTGTTTTTGTTGCCACCGGCTTTACGCCCAATGGCGACAACCGCAACGATTTGCTTTATGTACAGGCGAGGGCAGATATCGAGTTGGAAATCCTGTCTTTCCGTGTATTCGACCGCTGGGGAGAATTGGTATTCCAAAACAAAGACTTTTTACCAAACGACCCGAATGAAGGCTGGGATGGCACTTTCCGGGGCCAAAAGGTACAGCCGGGCACGTACATCTGGCACATCAATGTAGAATTCCCCGACGGCCTCAAAGACAGTTTCACCGGCCAGAGCACCATCATTCGGTAAATCTTGAATCATCATGACCAATTGCAAACCTATAATTAGTAATGCTTTCTTAAGCACTTGCCTTTTAGCTCTGCTGCTGATCGCCTGCCAAGGGCCGGAATCGGATCAGCAGACAGCAGCAAAGAGCCAAAAAACGACTAGCGCCGAACGTCCCGCCTACGCCCTCGTCATCCATGGCGGGGCAGGCACCATTCTACGGGAAAATATGAGCGAAGCCGCCGAGCAGCAATACCGGGAAGCGCTGACTACCGCCTTAGATATTGGGGAAAACATCCTCAAAAAGGGCGGCAGCAGCATGGACGCGGTGGAACAAACCATCGTATACCTGGAAGATTCCCCGCTTTTCAACGCCGGCAAGGGAGCTGTTTTTACCCGCGATGGCAAGAACGAACTCGATGCTTCCTTCATGGTAGGCAGCGACAAAAACGCTGGTGCAGTAGGCGGGGTAACCACCGTCAGAAACCCGATTCGCGCTGCCCGGGCTGTAATGGAAAACTCTAAGCACGTCTTGCTCACAGCAGAGGGGGCTGAGCAATTTGCCAAGGAACAGGGGTTGGATATCGTCGCGCCGGATTACTTCTACACACAGGATCGGTGGGAAACCTTGCAACGCGCCCGGCAGGCCGAGGATAAAAGCACCGGAGCGCTGAATGCAGATTACAAATTTGGCACGGTAGGCTGTGTAGCCCTCGACACCGCCGGCAATATCACCGCAGGAACCTCAACCGGCGGTATGACCAACAAGCGCTACAACCGCTTCGGCGATGTGCCGGTCATCG
>CAYNIT010000450.1:0-1542 GCA_964397205.1 uncultured Phaeodactylibacter sp. | reverse complement strand
TTCACTGCCAAGCTTCACCGCCGGGATGAAAAAGTACAGTTCGACGACCCCTTAGTGGGCATGCGCTTCGCCCGCTCCGCTCGGGAGGCGTATGTTTTCAACGATGTCTTGCACGTTCTTCGGCGGTTCTGCTGTTAGGCGGGAGACGGTGAAGGAAATGACAAAGTTGACCAGCATAGCTACAGTGCCGAAGCCCTCCGGCGAAATGCCGAACCACCAGTCTTCCTCAGTGCCGCCACCGAATCCATTCAATTTGTACTTAATCATGTAGAACAGCATGAGCGTGATGCCTACGATCATACCTGTAATGGCTCCTTGCCGGTTCATGCGCTTGTCGAAAATACCCAGAATAATAGCCGGGAAGAAAGAGGCAGCTGCCAACCCAAAAGCCAGTGCCACCGTAGCAGCCACGAAGCCAGGAGGATTGATGCCGAAGTAGCCGGCTACCATCACGGCGAAGATGGCCCCAATACGAGCGGTAAGCAGTTCGCCCTTTTCCGATATATCGGGTTTGATTTGCATTTTTACCAAGTCACGCGCAATCGAGGTAGAAATCACCAGCAGCAGCCCAGCCGCTGTAGACAGGGCAGCAGCCAATCCGCCGGCGGCAACCAGGGCGATGACCCAAGCCGGCAAGTCTGCAATCTCAGGATTGGCCAGCACCATGATGTCTTGATCGATCGTCAGTTCGTTGGCAGCTGCATCCGCTACGTATTGAATGCGCCCGTCTTCGTTCTTATCCTCGTAGGCGATCAGCCCGGTCTCCTCCCATTTGCTGAACCATTCCGGCATCTGAGCGTACTGCTGTTCACTGACGGTGGTAATCAGGTTGGTACGCGCAAAGGCAGCAATCGCCGGAGCGGTAGTATACAAAATGGCGATGAAAACCAAAGCGTAACCCGCTGAGACCCGCGCCCCCTTGACATTAGGCACTGTGAAAAAGCGCACAATCACGTGGGGCAAGCCAGCTGTCCCCACCATCAAAGCAAAGGTGATGGCGAACACGTCAATCATGCTCTTGGTGCCGCTTGTGTATTCAGCAAAGCCCAGCTCCATGTGGAGTTGATCCAGCTTATCGAGCAGCGCCATATTCGAGCCATCCGTCATATGGCCAATGAAGCCCAGCTGAGGAATCGGGTTGCCGGTCATTGTCAATGAGATGAAAATAGCCGGCACCATAAAGGCGAAAATCAGTACGCAGTACTGCGCTACCTGCGTGTAGGTAATGCCCTTCATGCCGCCCAGTACAGCATAGAAAAATACAATAGCCATGCCAATGTAAACACCGGTGTTGATGTCAACTTCTAAAAAACGGGAGAATACCAGGCCAACGCCCCGCATCTGCCCGGCTACGTAGGTAAACGATACGATAATAGCACAAATCACGGCCACCGTACGCGCTACGTTTGAATAATAACGGTCCCCGATAAAGTCCGGGACCGTAAATTTCCCGAATTTCCTCAAGTAGGGAGCCAGGGTTAAAGCGAGCAGCACATAGCCGCCGGTCCACCCCATGAGGAATACACCGCCGTCGTACCCCAT
>CAYNIT010000449.1:0-1559 GCA_964397205.1 uncultured Phaeodactylibacter sp. | reverse complement strand
GCGCACAAAATAACTTCGCCTATTCTAGGTAACTTGTTATTGCGCGACCCCTTAACACAGGGCATGACGCTCCGGTAGTGCTCGGCTCAAGTCATACCCTAAGGGCAATGCGCTCCGGCGGCGGCTTGAACTGCGCATCTTCCTGGCGGCCGCTGCCGGAGTTTAGGACAGAGGATAGCAGCATCTCGACTGCTTTACCGCTGGGAAAAGAGCTGCCCGACCGCCTGAGCTAAGACCTGACCAGCCAACAGTCCTTTTCAGTATAGGCCAAAAGGGCTTTTCTTTTGAGCGCATAAATCGTACATTGCGACGATAAGAAGAATCGTATTATGGATGAAATACAACAGCTGCGCGAAGCCGTGAAGGGCTCTCCTGATAATCTGCCCCTGCGTAAATTCCTTGCCAACGCACTGATGAAAAATGAACGCTACGAAGAAGCCGAAGCCGAGTTCAAGGCCGCGCTGCACCTGAGCAATGACAATCCAGAATTGAAAGTAGGCCTGGCAGATGCTTTCCGGGCACAGGAAAAAACCGGCTCCGGCCTCGTCCTGATTGAAGAAGTAACCCAACTCCCTAAGCCGCCTGCCCGAGCGTGGATCGTTTACGCCCAGCTATTGCTCCTGAGCCAACAGCCCGGAGAAGCTAAAGAAGCCTACGAAAATGCGCTGGCCATCAACGAAAATCTGCGCGATACTTACCTGGAATCCGAAATCAACCTGCAAATGCAAAAGCCCCGGGAGCCAGAGCGTATCAAATTGAAAGCGGGGCAGCCCGGTGAACAAGAGGAAGACAGCAGCCTCGATATCGAACGCCCCCAAACTACCTTCGAGGAGGTAGGCGGTATGGAAAAAGTCAAGGAGGAGGTACGCATGAAAATCCTTCACCCTCTCAAGCATCCAGAAATTTACAAAGCCTACGGCAAGAAAATTGGCGGCGGCATCCTGCTCTACGGGCCACCCGGCTGCGGCAAAACGCACCTGGCTCGGGCTACTGCCGGCGAGGTAGGCTCCAATTTCATAGCGGTAGGCATCAGCGATATCCTAGACATGTACATCGGGCAAAGCGAGCGCAACCTGCACGCCATATTTCAAAAAGCCCGTAACCTGAAACCCTGCGTGCTCTTCTTCGATGAGGTGGATGCGCTGGGAGCCAGCCGTTCCGATATGCGGCAAAGCGCCGGCAGGAATGTTATCAATCAATTCTTAGCGGAACTCGACGGGGTAGAGTACGACAACGATGGCGTACTCGTACTCGCCGCCACCAACGCCCCTTGGCACCTTGATCCAGCATTCCGGCGGCCGGGGCGTTTCGACCGCATTATCTTTGTGCCCCCGCCGGACGCGGAAGCACGGGAAGCCATCCTGCAAATCAAGCTGCGCAACAAGCCCACGGAAGAACTCAACTACAAGCGCCTGCTGAAAAAAACCGATGGCTTCTCCGGAGCCGACTTAGAGGCCGTCATCGATCTGGCGGTGGAGGGCAAACTGGAGGAAGCCATCCGTTCAGGAGAACCCAAACCGTTGAAAACCAATGACCTGGAAAAAGCCATTAAACAGCAC
>CAYNIT010000448.1:0-1607 GCA_964397205.1 uncultured Phaeodactylibacter sp. | reverse complement strand
AGGGCTGAGCCGGAAGGCCAGCATCTGCTCTTCGTTTTTTTGCTTCAGGCCCAAAGCAATTGCGCTTGGCTTCACTTGCCAGCCTCTCGGTACCTGCAAACGGACGGTGCCTTTGATGTTCTCCCGGCCGGCGCGCACCCGCACTTCCACATCCTGCGGCGCGTTGTCTCCAAATACATATACGCTCTCCGTGATGTTGGCGAATACCGGTGGTGTCAGTTCGAATGGGCGGTAGGTTTCGCCCTTGACTGGATCTGTATTTTTGTAAACGACTTCTCGCTCGATGGTCATTGGCACGCCCGCTATGTCGAGTTGGAAGCGCACCCGCAGCGGGCGGGGCGTTTCCGGCAATCCCCGCAGCAGCTGGTTTTCTACTTTATACATGCCCAGTTGCCCTTCTTCATTGAGCCAATAAGGGTTGGTATAAGCCATATCCTCCGGCAGTGGCAGCTGCTTGTAGAACTCATACTGCTGGTTGTTTTCCAGCTCAAGGGCAAGGGTGGAATCCAGGCCCATGGGCAGGTACTCGACGGACTCCAGGCGCGCCTCAATGGGGGAGCGGTTGACTATCTCCAGGGCCAGTTCGATGGTTTCGCCCGGCGTAGCGGAGTAGTCATCGGCGGTGGCTTCTGCGTACAAGCCAAGGCTGGCGGTTATGACCTTTTTGAGTTCCTGCATTTTGACGCGCTTCCAGTAGCCCGCTTCCAATTGCTGCATGGCTTGGTAAGCTTCCAGCAGTAGGGGCAAGACGGATTCCGGAGCAGCAAAGTCAAATGCTTTTTCTGCCTGGGCGAGGAGCTTTCCGACCCGTTCGCCGCCTTTCACCCGGGACCAACTGGTGTCAATTCCTTCGAACAAACTGGCTTTGCCCTGCGGCATATCGCCTTTGAGCAGTTGCAGGTATTCCTGCTGGCTGCCCCGGCGCAGGCTGGCGCCAAAGCCTTGGCATTTGTGCATGCTGCGTGCTTCCGCAGCGATTTCGTTATTGGATTTTCCTTCCAGGGGGTAAAACTGCCCCACATCTACGCTCATCATATTGGACTTATCAGCCTCTTCGAAGGCTTCCCGGCTGCCGTAGAACCACCAAGAGGTATTGAAAAATAAGCGGCGGGGCTGCCAGGTATCAACGTACTGCAATTGCTCGGGATAGGCTTGCGGGTCTCCTGCCAGGTCGAATGCTTCGTAGGAGAGGATGGCGGAGGAGGTGTGGTGCCCGTGGGTGCGCCCGGCGGATTCGTGGTCGAAGCGGTTGATGATAACGTCCGGCTGCCATTTGCGGATAGCCCAGACGACATCGGAGAGCACCTTCTCCCGCTGCCAGATTTTCAGCGTTTCGTCCGGGTGCTTAGAATAGCCAAAGTCGTTGGCACGGGTAAACATCTGATGGCCACCGTCGATGCGGCGGGCAGCCAGCAGCTCTTGGGTACGGATAACACCTAGCAGCTCTCGGATTTCCGGGCCAATCAGGTTTTGGCCGCCGTCTCCGCGGGTCATCGACAGGTAAGCGGTCTCTGCTTTCGGCCCATTGGCCAGGTGGGCAATGAGGCGCTGGTTTTCGTCATCCGGATGAGCTGCGACGTAAAGGGCAGAGCCCAGGAAGTTGAGCC
>CAYNIT010000447.1:0-1643 GCA_964397205.1 uncultured Phaeodactylibacter sp. | reverse complement strand
CATCTGCGGATAATACTGTGCACGCCTTTTATCTGCGGATAAGCCCCGCACTCAACGACTGCCTCTAAACAATCTCCACCACCTTTTCTTATTCTTGTCTTCCTCATAGTACCCATATCCATACCCATACCCATAACCGTATCCGTACCCGTACCCATAGCCATAGCCCTTACCCGGCTTCACCCCATTCAGCACAATGGCCGGATTATTCAGTTTGCCATCCCGCCGCATTTCCTCCAGCCCTTTGATCATCTCCTGCGGCGTTTGGGCGTAGCGCACTGCAAAGATAGAGATGTCCGTGTAGGATTCCAGCAGAAAGGCATCCGCCACCAATCCGACCGGCGCGGTATCGATGATTATATAGTCAAAGTTATTCTTCAGGTATTCGAACAGCTTATTCAGCTTTGGCGCGCTCAGCAGCTCCGCCGGGTTGGGCGGTACCGGGCCGCTCGGCATGAAGTACAGGTTTTCGTTGATCTCGGTCGGCAGCACGGTCTCCTCCGGTGCCAATTCGCTGACGAGGTAGTTGGTCAGCCCCTGATTTTCGTAGTCAGAGGTGCCCGTCAGGTATTGACTGAGCTTGGGCTTGCGTAGGTCCATGCCCAGGACTGCTACTTTTTTCCCCGCCAGGGAAAGGCTGATGCCCAGGTTGATGGCGATAAAGGTCTTGCCGTCGCCTCCCATGCCAGAGGTAATCAGAATCGTCTGCTGCTCCCGCCCGCCGCTCAGGTAGTTGAGGTTGGTGCGCAGCATGCGGAACATCTCGGCGATGCCCGAGCGGCTGTTGGCTTTGATGACGATGGGGGAGGCTGTTTTATTCTGCGCAATGGCTCCCAGCACCGGCACGCTCGTCAGGCCTTTGATGTCCGCCTCGCTGTATATCTTGTTGTCGAGCAGCTCCCGCAAGAAAATGGTGCCAATCGGCAGTGCCATGCCCAGCATCAAGCCCAGTGCGTAAGCGCGTATGGGGGTAGGAGAGATGGGGCTTCCTCCCGCTATCGCCGGGTCAATCACCCGCGCGTTCGGCACGGTGATTGCCGCCGAGAGCGCGGTCTCTTCCTTTTTCTGCAGCAGGAACAAGTACAGCGCTTCTTTGATGTTTTGCTGCCGTTTGATTTCCAGCAGTTCCCGCTCCTGCCGCGGCACCTGATCGATGCGGGCCTGCAGCTGCGCCAGTTTGCGCTCGGTTTCCCGCACGGAGAGTTCCAGGTTGTTGCGCAGCGCCTTCACGCTTTGCACAATATTCTGCCGCATCCCGGCGAGTTGTTGGTTCAGGGCAATGAGCGGCGGGTTGTCTTCGCCGGCCGAACGCTTGAGCCGCCCCCGCCGTAGCAGCGCGTCGTTGTAGCTGCTGATTTGCGCGTCCAATCCGCCGGCATCTTCCAGCACAATATTGGCGGGGATCAACTCGTACCGCTCTACATCGCCGGCCAACAGTTCCTCCACGGCTTTCAGCAGCTCCAACTTGATCTGCTGCTCGGTCAGTTGGTTATCGTACTCCGCCATTTCGCTCATCACAAAGTCCACCGCCGCCGAGGTTTCCGCCGGAATTTCGTTGCGTTCTTTGTAGGTCTCCAGTCCGCCCTCCACGGTGCTCAGCTCCCGCGTCAGCAGCCGCAGCCGCTCGTCGATGAAGGCTAGGG
>CAYNIT010000446.1:0-1645 GCA_964397205.1 uncultured Phaeodactylibacter sp. | reverse complement strand
TTATTTTAAAATCCCGGTGTGCCGGGTTGCATAGGACGCGGAGCTACTCGGCGCTCTTGCCGCTTTCCTTGGTGAACACCCACCAGGTATCGCCATTTTCCGGGTTGAAGCTGATCTTAGCAGTGCCAAGATCGGTGTGTACGATATACGCACCTTCCACAATCTGTGGTTCGCCGTCTAGCTCCGCCCTTGCTTGGCCATCGATGTAGTGGAACTGCAAGCCATTTTTAAAGTAAAGCTTCAGGTTGTAGCGGCCGGGCCGTTCGTCGGAGGCCGCGACCACTTTCTTTTGCAGCAATTCATTATTTGAATAAGTGCGCTCCACCGCATAGGGGCGGCTGATGTACTGAGTACCGTCATCGTGATTAAGGATAATTTTGCCTTCCTTCCAGTTTTTG
The DNA here is from genome assembly GCA_964397205.1 of uncultured Phaeodactylibacter sp. Lineage (GTDB taxonomy): Bacteria > Bacteroidota > Bacteroidia > Chitinophagales > Saprospiraceae > Phaeodactylibacter. Next base: position 1,247 of record CAYNIT010000446.1, on the reverse strand, counting down.
GCGTAGCCCATGCGCTTGGCATCCCGTGGCGTTTCAAACACCCGAAGTTGTTTGTTGACCAGCGTAAATTCATCTGCCTGCTCAGGCCGGTAGCTGGGGTAGACCATCAGCTTGAACTTGCCGGGCGCAAAGGTTAATGCGCCCCCTTCCCGCTCGGTTGGGGAGAGCAGTTCCCCAGATTGCTGCATTACCTTGTAGGCCGTTCCTTCGGGATAGACTAGGACTTGCTCATCATCGGTCTCTTTAGCCAAGTCGTTAATGACAAAGGTGACGCTGTTGCCGGCGATTGACAGGGTAGGCAGAAGCGTGCCTAATAAGAGGGTTAAAACCAGGTTTTTCATGGAATGATTTTCAAATTACAAAAAGTCGGGTGATTGCTTACGGTCACAAATATGAAGGAAGCTCTACCGGCTTTCCACTTCTTCCCGACGAATGGCAGAATAAGCCGATGAACGCCAAGACGGGCTTTTAAACGCCGGAAATTGCCACTCAACGGATATCAGTAGCTCGGATCCGGTATGCACCGCATTTTTGGATCATCAAAATCATTGGAATTATGAACACCCGATTTTACCTGTTACTCCTTCTGTTTTCAGCCTTCGCAACCCTGGCTGCTGCACAGCGCGGCCAAATCAGCGGGCGGGTGCTGAACCAAGACGGGCCGCTTGCCTACGCTACCCTGTTGCTCAAGCAACTACCAGATTCAACAGTGGCCAATACCGCCCTCACCGATGAAGCCGGGCGGTATACCTTCCGGCAGATTCCGCCGGGAAACTACTTTATCACCGCTTCATACGTTGGTACCAAAGCCTACTGGTCGGAGCCCATCACGGTAACGGAAACGCCCGTCGAACGTGCCCCTATCCTGCTCAAACCGGCAGCCACCGCACTGGCAGAAGTGGAAGTCGTGGCGGAAAAGCCCCTCATTGAAGTCAAACCGGACCGTACGGTCTTCAACGTACAGCAATCGCTTAGCGCAGCCGGAGAAGATGGGTTCCAGCTGCTGCGCAAAGCACCGGGCCTGCTGATCGATAACAACAATAACATCATCCTCGAGGGCAAAGCCGGCGTGCAAATTTTCATAGACGGCAAGCTTTCTCCATTGGCGGGCGAAGACCTGACCAATTACCTGCGCAGCCTTGATGCCTCTACCATTGAAGCCATTGAGCTCATCACCCAGCCTTCCTCCAAGTACGATGCTGCGGGCAATGCCGGCATCATCAACATCCGCCTGAAGCGCGACCAAA
>CAYNIT010000445.1:0-1654 GCA_964397205.1 uncultured Phaeodactylibacter sp. | reverse complement strand
GCACAAAATAACTTCGCCTACTCTAGGTAACTTGTTATTGCGCGACCCCTTAGGGTTTGAACCCCTAGAAGGGGGCTTGACTCGGGCAAAACAAAAGCCATCCCAAAATTAAATCAAAAGATGGCTTTCGTAAATACGCTTTGCCCGGCTAGGTTCAGGCTTCGCCGATGTCCATAACCACACGCCCGTCGATTTGCCCCTTCTTCATGCGGTCGAATACCTGGTTGATATCCTCTAGCTTGGCAGCTTCGACGGTGGCTTTCACTTTGCCTTCGGTAGCAAACTCGATGCACTCCTGTAGGTCTTTGCGGGTGCCGACGATGGAGCCCCGCACCGTGACGCGGTTGAGTACAGTTTCGAATATGGGCAAATCAAAGCTTCCCGGCGGCAGGCCCGTCATGGACAGGGTGCCCTTGCGCCGGAGGGTGGAAATCGCCTGAGAGAAAGCCTGAGTGGACACTGCGGTTACCAGAGCACCATGCATACCGCCACCGCTTTCTTTTTTGAGGTATTCTCCTGGATCGGCCTGGGTAGCGTTGACTACCAGGTCGGCACCTAGCTTTTTGGCCAGCTGCAGCTTGTCGTCTGCTACATCTATGGCGGCTACGTGCAGCCCCATGGCCTTGGCATACTGTACCGCCACGTGGCCCAGCCCGCCAATACCGGAAATGGCTACCCATTCGCCGGGCTTAGTATCGGTTTCTTTCAGGCCTTTGTAAACGGTGACACCCGCCCACAGAATGGGCGCCATCTCCAGGAAGTTGACATCCTTGGGCAGGTGGCCCACGTAGTGAGAGTCAGCGATGACGTATTCGGCATAACCGCCGTCAACGGCGTAACCGGCATTGAGTTGGCTTTAACAAAGCGTTTCCCAGCCGGTGATGCAGTGTTCGCAGAAACCACAGGCCGTGTACAGCCAGGGAACGCCCACTGCATCTCCTTCTTTGAGGTGCTTGACATCGGGGCCCAGCGCTGCTACGTAGCCTACCCCTTCGTGCCCGGGCACGAGCGGCAGCTTGGGTTTTACGGGCCAATCTCCGTCTGCGGCGTGCAGGTCCGTATGGCAGACACCGCTGGCCACTATCTTGACGAGTATCTCGTGGCCTTCTGGACGCCGCATGGGCATCTCTTCGATTTTGAGCGGTTTGCCGAATTCGTGCACCACCGCTGCTTTCATGCTTGTCGGTAACATAAGGTTTAAGATTTTTTAATGAACGGTTGGTAAATAAATCAATGAAGTAGCTAGTAAGAGGGACTACTCTTACCTTATCAGTGAGATCAAAGTGCGAAAAGAAGGCAAGACCATCAAAAATAATAGTGATTAATAACGACCCAGTAGTTTTACTACTATTTTGGCTGCACTGCGTTCCGGCCGAGATGTCGCTCTTTAGCCGCCGTAGCTTCAAGCGCGGGCGGTGCGCTCCACTTGAACCTGTCCTCCTTGCGTCGGCAGGCGGGCTCTCGACTTCAGCATTATGAATGCTGCCCTCTAACTACCCTCCCGCTATTTATCGGCATCGGGAAGCTGCCGCGACAAACAAAAAAAGCCCTCACCGAATGGTGAAGGCTTTGCTTTGTAGCGTGAGAGAGACTTGAACTCTCGACCTCAGCATTATGAATGCTGCGCTCTAACCAGCTGAGCTACCACGCCATA
>CAYNIT010000444.1:0-1678 GCA_964397205.1 uncultured Phaeodactylibacter sp. | reverse complement strand
CCCATAATACGAAACATTTCGACCGAATTGATGGCTTGTCAGTTCTTTAAGTTGAAGAGCACAGCATACGCCAAACAGAGGGTTACGGTAAATTCTCTAAGCTAGAAGGGCTCATTTTTTGGTTATCAACACGGATAACTACAACAATTAGCTGTTTTTCTTCGATAGTGAAAATGATCCGATATGACCATTTCAATACCCTTCGGTATACGATGCTGCTGGAATGACCTTTTAATAGCCCGTTTGCTTCCGGTGATTGCGATAGTCTGGCAATTGCTGCTTCCAAGCCTTCTTTCACGTGTTCTGCTGTCTCAAGAGAAACGTGATCATGAAGATAATAATAGATGTCACGTAAATTTTGTTGGGCTGCGCTGGATAGTATTATTTGATACGTTGGCCCCATTGCGCAGATTCTTTTTGGAAGTCCTCAAAGGTAGTGAACTCCCCACGACGGACAGCAGCAACTTCTTCTTCAAGGATAGCCGTCAGCTCAGAAGCAGACCTAGGCGTTCCAGTTACTACGTCATAACTTACAACAGGGTCACCCTCCTGCCGCTTTTGGTAAGTCTCCAACATGGCATGGATCGCTTCCAGCAGGGTATTATCCACTTCGTCAATCATTTGATGAACCTTGTCTCTCATTTCCACTGTACTCATAATCATTCGTTTAAGACTATAAATATAACGTTTGCCTGAACAAAAAATTCACTTCACAGGCTGATATTTTGGGATTGCTTTGCAAAGCCTTTGCCGGCGTCTTCGTCTTCGGGCCGCTTTTGGGGGAGGAGGTGCTTGATGGTGGTGATGCGGAAGGGGCCGGAGATGCCTTGCTCGGGGAGGTTCACGTTGACTATGGCGTTGAGCTGGTAGCCGTTTTGGGTGATCTGGTCGGTGAGTTGGCGGTGGATGGCGCACAGGCAAACCAAATAAAGTCAAACAAATAGTCGCAAAATCCATTCGTTTTGCCTACCTTGCAACATGGACAAGCTCTACAAATCCCACGACGGCTTCTTCCGCAAGCTTATGTCAGAACGGCAGACCGCTCAGGATTATCTTGCTGCTTTCTTGCCGGAAAGCCTCAAAGACGCTATCGACTTCGACACCCTGGAGCAAGACACCGATTCGTACATTGACGAAAAGCTTAAAGCCTCCATGTCGGACGTGGTCTTCAAAGCGGATACCAGGCAGGGCTTTGGCATCAACCTCTGTTTCCTCTTCGAGCACAAGAGCTACATCGACGACAAAGCTCCCTTCCAGATACTGCACTACATCAGTAGCGCCATGCTCAAGCGGGCGATTAACAAGGAGGCACAGCGCCTCATCATCCCCATCCTCTTTTAACACGGGGAAGCACCCTGGGATTATGAGTCCATCGGTGACAAGTTCTCAGCGCTTGACAAAGCACTCAAAGTATACCTGCCCCGCTTCGACTACCTCTTCCACAATTATCAGGCCAAGCCGGACGAGGAAATCAGACAGGCCGCCAACCCAAAACTGATGGCTGCCCTGATTGCCATGAAGCACTTCTACAAGCAAGGCTACCTGCTAAAGCAGATGCAGTTCCTCCTGCTCAGCGCCACCGACGAGCACGGGAACTTATACAAGCCGCTGCTTGTTTATCTTTTTGATAAACTTCCAGACCAACTGGATGCTATTCATAAAGCTATGGGGGATTTGC
>CAYNIT010000443.1:0-1683 GCA_964397205.1 uncultured Phaeodactylibacter sp. | reverse complement strand
CCGTCATATGAACCTACTTGGTCTAGATTGTCCAAGATAAGCATAATTCCCCTGCGAATCAATCCATCAGTCCCAAACAGGCCATACAAAAGCACCCTACCTTCAGAAGATACAGCCCGCCCTCCCGCATTAAGGAGGAGGGCAGCTTTGCGGACGTACCACTCAAAGCTGCCCTCCCGTGCCTGTAGCTATTCTTCCCCGCACAAATCGATGGGGCCATTGATACAAGCCAAAGCCGCTAGCAGTTCATTGCGGTGGGGCACTAGCGCCAGGTTGCCCAAAGCGATATTCGTAACCCGCATCAACTCCGTAAGGTCAGGGTTGGGGGCCAAGGCCTGCAGCACGATGGGCGAGATGTCGCAGTCGAGTTCATCGAGCTTGGTGCTGCCTAAACCCTCGTCCAAGCGCAGCGCCAGCGCCAATTTCAGGCTTTCGGCAAACAGCGGATTGTTGATTTTCCCATCCGCGTCTACCGGATTGGTACCCGGGAGGCAGTCCGCACCGACCACTTCATTGGCAGCAGGGGAAAGCCCGTCCGGCACTGTGCCGCTGCTCGGCATCCATCCGGGGATGCAGTTGCCCGAGCCCGGAAATATGGAGAGCGTGGTCTGGGTTACGCCCATGATCAGGGTATCCGTAACGCCATCGGTATCCAAATCAGCAGCCAGGGCTTCTTCCAGCAGAGGCGTCAAGTCAATCTCAATGCGCTGTACGCAATTGCTGGTATTGCCGCACTCGTCGGTAGCCGTCCAGCTGCGCTCTATTTGACAATTCCAGTCACAGTCGCCTTCTACAACTCGGTCAGTATATTCCAAAGCCGGCCTGAGGTCGCAATTGTCTGTCACCTTTGGATTGCCCGTGGCGGTTTCCGGCTCGATACCGCAGGCTACAGTGATATCAACCGGGCAGGTCATCATCGGCGGGCGGAGGTCGACGATCTCAATGGTTTGCTGGCAGGAGGCGCTGTTGCCGTGAATGTCTTCAGCTTGCCAGGTACGAACGATGGTTGATTCCGCTGCGCAGCTGCCAGCTGTTGCATCATCGGAGAATTCCAGCGAGGCCAGTTCACAGTTGTCAGAGACCTCTGGGCTGCCCGTATTTGCGGGATCTGGGGATAAGCTACAGTCCAGGTCAATCCTCGCTGGGCAAGTGATCGCTGGCTCTTCTTCATCCGTCACGCTGATCTGAAAGATACAGCTGCTGCTTCTGCCCGCCTCATCCGTAGCACGGCACTCCACCAGATGCTTCCCCACTTCAAAAAAGGAGCCAGGCGCCCGGCTGTAGGTGATGAGCACCGGATCAGTGCAGTCGTCGGTGGCAGTAGCTTCAAAATCAATACTGGCGCCGCAGTCACCGGTCTCATTCTCAGTTGAAATAGGATCCGGGCAAGTAATGGCGGGCGGCGCGTCATCCGTACCATCTGGCAGGTTGAAATTAAGCTCTTCCGTACAACCAATGTCATCCGTTATGGTCACCCGGTAGTTCCCGGCGCACAGGCCATCGATGGTGGAGGCGCTGCTTGCATTGCTCCAACTGTAGGCATAAGGCGGTTCGCCTCCGGCGGCAGTCAGCTGAATTTCTCCATCACAGGCCCCCGGGCAGGATGGAGGGGTTTGGCTGCCGCTGGCCAGTATTTCGTTAGAAGTAAAACTGCCGGATTCTATGAATACCCCGGAATCGTAC
>CAYNIT010000442.1:0-1692 GCA_964397205.1 uncultured Phaeodactylibacter sp. | reverse complement strand
GGCGCTATCGACCCGCCCGATGATGGGGGCGTACACCCCCTGCGCTACGGCTGGCTCCTCAAGCTGGACGAGCACGGCTGCCTTGTGCCCGGCTGCCACCTGTCCACGAGCACAGAAGAGACGGCGGCCCCGGCTGCTGCCCTGGCGCTGTACCCCAACCCGGCCCGGGATTTCCTCAATTTTGAGCTGCGGGCTGTCCGCCCGGCTCCCGATGGGCTGTTCCGCATCCTGGATGCGCAGGGGCGGGTGCTGCAAAGCATGCCGGCCGGAGCGGCACCGGGCACAGTGGTAGTACCCGTGCACGGCTGGCCAGCGGGTGCCTATGTACTGCAGTACCTGGAAGGCGGGCAAATAAGGGCGGCGGAAAAGTTTTTGAAGGTGGAGTAGAAAGGGCGCAGTTTCCGTTTGCAGTCTCAGGCCGCCCCCGGTGGCTATCCGGGGGCCATAATCGCCGTCTGAGTTGCTATGGCAGAAGCATTTACCGAAGGAATGGAGCCGGCAGTAAACTAGTGGCTGACAGAGGGGTTGCTTAGGTGAGAACGCCGCGGCAAATACTTAGTGTAAAAGCAACACAAAGATTGCGGATATCCTTGGCAAAACCTCTATATTTACCCCTATGAAAAATCAACGAGCCATCCTCATCATCCTCGACGGCTGGGGCCACGGCCCGAAGCCGGAAGTCAGTGCTATTGCACAGGGCCGTACGCCCTACGTAGACAGCCTCTACGACAAGTACCCAAACGCAGAGCTTACGACCTTTGGTGAGGCCGTTGGCCTGCCGGAAGGGCAGATGGGCAATTCGGAAGTCGGGCACCTCAATATTGGCGCGGGCCGCATTGTGTACCAAGAACTGGCGCGCATCAATCTGGCCATCCGGAGTGGCGAACTGCAGCGCAATGAGCAATTGGTAAAGGCCATGCAGTACGCTAAGGAGCAGGGCAAAGCACTGCATCTGATGGGGTTGCTTTCCGATGGTGGAGTGCACTCGCACTACAAGCACCTCTTGGCGCTGTGCGATGCCGCGCAGGAGTTTGGCCTGGAAAAAGTATACATCCACGCATTCACCGATGGTCGGGATACGGACCCTAAGAGCGGCAAGGGCTTTCTCAAGGAAGTGCTTCAACACATCGAAGGGCAGCCGGCTCAACTTGCCTCCGTAGTCGGCCGTTACTACGCCATGGACCGCGACAAGCGCTGGGAGCGTACCAAGCAGGCCTACGACTTGCTGGTAAAGGGCGAAGGAGAAGCCACCAATGGTGTTTTGAGCACCATCCAAAGCCGCTACGATACCGATGAAACGGACGAATTCCTTAAGCCTATCGTATGCGTAGGAGCAGATGGAAAGCCGGTGGCCACCTTATCGGAAGGAGATGCTGTGGTGTTTTTCAATTTCCGAACCGACCGGCCCCGGCAGCTTACCACGGTACTGACGCAGCAGGACATGGAAGAGGAGGGCATGAAAACGCTGCCGCTCCACTTCGTAACGATGACCCGTTACGACGAGAGCTACAAGGGCCTGCACATTATGTTTACCAAAATGGATGTGCAAAACACCCTCGGGGAAGTCCTGTCCAAAGCCGGCAAAACTCAAACCCGCATTGCCGAAACCGAAAAGTACCCGCACGTTACTTTCTTTTTCAACGGCGGACGGGAAAAGGAATTCGATGGGGAAAAGCGCATCATGATCCCTTC
>CAYNIT010000441.1:0-1703 GCA_964397205.1 uncultured Phaeodactylibacter sp. | reverse complement strand
TTAGCTCTTGATTCGCATATATAAAAAGCCGGGTGGAATTCTACGATATAAAACCGGCCGCCAGGCTTGAGATGCTCCGCTACCACCTCTCCCCAGCTGTCCAGCTCGGGTAACCAGTTCAGTACGCCATAGGAGGTGAACACGATGTCGAACTGCCGCTGCAGTTTGCCGGAAAGCTGCAGTACGTCAGATTGCAAAAAGGCGGCGCTCAACCCCAGCTCTTCGTTCAATTGCCGGGCAATTTTTATAGCTTCCTGCGAAAAGTCAACGCCTACGGCTTCCGCGCCCAGCCTTGCCCAGGATAGCGTATCCTGCCCGAAATGGCATTGCAAGTGCAGCAGCTGTTTGCCGCCTACATCGCCCAAAGCTTCTCTCTCGATGGACTTAAGCGAGGTAGCGCCGGACAGGAAAGCTGACATATTGTACATTGCCGTGTCGGGGGGTGGATACGCGCCCACTCGTCCCAAAGCGCTTCGTTGGATTTCAGATAATCTTTCATGTTTCAGTGGGATGCGTTTCCCGATTTTTGGATATACCACCAGATTTCCGATATTGGAACTTTTAATTCACCAAAATAATTCCCGAGCATGTCGGATCAAAAGCAGAATAAAGGACAGAACAAGATGAATGTCGAATTGCCGGAAGATGTGGCCGAAGGCACCTATTCCAATCTGGCTATCATTTCCCATTCCAATTCCGAGTTCATCATCGATTTCATCCGCCTCGTCCCGAACGTCCCGAAGGCTAAAGTGAAATCCCGCATTATCCTCACCCCACAACACGCTAAGCGCCTGATGAACGCTCTGGCCGACAACATCAACAAGTACGAAGCCCAGCACGGCACCGTGGATGCGCCGGACCAATCCGGCTTCCCGCCTATGAGTTTCAATACGCCGAAGGCGCAAGCCTAAGGTAGAGGCAGGCCAGCAGGGGCGTACCTAGGCTGAGTGGGAGTAGCCCCGCTCCGGAGGGAACTGGGGAATGCAAAATGTAAAATGCAAAAGTCAAAAGGAAGGGTAAAGCACCAAAGGCTAAACTCCAGCTGCCCACCGGAGCAAAACCCAGCTCCACCGCCCCAACGACCAGCCCCGCTCGTGTCCCCCTTTGACCCTGTGGAATAACCAACTGGTTGCTCTGCCATTCCACAGGGCTGGAGGGGGCTAGGGGGAGGAAAACGCCAAAGCTCGGACCTGAGAAAATGTAAAATGCAAAACGCAAAATGCAAAAGGCAAAAGGAAGGGTAAAGCACCAAAGGCTAAACTCCAGCTCCCCGCCCCAACACCGCAGCCCCAACCCAGCCCGTAACCGTCAGCATGCCCCCCTGTAGCCGCCGCCAAAGGCTATGGCTACCAGAGAACGGTGCTCAACCAGCGAAGCCACCCCCTCTCTCCTCCAAGAAAATCTCCGCCATCATACAGCGAGCGCTGCCGCCACCGTACTGCTCAATGATACGCAGCGGGCTATACAAAACCCGGCTGTGCTGCTCGAGCAAGCTGATTTGCTCAGGGCGCAGCGAGCTGTAGGCTTGTTCCGACATCACCAAAATAGGTTCCCCCTCCTGATTTTTGACTTGCAGCATATTACCGGCAAAAGCCATCATCTGCTCCAGGTTAATATCGACAATCGCTTTTCCGCTAGCTTCGAACTGCTGGAGCAGCATCGACTTTTCGGCAGCATCGGGTACAGCCTCCAGGCAAATGAGC
>CAYNIT010000440.1:0-1720 GCA_964397205.1 uncultured Phaeodactylibacter sp. | reverse complement strand
CGCCAGAAAGCAAGGGGCAGAGCCGAAGCGGGGTGGGAATGGATAAAAAAGGGCTAGGGCCCGTCAAGCCCAAATTGGCAAATCTTGACTTGGCGGGCCATGACATTAGTTTGCGAAAGCATCAATTACACTGATATGCGAACGAATGCCACAGCAATAGCTACGCTGGTGCTCCTGCTGGGAAGCGGGCTGCTTAGCCGGGCGGTGCTATGCGAGCCCTTGTGCCGCCGTTCGCTAACCGATAAGCAACCTTCTCCTCCCCTATCGATGAAAGACACCATCATCGCAGACACAAACATTGTGGTGGGTCAGTATTTTGAATTCATGGAGCAGGTGGTAGCCTTTCTGGACACGCTCAAGGCCTACCCGATTTCAGAATACACACTAGTGCACGCCAATCCGTGGATACTCGATACCCTGCGGAGCTACGATTACTACGAAAGCATGAAACGCGGGCGCTTTATCTACAATCAGCGGGTTTTACCCGTATTGCAAAAAGGAGCCCGGATAAAAATCCCAGATAAAAAAGAAGCATTAGCCATTCAGGACAGCCTGGAGCATACGCTGATCGACGTGAATATACCAGAGTACAAGCTCCGGATCATCGTGTACGATAGCGTGCGGCATACCTTGCCCGTGCGGGTGGGGCGCAATACGAGCCGGTACCTGAAAACAGCGGGGCGGCGCGTAAGCCTGCGCACGCCCATCGGCGAAGGGCAGATCATCCGTATAGAGCGCAACCCTTGGTTCGTCAACCCAGTAGATGGCAAAGTCTATCACACCACACTGCGCGACGATGGACAACGTACCCGCATGCCGCTTATTCCATGGCTAGAACCAGCCATAGCTGGGCGTAGGCCGGGCACCCTGATCCATCCCACCACCAATTCGAATACCCTTGGCAAGGCATACTCCAACGGCTGCATCGGTACTAGCGAAGGCGATGCGTGGCTGGTGTATTACCACGCTCCTTTGGGAACCAAGGTGCGGTTCCGCTACGATTTGAAGGTAGAGAATGAAAAAGGAGACACTACCATACTGAAAGATATTTATAATTTGCGAGAAGCCCCCTGATCGCTCCAATGGGCGAGGAAACAATATCTACCTTGCCCCTTTGCTGCAATTTCCTTATTTTACCATGAAAAATCGAGAAATGGCAGAGGTCACAACAATACTTTCCCCGGCCGATTACTTTAAATGGGAAATAGAGCAGGAGGAACGCCATGAGTACGAAAATGGAAAACTGATCGCTATGGGTGGAAGTAGCAAAGAGCATAATCGATTGGTCAGGAACTTAACGGCCATTCTTTGGCATCATCTTGGGCCGCTAGGCAGGTAGGGCGCAGTTGTAATTTGTCCCCCTAGTTTGCCAGGTTTTGAATGACAACATTCCACCTTTTGGAGAGCACAGCGGCCCTGAGGAAGTACAATTTTTCGACAGTCGGGGCATCCCAGAATGCCGAAGTATTTTTAAACTGCAGGTTAATAATACGGCGGACACCAGACTCTACTATCCCACTTCCACACATGAGGTTATTGTCTTTATAATCAGCATATTGCATTCTTTTTTCGTGCTTGTCCAAATACGCGATATACCGGTCAGCCAGCTCATTTGAATACTTGAATATTTTTTGGCAGTATTGCGCAATCTTCCCGGCGTGCCCATCCCAAAACCAATTCAAAAACTTTTTCAGCAGGCTTGCTTTTTCTTTTTTGCTTG
>CAYNIT010000439.1:0-1742 GCA_964397205.1 uncultured Phaeodactylibacter sp. | reverse complement strand
GCGGTGCATCACTGGGAACAGCCTCATCCGGCCTTTCATAGGGTTTTGCTTTACAAAAAAACTACAAAAAGTTGCTAATGCTGCAAATATAAAATAAATAAACTTAAAAAGCCAGCCTCTCCCTACGAAAAGTTGGAACCCTGCCCCTTTTCCCTTTTTACCTTTTACCTCTGATGGCCTTGCTCTTGGATAACAGGAATAGCGCTGCCCCGACGATTATCGGGCCAATCCCGCTGAGCATAGAAGAAGCCCCGCCCTCCGCAGAGCGCGCTGTGTACAGTACTATGCCTCCCAGTACAATTAGAAACAAGGCGACGATTTGCAGGACGGCGGACTGATTCATAGACAAGCATATGGTTAGAAAACATTAAAAAAGCAAGAGCTTCGCCCATGATAAGTCGCAGCGGTACTGCTCCGTTGTGCAGAGATTCCCGCGCGATCGCTCTACGGAGCGCCCCGCTTACAATGTTAAGGTAAGGCATCTTCTAGGTAAAACCAAAATAATTACCGGCTTTTTGACATTTTTGACTAGTTTTAGGGCGCTTTTTAAAATTTTCATGCTATGGATGACAAACTGCAGGAATTATCAGCTCCCATCGGGACTACGCTGGACCGCTGCATAGACCTCAATCAGGACGAATTCCCCTATGCTACGGGGGAGCTTTCGCGCCTGCTGCGCGACATCGGGCTGGCAGCCAAGATCCTCGGGCGGGAAATCAACCGGGCGGGCCTCGTGGGCTTAGGAGGCATGGCGGGCACCGAGAATGTGCAGGGAGAAGACCAGAAAATGCTCGATGTCGTGGGCCATATCCGCTTCGTGCGGGCCCTGCGCATGGGCGGGCAAGTTTGCTGTATCGTTTCGGAAGAGGAAGAAGAATTGATCCTGACCGGCAACAAGGATGCCAAGTACGTCATCGCCATGGACCCGCTCGATGGCTCTTCCAATATCGAGGTCAATGTGCCCATCGGCACGGTCTTCGGCATATACCGGCGGCAAACGCCTATCGGAAGCACGCCCAGCCTCCAAGAGGATGCCCTACAGCCAGGCAACCACCAAATTGCGGCGGGTTATGTGCTCTTTGGCTCCTCCACCATGCTCGTCTACACCACCGGCTACGGCGTGAATGGCTTCACCTACGATGCCTCCTTGGGCGAATTCTACCTTTCCCACCAAAAAATGCACTTCCCCGAAAAAAACCGCACCTACTCCATCAACGAAAGCCATTTCTTCAAGTACAGCGAACCCATTCAGCACTACCTGAACCATTGCAAGCGCAAGGGCTATACCGCGCGCTATATCGGGTCTCTCGTGGCAGACTTCCACCGCAGCTTAATCACCGGAGGCATCTATCTGTACCCAACCACACCCGGCATTTACCCCCACGGAAAACTCCGCCTACTGTACGAGTGCAACCCGCTGGCATTCATCGCCGAACAGGCCGGGGGCACGGCCACAGATGGGCAACAGCGCATCATGGACATCGTGCCGGACGATCCGCATCAGCGCGTACCGCTACTCATTGGGTCCAAAAGTATGGTGGAAGAGGCGCTTGGCTTCCTTAAATAGATAAAGTATTCAAAAATGTGTGTCGCACGCAGAAGCACACCGGTAGGGAAAACCCAGTGCTCGACTATCAATGGCTTAGCTGCAGTAGTATTCCAGTAGACAGCCCTTTTTGAACAGCCTCCTTTAGGGGTCGCGCAATAACAAGTTACCTAGAATAGGCGAAGTTATTTTGTGC
>CAYNIT010000438.1:0-1747 GCA_964397205.1 uncultured Phaeodactylibacter sp. | reverse complement strand
GCACAAAATAACTTCGCCTACTCTAGGTAACTTGTTATTGCGCGACCCCTAAGGAAGGAAGCCCTTTGCAGTACGAGGAGCACTCTAAGAAAGAACTTTACGAATTGGCGCAAAAACTGGATATAGAAGGGCGTTCAGAAATGAACAAATCTGGCCTCGTAAAGGCACTGCGCCAAATATAAACCACAAATATGAAACTCCAACAATTCCGATTTCTTAACCTGGCCGGATATGTGTTGGTGCTGGTGATGAACACCCTGGCCAACGCGCTGCCCATCAATGGCATGACTACAGGGGAGCTTTCGGCGCTTTATCCCAACCGATTTGTGCCCGCCGGCTTCACCTTCGGCATTTGGGGGCTGATATACCTGTCTTTGCTCGGTTTTGTCGTGCACCAGTTCCGGGCGGGGGGCCGGCCTTTGGCAAAAGCCATAGGAATATGGTTCTTTTTGTCCTGTGTAGCTAATGCTTCCTGGATACTCGCCTGGCACTACCGCATGCCACTGCTCTCTTTGGGGGTCATGCTGCTCCTTTTGCTAACACTCATCCAGATATACCGGCGCGTGCAGGCTTTTGAATGGCGGGATCACTGGCTGGGGAAGCTGCCATTTCAACTGTATCTGGCTTGGATCAGCGTCGCCACCATCGCCAATGCCACAGCCGTGCTCGTAGACCTGGGTTGGGCGGGCGGCCCGTTTGAGCCTTATCAATGGGCAGCTATAATGGTAGGAGCGGCAGCTCTGATTGGTTTAGCCTTTGTGCTGAATTTCCGCGACATCCCCTTCGGCCTGGTGCTGCTTTGGGCCTTTTTCGGCATATACGAACGGCAAGCAGCGGATTCTGCTCTTCTCAGCACAACCATTGTCACAGCTGGCGGAGTGCTCTTGCTCGGCTTGGTGTACTCCGGATTCAGAATAGCTCGTTAGCCCGGCTCTTCAGTAGTGGGCAACGGCTGGTTGTTCTCGATGCAACCGTTGGCAAAAACAAACAACATTTCCAGCACTTCCTCCAGAAAGTCAGGAGAATGCTTGATGTCAGTCAACCGGGGAAGGTGCTGCGCAAAGTATATGTTGTTGTTAGCGGTCTCCAACAGCATGCTACCCAAAGCGCGCGGGTAGGGATAATCCGGCTTAATCTCCAGAATAATCTCGGCAATCCGGCCGCACAGCATCTTATAGGACAGGAAAAAACCATACTGGTTCTCCTCGTCCACATTTTTCTTATGGTAAGCCTTCGGCCCTTCCGTAACTACAATACGGTGCAAAACTTTAGTATCGATAAAATCAACGGAAGTGCTCTTCTGAGAGGTGTCCACCACTGCCCGCAGAGCGGTCCGCAGTTTTTGATGGGGGGCTTTGAGGTTGAGCGTGAAAAAGCTGACACGGAACCGCATCCACTCCCAGTACCAATTGACTAAATAGACGAAAAGGTATCCTTTGTTCTCAAAATACCGATAAATGGAAGCTTCAGTAGAATGGATGCGCTGTGCTAATTTTCGAAAGGTGAAATTCTCAAAGCCTATCTCGTCAATCAGCAGTACGCCATGCTCGATGATCCTCCTCCCCAACTCCGTTTCCTGCGGATTCTTTAGGAAGAGTTTCTCGTTGATGTCCAAATTGACGTTTACTTGAAGCATAGCTCGGTCTGTTATTCAGTTTCTAGGACCCCTTATTGGATTAATTTGTTCCCGTATTTATAGTCCGCCAACCCAAAATTTGTGATTTCTGACTTGCTCTTTTTCCACCTC
>CAYNIT010000437.1:0-1757 GCA_964397205.1 uncultured Phaeodactylibacter sp. | reverse complement strand
GCCTAATTCAGCTTGAATCAGGTTCCGAACCTTGCAAGGTGAAAACAAAAGCAATATCGCCAGTCCGAAAATGGACAGGATGGAATTGATTTGCTTTATTTTTACTCTTGCTTCCATTCATCCAAATTTGTATGACAAACGACTTTGAAACTGGATTTGTTTTCTTAGTGCTTGTTTATAGCAACCTTTACGTTGCAAATCGCCTCCAAAGGCTGCCCTTCATACTTTATGTTCTTAAAAAACAGAGATATACACATTAGTTTTTTACAATGCTACTTTTGCCCATTATGCCAAAGCCTTGCTCGAGACTGTTGACGAAAATGGGATAATTGGCCAGTAATTCGGCCACTAGGTAATAGGAATAGTCAACTCGATCAGGATTCCATTGCACCATGCCGGGCGGAGTGATGATCCATACCGTTCCGTTCTCCCCCATTCGGCCTAGGTTTTACCTACGTCGCCGCACCACCAAAACCCCATTTTGCATATCTTGCAGAAAACCAATCCCAGCAGATCATACCAACGGGCTGCCAAATCGACAATAAAAGTAGACTGTATACTGACGATTAAGTAATTGGCCGCTATCGCCAAACGGGTCAGGCCCCTACACCACACCTCAAGGCATTGATTCAACTCGCTGAAAGATAAAGACGTTGCTGTAATACCGGCAGGCTAACCGCCCCATTGCCGATAAGAACAAGCAAAACTATGGGCCACCACCTCATCAGCAAGGCAGGGATAGACAATACAACCACAGAAAACATCTATGCCAAGGTCTTCCGCACCCAGCACGAAGCCCCCGGCTATGCCCTGCTTTCCTTCGAAGGAGCAATGAATTCCAAGCGCCTGAGACAATACATGCTCGCCCTCAAAAGCGGGCTGTCCCGGCTTTGCCAAAAAGAACTGGGCGAAGAGCTGGATTACTGCTGGCTAGCGCGGTTCGACCAGCAGGAAACAACCAAATTTCACCGGGATAATGCGCCCGTAGACTCCTACCTGATGCTGGGGTACGAGCCGACAACCATAGCGAGCCGGCTACAGATTGCAGACTACCATCAGCTGGTCACCGAGCACCGTATCCCCGTAGAGGAATATTATGCCTCCCACAACCCCATGTTCAAAGACGGGGAGGAGGGATTAAAGCCCTACATTCGGGAAGTAGAAGGCTTCGACAAGGCAGCCTACCAAATCCTCCTGCTCAACAACAGTGATCTGCGTGGCGCCAAAACCTTCGGGGTACTGCACAAAGCGGAGATGCTGCAGAAAGACCCGGATCAAGCCCGGGTGGTCAATTCCATGATGCTCTGTTTGAATCCATCTGATAGGCTGACGAAAGAGGAGGAGCGGCAATTCTTGGATACGGATGAGATCAGTAGGTGAATGCAGACCCCGTCATAGCGCTACGCCCTTCTGTAGAGTGAATTCCCAAGGCCGAAAGTAGACGGTGTCTATGCGCCAGCTATTTAAGCCATCGCCTCCTCTGCGCCTCTCCCCGGCGGCCGGAAAGCTCCTGTTTCTCCCCGTGTAGCCATTCCAGTCCCATACAAAGCCAGGCAACGGGCTGTAAAAATATTGGCGGAGATGGAGATTAGGCATTATCATCATTTTATTGCAATATTGCAATGAACAAATAACATACATGGGTTTAACCAAAACTGAAAACTTCACCGTAGAGCAAAATGAGTTGGCGGCTGTCGCCAAGGCCCTTAGGGGTCGCGCAATAACAAGTTACCTAGAATAGGCGAAGTTATTTTGTG
>CAYNIT010000436.1:0-1801 GCA_964397205.1 uncultured Phaeodactylibacter sp. | reverse complement strand
AAAGCCTTGCTGCTCCCCCAGCAGGGCTTTTGTCGTTTGGGGGGGAGGGGAGTAGGGGGATGGACATGGCCGGTGACGATATGTTGCCGGAGTTCAGCCCGTATAAAGCGAGCCTTTCGCTTCCATCTACCTCCCCGACAAATATCGGGGCACATAGCTTTTCGCCTCTCGGAGAACAGGCGTATGCTGCAGAAATCAGTTTCAGGATATTTATACACCCCTCGGGCACTAGAGGTGAAAAGTCGTCGAACTCACCGAAGATTCGCTTTTGGAAACCGAAAGGTTCTTCTACCGTGGCAAGCCAGGATTAAGAATGCTGACAAAAGCGGAGAAGCCTCGATGATCACAAGGTTGCTCCGCTTTTGAATAGAAGATTTCTTTTTATGCTTCCTACTGCGCACTCAGTATCTCCCTATACCTCGCAGTATCTCCCAGCAAAACCACTGCATCTTCAATCTCTTTATCATTGCGCAGGCCCATCTTGATCTTGCCCCGCTGGTAGTAGTACCGGCTGGCGATTTCCTTTTCGATTAGGTCTATGATTACCTCCTTGTTTTCCTGCAGTGCATCCTGCTTGCTCGTTTCGATGGCTTCCTCCAGTGCAGCGATGCGTTCGTCCAGCTCGTAGCCTTCCTCTTCGCTGGTTTCCTGCAGTTTTTTGAGCAGCTTTTCGCTTTCAGAGTCGTATTCGAAAGACTGCCGGTTCAAGAAGTCGACAAAGTTGTCGAAGGCAGTGAAGCGGAAGTCCTCTACCGGGCCGATGCTGTCTTTGCCCTGGCAGTACACAGTCACGTAGTCGAAGATGAGATGTTGGTCGAGCAGGCTCTTTACGATGCCCGCATCGGTGAATTTCTCGATCGTCATATCGGGCTTCACCCCGCCGCCGTCGAGTACCGTGCGGCCATTGCGCGTCTTAAAAGGAGTGCGTTGATCATCTGGGATATTCACCGGCTCTCCATCCTCGTACTCCACGCTCTGAATGCAGCGGCCGCTCGGGATGTAGTACTTGGCGGTGGTCAATTTCAGCTTGGAATTGTAACCGATATCTCGCGTATTCTGTACCAAGCCCTTGCCGTAGGAGCGTTGCCCGATAAGCACGCCCCGGTCGTAGTCCTGCATAACTCCACTGACAATTTCAGAGGCTGATGCCGACCGCTTATTGATCAGCACCGCCAGCGGGAGGTCCGTATCCACCGGCTCCCCCATGGTGCTGAAGCTGCGGTCCCACTCTTTGACTTTGCCTTTGGTCGTCACCACCACCTCGCCGCGTGGGATGAAAACATTAGAGACATTCACAGCCTCGGTCAGCAGTCCGCCGCCATTGCCGCGCAAATCGAAGACCACGCCTTTCAGCTCAGGGTGTTCCGACTTCAGAGTACGCAGGGCGTTAGACACGTTTTTGCCCGCTTCCCGCGTGAAGGTAGTGAGCGCGATGTAGCCGATGCCGTTGTCCAGCATGCCGTAGTAAGGCACATTGGGCACTTCCACTTCCGAACGCTCGAGCGTCAGGTTAAAGTCTTTGTCTTTCCCCGGCCTGCGGATGGTCAGTTCTACCTCAGTGCCTGGGAATCCGCGTAGAATGTTGTTGACGGCTTCCGGATCCTTATCTGTGGCATCATTGCCGTCCACCGCGATGATTTTGTCGCCGGGTTTGAGCCCCGCTTTATCGGCGGCCTGGCCTTCGTAGAGTTCTGTAATGGTAACGTACTTGCCCATTTTCTGGCTGATGGCGCCGATGCCGTTGTACTTCCCTTCCGTCATATAACGGTAGCCTTCAATCTGAGACTCCGAAATATAATTG
>CAYNIT010000435.1:0-1802 GCA_964397205.1 uncultured Phaeodactylibacter sp. | reverse complement strand
CCTGATTTTTTGTGTGCCTCATACAATGCCATTGCAGTTCTTGTTCGTATATTTCACACACGTAGAAGTATAGTTGGATAAGTTGTAGAAGTCGCATTCCACAAATTTAATCAACTTGCTTCTACGTTTTCTTTTGCTCTTGATTCGCATAAAGGATAGTATTATGCAGGAACAGCTTGGCCAAGCTATTCAGGAAATGCAAACGGCGGTTTTCGTCGCTACCACCGTGGCGGTCTCTAGCTGATTCTACTGGCTGTACGCTCGCCGCCGGTAACGCCGGTGGTGCCACAGGCGATAGTACCGTTTGGCTCTACCCCATTTGGCAGCTCTCCATTGCCGGATATCATGCAGGTAAGCGGTCATGATGACAAAAGCGATTACGAAGAGTAGCGCACCCACTACCGCCGCGATAGGGGGAAGGCGGTGCGCCCAGAATGCCGACAGCCCAATGCCGAACCAACTGCTGTAGAGCAGTATGTAGTGTACTTCGTATATGGCGAGCGTCTCGCTGCCTACTTTCAGCAACAGTTGAGGGATCTTTTTCCAAACCTGTGACAGCCAGATAAATATAGCGGTGGCCAGGAAGACATGCCCCAGCCGTTTCAGTAAAAAATTGAAATAGGCGTGCCGGCGAAACTGTTCCCATCCGGTACTTCGGTAAAGGTCCATCAGCCAATCGGAGGAATAAAGGTGCAGCGCGCTGCCTAGCAACAACAGCAGCGCTGGCAAACCCCAACCAAAGGCCCAGGCCGGACGGTGATGCAGCGTATACCCCAGCAAACCGCCCAGCAGGCTGTAGCCCATCCAAGGGACGGGCGTGAAAGCGGAGCCGTGTTCTCGGTGAAAGTAGTTCTGCAGGGCCACCGGCCAGGCACTCCAGTCGGCTTCCCGTACGTCAAAATTGAAGAAAAAGAGCAGCAGCCCGCCGCTCAGCAACAGGAGGGGGAATGGAAGCCGGGCCTGACGGCTGAGCCCAAAGCTTGCAATAATCGTCAGAATAGCCAGGCCGATGCAGTGCAGCACATCTACCTTCAGCACCTCCGGAGAAAAATAGCCCGTCAGCAACTGCGGGAAGTTCAGCCGGAGCAGGTAGCCGATGGCCATCAGCTGCAAGCCCCGCCGTAGCCCTTTCTTAACCCGTTCGTTCTGCCAGAAAGGCCGGTGGTCGCGCAACAGCAGGAACACAAAGATCAGGCCGCTGGCAAAGAAAAAAATCGGAGCGGTCATCCCACGCAGAAATGCCCAGGTGGCGTATACCGGATGCTCAGGATTGCGGTAGGCATCGCCCAGCAGCGTGTGGACGAAATGGCCCTGCAGCATCATAAGAATGGCGTACGCGCGCATGAGGTCGATGAAAACGATGCGCCGGGAGGCAGGGAGGGCTCGATTTTGCTCGATTGTCGTAACGATTGGTGAATAAAGCGTAAAAGTACGGCTTTTGCTGGTCTTGCGCCCGTGGAAACAGCACTAAAAAGGGGTGGACCGCTAGGGTTTTCAGAGGGGGAGGGGAAGATACTGCAAGTCGAGCTGTCCCATCTGCTCTACCATGTTCTTACCAATGCTCCTGCATATCCTGCAGTTTAGCCTTGGCATCCCGGCGCAGGCTGCGCTGTACGATGTAAAATTCCCGATGGGAGGGGATATAACCAGACTTTTTCCAGTTGTGAACCAGGCGCTCAGCTTCGTCCGGGTCGAGCTTGCGGAATTGCTTTTCTTCCAGGGCTTCCATGTTGTAGTTGGTCGTATTCAGGGTATCGAGCGCTGGGTTGGGCTTGTGCCGCTTAGCTTCCCGGCGCTGGTAG
>CAYNIT010000434.1:0-1804 GCA_964397205.1 uncultured Phaeodactylibacter sp. | reverse complement strand
GCACAAAATAACTTCGCCTATTCTAGGTAACTTGTTATTGCGCGACCCCTAAGCCCTATTTTAGCAAGTTGATCAGCGCGCGGTAGTCGTCAAAGGGAGCATCATCGGCTTTCATCTCGAGGAGGTCTAGCAGCGCTTCTCCGCTGTAGGCTTCCTCTAGCGCTAGCTGCGTCTGGGAACAACGGATTTCGACCTGCCCCTTTTCCACTTGCTCCATCCGCCAGCGGAAAGTCGCTTCCATGCGTTGCAGTATGCGCTGATTGACATCTACCGTATCGGCATCGGGCACTACGCCGGTGATATGCTGAAACGCTTGGTTGTTGCGGGCGATGATCTGCCCGTTTTCCATAATAAAGTAAGCCGTATGCGCCCAGCTGTGCCCCTCGCCCAGCAATTTAGCGTAGAGCACCAGCTGCAGGTCCTCTTCGTTGCGGATGAGCTGCTCCCGCCGCCGGGCCCCGCGCCACTTCAGGTCCAGGACCGCTTTTTCTCCGCCCCGTTTCAGCACCAGGTCGGCCCGGCTGTTGATGTTCAGGCCGAATACCTGGCCCTGTACGCTTTGTTCTGTATTTTCCACCGTCCAGCCATTCTCCTGCAGATGCCGGATGAGGCTCCAGGCGGAGAATTTCACCTTTTGCAGAAAGCTTGCCCGCTCGGGTTCCCTGCCGTACATCAGCAGCACGGCACCTTCCTTGCGCAGCAGCTCGTTTTGTTCTTGCTCTATGAAGCGGTGGACCTGCTCTTGGTTCCAGCGGTGGACGCCGTCCTGCTCCAGCAAGCGCTCGAAAAAGCGGTGGGAAAGGTTGCCCATCAGCGTATGGTCTTTGACGATGCTGAGCAGGGCGGTCTGTTTGAGGCGGACCTTGTGGCGGAACACCCATTGGTAAGGGTAGTAGAACAAATCGCGCAGGCTGCTGAAGCTTTCCGTCTCCCGTTTTTGCAGGCGTTGCAGATGCTGGCGGATGTACAGGAAGGGCTGAGGGCGGCCCAGCTGCCGGGTGGGCAGTTGCTCGTAAGCCGGTAGCCGGAGGAATTGCTCAAAGGTGGCTTTGCCCGCCTCGGTGTCAATGTCAAGCGTGACGCGCTTCAAGTTGCGGCAGCTGGCTTCGAGTTCGCCCATCAGAGGGTGAGGCGTGCGTTCTTGCCCATCGGCGTATTCAGGAATGGCGAGTATCAGGCGCTGCTTGCTGTGCAGTACCGGCTGCCGGCGCTGCCAGAGGCGCAGTTGGTTTTCCAGTTCTGGCCCGGAAAGTTCGATGCCCCGCTGGCGGAGGTACTGGATTTCCGGGACGTACCAGCGGGAGAAAAAATGCTCTGCCTCGCCCTGTGTGAAGTTCCACCACAGCAATTCGGGCACTTCCCTGCACACAGCGCCGGCCTGGCTGGTATAGGGCAGGGCGCCCATTTCTCGTTCCTGCAACTGAACCGGGGCCGGCTCGTAGATGGTGCGTACGATGCGCTCGAGTTCCAGGTTGCTGAGGCGTTCCTCGGGCAGTGCTTCCAGCAGTTCGCGTACCCGGGTGGCTTGCTGCTGCAGCACGAGCAGCGAATTGTTGTTGCCGTTGTCCTCCTCGAAGCACGCTCTGGCCCAGTCCGCCAGGTAAGCGAAAATGTCAATGGCTTCTTCCTTGGGGACCTGGCCGCCGATGTCATAGCGCCGCCGCCGGAACCAGAATTGGTACTGGCCGTTAATCTTGTTGTAATCCAGTTTTTGGTCCCACTCGGCTCGCTCCCGCACTTCTTCGAAGTAGCGGGCAATCATCCGCCGCCAGTCGTCGCTGTCCAGGCCGGGCTTCTGCGCCAT
>CAYNIT010000433.1:0-1807 GCA_964397205.1 uncultured Phaeodactylibacter sp. | reverse complement strand
GAAGAAGCTTCAAAAGAAGCCGCATTGTCCAAAGCGCCACTGTTGGCGTCGAAAACACTGATGCCCAAATGGTGCGAAACCGAGATATTGGTCAGCACATATACTTGTTGCGCCGCTTGGTCGTAGTAGGCGCTAGCCCCATTGTCCGCAAAGTTGCCGGTAAAGTAGCTGGCATCCCAGAGCGGGTTGCCCGAAGGGTCCAGCATCACCGCCAGTATGCCCTGACGTTGCTGGCCGAATATCGTAAACATATTTTTGCCGCCGGTTATGAAGTACCCTTGATCGGTGGGCGTTACAAAGGAAGCCACGTCGTAATCCCGGGAGTAAGACGACCCCAAGGGCACATCCAGATACTGCTCCCACACGGTATTCAACCCCTGATCAAGCTTGAAGCAAAACCCTTTTTTATCCGCGTTTTGCAAACTGAAACCACCGGTAGGCTCATGCACCATGCCCACCAGCACGAAGCCCTCGTTGGCAGCGTCGGGCGTGGCTTTGATGTGCAAGCCCATGCCATTGTCGCCCCCCTGCTCGAAAAGCCGGGCCTGCAGTATGCTCCCCCCTTCATCCAAGGTCGCTACAACCGTGCGGCGCAAACCGCCCTGCTCCACAAACCCAGTTATGGCGTAGCCGGTGCCGGCTGTTGACTGGAATGGCGCGATGCTCATCGCCCAAGTGTTGCCGCCCAGCTCGTAGGTCTGCTCAAAAACCACGGCGGCGCTGCCATCGTCTATACGGATGAGATGGGCGCGGTAAGTATCTGAACCCTTATCCCAAAGGGTGCCGGCCAGCAGTACATCGCCGGAACCGTCGGCAGCGGTAGTGATGGAGTAGTCTTTGTAATCGTGGTTGGGCTTGGCGAAGGTCTGCTCCCATATCGTTTGTGCATTGATGGTGGTTGCCAGCCCTGTGAAGAGTATGCTGAGCGCGATTATGATCTTTGAAATTTCCATACGGAAGTTATTTTTGGGTAAATAATTTTACCCAAATATAACATTCCTCCGCAGACCTGAAGCAAATATTATGACCTGTCCCCTTCAAGGCGACCCTAATTCTGCTCATTCCAAGTTACCTCACGCTTAGTAGGAACCCCCTTCCAATAGACCTCCTGCTTCTGTATAGGCATGGTGATACCGGCTTCCTCGAGTGCTTCCTTCACCGCTTCATACTGTTCCCAAATCACAGGCCAGTAGTCCTCGGGGCGCACCCAACAGCGGGCAGTGACTTTCAACTCATACTCACCGATGCTATCCAGCCACAGGTCGGGGGCAGGCTCCGCTAGCACTTTCGGGTGCTGCTTCAGCGTGTCCACTACAATACGACGTATCGCTTTGATATCAGCATTGTAATTAAACTTCAAATCCAATCCAATCCGGCGGCTTTCCTGCATGGTGCGGTTGTCCACATCGCTGTTCGCCACATTGCCATTAGGCATTGTGATGACGCGGTTGTCGAAAGTGACCAGGCGGGTGTACAGAATGTCTATTTTGGCTACGGTGCCCAGATTCCCATTGACGTAAATGAGATCCCCAACCTTAAAAGGCTTAAAAATCAAAATCAGCACACCGCCGGCGAAGTTGGCCAGGCTGCCCTGCAACGCTAGGCCAATGGCGATCCCCGCCGCACCGATGATGGCCACAAAGGAGGAAGTCTCAATGCCCAGCGTAGTGCCGATGGTGACCAGCAGCAAGGCATAGAGGGTAAACTTAATCAGGCTTTCCAAAAAACTGCCCAGGGAGGGCTCAATGCGGTAGCGGCGGAAGCTTCGCCGAATCAAGCGAGCCAACAGGCGGATGAGAAATATCCC
>CAYNIT010000432.1:0-1834 GCA_964397205.1 uncultured Phaeodactylibacter sp. | reverse complement strand
AAAGCCTTGCTGCTCCCCCAGCAGGGCTTTTGTCGTTTGGGGGGGAGGGGAGTAGCCAATTGGCCGAAAGCCAGCTTGCTTCCCTTCCCTTCTTAAAAAAAGCCTAATTTTGCCCCTTAACGCCCTGCGATATGATTAAGACTTTTGCGCAAACCGCCAACAGTTTACACCGCTATCGGTACCTGAGCTGGCAATTGGTACGCTCCAATCTGGTAGGGGGCTATAAAAAGTCCTTTATAGGCCTGGGGTGGATGCTCATACTGCCCCTGATCACCGTCGCAACCTGGATCCTGCTGAACGGAGCAGGGGTGGTAGAGCCCGGCGAAACCGGAATTGCCTATCCGGCCTACGTCCTGCTGAGCACCTCCATTTGGGGATTCTTTATGGAATTGTACCGCACTTCCAGTAAGGTGCTGACCGACCGGGGGCGAATGGTGGTGATGAACTCCTTTCCCTACGAGGTCCTGCTGATGGAAAAGGTGATCGTCCATTTGATTAACTTCTCCATACCGCTGGTGCTCAACATCGTCGTGTTGCTCATCTTTGGGGTGCGCTTTAGCTGGCATACTTTGTTGCTTTTCCCCATCTCCCTGCTGCCACTGCTGCTGCTCGGTTTGGGCATCGGGATGGTCGTAGCCGTCATGCGCGTGATCGCCGTAGACATTTGCACTTTGGTAGACGAAGGCATGAAGGTGCTCATGTTTCTCACTCCAGTGGTGTACGCTCCGAAGGTGAAAACCGGCTGGCTGGCTTTTTTCAACGAGTACAACCCCCTGGCTTACCTGATCAGCTTCAGCCGGGAGTTGCTGATCAACGGCGACTTTTTCCAAGCTTACGCTTACCTCTGGTGTGCTCTGCTGTGCTTTTTCTTCTTTTACCTTACCTTGCGGTTTTACCTGAATTTTTCTAAACGGGTACTAGAAAGGGTTTACTGATATGGCAGCGCAAGCATCCGTCTTACTTTCCGTCGAAGGATTGTCCAAAAAATTCTGCAAGGATCTCAAGCGAAGCATGCTATACGGTATGGTCGACATCGGCAGAGACATGTTGGGCCTGCGCTCCCGCAGCGGCCGCCTGCGCAGGGGAGAGTTTTGGGCCATCGATGAGGTAAGCTTCGATTTGTACGAAGGGCAAATCCTGGCCGTTATCGGAACCAATGGCTCTGGCAAGACAACCCTTATGCGCCTCATCTCTGATATTTTCCCAAAGGATAAAGGAGCAATCAAAAAACAGGGAATTGAACGGGTCACGCCCATTTTCGCCCTGCACTCCGGCATCAATCAAATGTTGAGCGGCTACGAAAACATCCGTTTGAAAGGGGCGATGCTCGGCATGAGCAAAGAGGAAATAGAGCAGAAAAGTAGTTTCATCGCCGAGTTCTCTGAGCTTGGCAGCTTCCTCAAGGCCCCGGTCGGCACCTACTCCTCCGGCATGCGTGCCCGCCTGGCCTACGCCATCTCCATCGCTACCGAGCCCAATATTTTCATTATCGACGAGGCTCTAGCGGTGGGCGACAGCGCCTTCAAAGCTAAGTGCTACAACCACTTGAAGCAGTACGTCAAGCAGCAGCCCGGCCGGGCTGTGATTTACGTTACCAACCGGGTTAAAAAAATCCTAACGGTAGCCGACCGCAGCCTAGTGCTCCACAAGGGGCAACTGGTCAAGGATACAGAGGATGTCGCCGAAGCGCTGGAGTTTTACATCAACCATTGCCTGCAGGATTTGGAGCCCCACGCGCGGGCGGAGCATCTGCAGCTCATCCGCGAATACGAGGGCTGATTCACTGCAGGGCGGCAATGTCCCGTGCCAGCCGCCGGGTGAACTTCTCCGCGCT
>CAYNIT010000431.1:0-1871 GCA_964397205.1 uncultured Phaeodactylibacter sp. | reverse complement strand
TAGCGTGCAAAAAAACGAGTCTAAATCGGTAAGTTATTGTTGCGCGACCCCTAAACCTGGCTTTCAGCTTGTTTTCCCTCCTGCAAAGCGCTCGCCCGCTTGGCTGAGCAATGTTTTCGGTAGGACTGCACAAAGGAAAATACGACCAACCCGCTGCCGGCAATCAGCCCGGCGAAGGCAAGCCAGCCGGGCAGCACAAACGGTGCCATCAGTGCGCTGATGAATACTACACCGATCAGCCGGGTATAGGGAGGAGATGTTGCCGCTACTCCCTCCAAACCACTCCAGTAAATGCTCCAGACGTACCAGTACCTCAGGCTTCCCGCCACCAGCAGCCACCATCCTGCTGTGCCTTGCAAATAGTGTATGGCAGCCAGCAAGCCGCTCATCAGCGCATCTGTTTCCACATCCAGCATCTCTCCGATTTTCGATTGCTGCTGCAACCGCCGCGCCAGGTAACCGTCGATACCGTCCGATACAATGACCAGCAAAAAAGCTGCAAAGCTCCAGTACGGATGCCAGTGTCGGTACTGCGTGCTTGCGTACAGCAGCAGCAATAGCCTGTAGAGCGTCAGCCAGTTGGCGTAGCCACCGCAGGGGGCTAATCGCCAAAGCCGTCTCCGGTTTTTCAATAGATAGAATAGAAAAGAAACCGCCGCTGCCGCTATCAAGGGCCATAGCTGCTGCAAAGCCAGCAAGCCAGCCAGGCCGCAAAGCACTGCCGTGGCGTGAGCACGGCGCCAGTAGGCATCAGACATAAGCAGGGGCTATGAAATGGTCGCAGTGCTCCACCTGCAAACGCAACTGCCCGGAATCCAGCAGAGCTTCCTTGGATTGAATCCAGCTTTGAACCTCTGTTTCCGGGGCAAAATCAGCCAGGCTGTTTTCAATAAAGGCAAACAGGTGGCGGTGCATGGCAACATCGCCCGGGCGTATCAACCAGGGGCTCGGCCCTTCAATGGGCGCTTGGCCGAAGTAAGACTCCATTAGTTCACTCAAAGCAGCGCAGCAATCCGGGCCCAGCGCCCGCCCAAAATCCTGCTGCCGCTGCATATGCCGTTCAAAAGCCTCGATGAGTGGCCGGTCTTCGGCTTGCCCGGGGAAGTATTCCATAGATCGGTAATGCAGCGTAGCGTACAGCGCCAGGCGGTTGTGCTGCCAGCTTTCCAGCAAGTTCGCCAGCATCGGGCGGCTCAGCAGGTCAAATACAGCGGAAGCCGTCACGAGATCATAGTGCTCCAGGGGCAACAGCCGCTGCAGCTCTAAAAAAGAACCCTTTATCAATTGGACGGAAAGGCGCCGCTCTCCCCGCTGGAAAAGAAGGTGATCTGATGCTTCTTTTTCTACGGTGTAGCCGTGCCCGTTGGCCCAGTGCAGTAAGCGGCTGCGGGCGCTTTGCAGAAGCTGTGGGTTCAGCTCCACCAAGGACCAGTTCTGCCTCGGTGGCAGTTTGGGCGAAAGGTAAGAGAATACAGCACCATCGCCCGCGCCGATGTCAACAAGGCTAAGCGTCTGGAATTGCGCGGCGTACTGCAAACAAGCAGCTTCCACAGAAGCATTGCGGGCGGCAGCATCAAAGCGGCGGCGCTCCTCCAGCCAGTCTGTAGAGAAATTGGTATCCGTTGGCAATGGCTTGGTTTTTATGCTTTAACCACGGGCTGGTACGCTTGTTCATCCCAGATAATGGCAAAAGCGTTTTGGCCTGGACAAATTGCGGGGCCAAAGACGATCTTCCTGCAACCTGCATAAATGCTCGGCTTTTTGTCAGGTTGCTCAAATCCGTATTATCCTGGAAGAAGCAACTTTCGGTTGCTAGGCCCTAAGGGGTCGCGCAATAACAAGTTACCTAGAATAGGCGAAGTTATTTTGTG
>CAYNIT010000430.1:0-1893 GCA_964397205.1 uncultured Phaeodactylibacter sp. | reverse complement strand
ACCAGGGCGTAACCGTAGACCACGCGGTTGACGTAGTACAAGATGCCGACCAGCCAGCTGGCATCACTATGCCTGGCAACCTGAGCTTCTTGGCGCCAGTCTGCGCTGATGCGGCTGATGTTAGCTTAGCTGTTCAGGTTTCTGACGACTGCGACGCTGACCTGTCTGGCGCTACTGTGGAGGTAGACGGATCAGGTAGTGGCGTGACTTACGTTTCCGGCGGCCTTTATGTTTTCAACGGCGAGCTGTCCGGCGGAGCACACACGCTGACGGCTTCGTACACCGACGGCGCTGGCAACACAACTTCCAAAGAAGTAACGCTGAACGTGACCACGCAGCCAGACAACTGGGCACCAATCGTAGTATACCCTTCTCAGCAGATCAACGAAGAAATTGATGCCTGCTCTCCGGCTACTTCTAAGAACGTATTCTTCGAGGTAACGGCTACTGACAACTGCGAGGGTGATTGCACCGGCGATGGCGGTTCTGGCCAAAGCCAAGGATTTGCTGGCCCCTACGCTCCGGGCAACTGGGCAATTGTTGCCGAGACCGATGGCGGCAGCCCAGTGAGCACCGCAGAAGTGAACATCTCCAACACGACGATGGTATTGCGTTCTAATGATTCTCCCCCGGTATCGGCTACTGCGCCGATCGCTGCGGACGGAACGCTTTCTTTTGACTGGTCTTTCCAGATTGGCGATGCAGGTTTTGGGCTTATCTTTGACGAGTTTTTCATCGAAATCGTACTGATTTCCAATGGCGATACCGAAGTACTTGTAGAAGTAGATGATGATGCCATTAGCGGTGACCAAGGAGATGTCGTAAGCGGCTCTATTTCTACTGATGTTCAGGAAGGAGATGTGCTGGCTTTCATCATTGAGGATGACAATTTTGATGTATCTGGCAATATCGATAATGTTGCAACGATCACGAACTTCTCTGCACCGACTGCCGGAGGAGGAGAGTGCAACCCTGTGGATCTGAGCGTAGCTGCCGACGGCCAGGAGCTGGACCCGCTCATGGAAACCAATACATTTGTTGCTAGTGTAGACGCTAATACTTGCGAAACAGTAACCATTGCAGCGGAAGACGCAGCCGGCAACGTCCGCAACGAAGACTTCCAGATCTGCGTCGAGAAGGCAGAAACACCTGCCGGCGCTCTGGCTTGCAACGACCTGGTCAACATCACGCTAGACGACAACTGCCAGCGCGAAGTAACAGCTGACATGGTATTGGAAGGCAGCTTTGGCTGCTACGATAACGAAGACTTTGTAGTAAGCATTACTGACGAGGAAGCCAACCCCCTCGGCAACACGCTGTCCGGCCATGGCCAGTTCTTCTATGAGGTAGAGCTGGGAGGACCGCAGCCAGTTGAAGGTTTTGTAGACGACTTTGCTCCGGTCAACTGGGACATCACAGAGGACCCCGGCTCTGGAACGGCTGAGGTAGACTTCGACGGCTCCGACCTTTCTTTAGCTACCTTAGATGGCGATATTGCAAGCGCTGCTATCAATATCCCCAACGACGGCACATTGTCTTTTGATTGGGACTACAACGGTGCTGACCCAGGTTTCGATTTCTTCTTCATAGACTTGGAAGGTAACCAAATCTTGAGCCAAACAAATACTGGCTCTGGCTCTGTAAACGAAGAGGTAGAAGCCGGATGGGCACTGGTTTTCACAGTAGACGATGATGGCTTCCTGCCGATCGGCCCTAACGTACCGAGCACAGCTACCATCACCAACTTCTTGTTTGAGCCTGCTACCGATGCCTTTGGCCCGCTGGACTTCGAGCCCTGCTGGGGCGAGATCAACGCGGAGGACAAAGACGCGCCTTCTATCGAGTGCCCGCCGAGCACCGGCACTGGCACGATCGTAAAGAACGGCTTCCAGC
>CAYNIT010000429.1:0-1931 GCA_964397205.1 uncultured Phaeodactylibacter sp. | reverse complement strand
GGGCAGTCCGGCCCGCCGCAGTCGACACCGGTTTCGTCGCCGTTCTGAACGCCATCGCTGCAAGTCGGTCCAGTACCGCTGTCGAGGCAGACCTCCGTAGTTTCAGAGCTGCCGTAGCTGGCACCGGAGGCTAGCACATCGCCGTTTTCGTCGGTTAATTGGTAATCGCCGGTTCCGAATCGGCAGCACAAGCCATCGTTGCCGCTGTCGTACATGATCAGGTCGAAGCAGCCGTCCGGGGAGCAAATTTCCTCTACGACTGTGCTGCCGGGAGTAGCATCAGTATAGGGCCCGCCTTCGGCAATCACACTGCCGTTGCTGCTGACAAATTCCCAGCTTACCTGCTGGGGCAGGTTGTCGAAGTTTATGGTAAGGTCCAGGCTGCTGCCATTGCAGGGGCAGCTGGGGCAGTCGGGCCCGCCGCAATCTACACCGGTTTCGTCGCCGTTCTGAATGCCATCGGTGCAGCTGGGGCCAGTTGCACAGAAGGAGGTGGTTTCGGAGGAGCCAAATTGGCCGCCTGAGGCATACACCTGGCCGTTCTGGGTATTGCTCAGCTCGTAGGAACCATTGCCATAGGCGCAGCAGATGCCGTCGCCGTAGGAATCGAATATGGTGAAATCATAGCAGCCATCGGGCAGGCAGATAGCTTCTGTGACGGCGGTGCCTGGCGAGAAGTTGCCATAGGGGCCACCTTGCGCCCAGACATCGCCCTCGGCATCGGTGATTTCCCAGGTGGTTTCTCCCGGATAGTTGTCCAGGACAATAACCAGCTCCAGGTTTTGGTTGCAGGGGCAGGCCGGGCAATCTGGCCCGCCACAGTCCACGTCCAATTCCTGGCCATTTTCGATCCCGTCGAAGCAGGTAGGGCAAGCGGGGCAGTCAGGCCCACCGCAATCTACGCCAGTTTCATTGCCGTTCTGGAGGCCGTCGCTGCAAGTAGGCGTACAGGAGTAGGTGCATCCGGCGTTGTCAGTTTCGTTGCGGATGACATTCCCCGGTTGGGGCCCGAACCCATTGTTGAAGTTGATGCCCGCACCAGTCAGGTGACAATAGGACATGATAGTGCCTCCATTGCTGGGGATGCCGGGCAGTGAGCAGGACCCTTCAGTGGTGCCGGCGCAGCCGTCGATGGCGGTGCCGTTGCCGTTCCACACGCAGGCGTGGGTGTGGCGAGAGCCAAACAGATGCCCAAATTCGTGGGCAACTACCATAACGGTCCAGGAATAGGTGGGGACGGTATTGTAAAAGGAGTTGATGGAGCTGAAGCAAAGGCTCAAATCCCGGTTGCTGCGGCAGAACCCATTGATGGTAGCAGCTACGCCCCCGCTCGCCTGATAGGAAAGCAGGTGCCCAAAGTTGCCATTCCAGGAGGAATTGTCGTGCCAGGCTTGGAAGTCATTGAGCATACCCCCACTAAAGCTGCTGCTAAAAGGGCTGGGCGTATCCCAAATGACCATTTCGGTAATGAAGGTGCTGATGCTCTCATTGGCGTAGAGGGTGGCTACCTGGTTGTGGATGCCGGTTACGTAATTGGTAGCGCCCTGCGTGCCGCCTTTATCGTTGTAAATGTCGTGGTCTACTTCGTAGTAGAGCCCCACGCATTCGTTTGGGCTGCGGGTTGCCGGCCTCCACTTGAGTTCTTCCGGGCTGTAGGGGCGCCCTTCATCCTCGGTGGCACAATCTAAATTGAAGCCAGGCTGTATCTTACGGTCAGGATAGAGTATGTAACGTTCTTGAGGCTTTTCTTTAAGTTTGCCCAGCACTATATTGCCCTCTGTGGAGGTGCCCAACAGGCCCATTACCTCATTTGGAAAAATGCTGAGGGCAGCGAAGGAGGTGCTGCCTTCTACTATGCCGCGGTAGTGCAGCCCGAATTCCACTTCGGCAGTTGTCCGGTCGGATGCCCGAACGACCTTAAAGTCCGGCCC
>CAYNIT010000428.1:0-1998 GCA_964397205.1 uncultured Phaeodactylibacter sp. | reverse complement strand
ACTTGTTATTGCGCGACCCCTTAAATCCGTAGGGCGAGAACCTCATCTGACTGAACAGCCTACCTTGCGTCTTTGTGTGCAGCTTAGCAAGATAAGCAGCCTTGCGTTCCATCTTACTCCTGCTTTGCCTCGTCCATACGCTCGTACTCAAAACCCATTTTACGGTTCCCGCTAGTGGCAAGGGACAGAATTAACTGACAATTCAATTTAGACGCATATACTTGACAGTAAATAGCTATGCCCGATAAAGTGATCAGGAACTCTTTTCCTTCGCTACTAGTGGATTTTACGCTCTTCCCAGTCCCTTTATTTTATCGACCAACTTTTCAGGGATACTCTCCAAGCCACTCAGCCGTTCGGTCAACGCTTTGACCACTTCTGCCTGGAAGCCAGTAATCGCGACATTATGCAAGCATGGGTACAAAACGACCTTCTCTTCTTTCACCTTGAGGCTATACCGACGACGAAGTAGTTTCCCAGATTTTTATCGGGGCCAAACATGATTTCATGCCTGCTCGACATACTAAGAGCACTTTTGGAGCTTGTTCCTATTGCAAATCAGCGCTTTATGCCTACCTGACGGGTAGCAGGCAGGCATAAATCCTTGATTTTCAATACGAAACCGCTCCAAACAGCTCTAAGGACCCGGTGAAGAATAACTTCCCCACCTGCCTGATTTACCGGCAGGTAGGCAGGACAAACACTCAATCGCTTTTTTCTACCGGCCAGGTAACCTGATAAAAGGGCATCACATATTCGGCTGACTCGCCGGCCACCCTGCCGTCCAGCTCCAGAGGCTTCAATTCGGCCACAATGACATCTTTTCGCACATCAAACTTCAAGAGTAAAGCACTGTCTGTATATACGATTCTGGCGCGGGAGATATTCCCTTTGGACTTCAGCTTGTAATCTCTGTTGAAGGGAGCTGTGGAAGCGGAGATGTACTGGTAATTGCAATTGAGTTGAAAAACCTGAGCATTAGCCTCGGGAGATACCCGGGAGTGATACACGATGAACGTCCCATCGGGAAAAAATCGAAAATAAGCTTCCAGGCCGTTTCCTGCATCTGGAAGCAGGGAAGCAGGCAAATGGTATACCCCATCGGCGCGCAATTCGCCTGGCTCTTCCGGCAATCTGTATTTTTCGCCCAGGGTTTGGGCACTCACGCACAGGGAAAAAAGTAGCCATCCAATGGTTGTTGCAAAGACCTTGTTCATAATCGGAATTTGAGATTTAGAATAATGGTTGATCTTCGAAGATTACTTTCAAGTCGCTTGCAATAACGCCGGGGAAGGGGGAAAATTATGGCGCATAACTGATAATTGCGGCGCGGGGCTTCAATGAGCCCACTCCTGCATGTGAAGCGCCCGCACCCCATTGCATGCTTATAAGCGATTGCTCTAAAAATTTACACAACAGCCCCTGAGAGGAGCTATCAGCCGTTTACTGCCGGACAATCAGCCTTTCCATCTGCTTCGCTCCACGCTCCAGTTGAATCTCAACGACAAAAATACCGGCTGGATAGCCCGCTATATCAAGTTCCACTTGCGCCTGATCCCCACGCCATGCTTCTGTCAGCCGGCCCAGGCTATCGTAAATATTGATGCGCCGCAGCTTGTCTCGGGGGCTCGATGCTACCAGCAGGCGATGGCGCGCGGGGTTCGGGTAGATGTTCAGTGCCTTAGAAGGTGATGGACTATTAGCCGACACAATGCCCGCACAGGGCTCGCAGTTGTCACCGTAGAACAAAACTTCCCCACCGAGGCTGAAACAACGCAGGTAGGTCAGAAAACTGTCGTAAGACCCCAGCAAGCCGTAACTGCTCCCAATGCCTTCTATCCAGGTGCCGGTTTCCATCGGGTTGAATGTACCGGAGCTCCTTGTCCGCCACCTTCTGTGGTTATCTATTGCCGATAGCTCCTCTTCAATGATGGTGTAATTTTCTTTCGTGAAGAAAGTCGTATCTCCGTTGGAAACAGTAAAGCTGTTCAGGTCGCT
>CAYNIT010000427.1:0-2017 GCA_964397205.1 uncultured Phaeodactylibacter sp. | reverse complement strand
AAATCCTGAAGCAGTGCTGGACGCAGGACCATATCGACTTCAAAGGCGAGTTTTATAACATCCAGCTGCCGACCACCGAGCCCGTCAAGCCCTATCAGCAAAACGGTGGGCCGCTGCTCTATTTCGGCGGCTACTCCCCACCTGGCGTGGACCTCTGCGCGGAGCACTGCGATGTCTACCTCATGTGGCCGGAAACGGAGGACAAGCTGCAGCAGCTGATGCAAAACATGAGTGACAAGGCAGCCAACTACGGCCGGGAAGTCGACTTTGGGCTACGCGTGCACGTCATTGTACGGGAAACGGAGGCCGAAGCCCGTGCTGCCGCCCGCCGCCTCATGACTTACGTAGACGACCAACGGGGGGAGGAAATCCGCCTCCGCGCCCAGGATGGCAAATCCTACGGTGTCTCCCGCCAAACCGCCGTGCGCGAGCAGGCCGATGACGAAGGTTTTGTGGAAGATCACCTTTGGACGGGGATTGGCCGGGCGCGTTCCGGTTGCGGGGCGGCTATCGTGGGCGACCCCGATCAGGTATTGGCTAAGATTCAGCGGTACATGGATATGGGCATCCGCGCCTTCATCTTCTCTGGCTACCCGCATTTGGATGAGTGTAATCTGTTTGGGCGCTACGTTTTGCCGCGGATTAAAACGTTTTCTATGCCGGTAGTGCAGGGCAGGCAGCCGGCGGGGATGCCGGCAACGCCGCTTGAGGCGGGGGTGCGGGGGTGAGTTGGCCGTAGCTGGAAGCTATGACCAGCGGGCTAGTAAGCTGTTGCACGAATTATCGTAATTAAATGGCAAGGTACCTCAATCGATCACCGCCTTGAGAATTTCTTCATGGTAGGTCCTGACTTTACCATAGCGTTCATCATGAGCAGTACCGGTCGGGATGTTTTTCTGGCGGCTTAAAGCCGTGGCTGTTTTTCCCCAAGCCTTAGCCTGATGTAACGGGCAAGGGATTTTATGCAGGTTGCAATAGCCGGCTATTGTATAATAATGATCATCGACGCTAACAATCTTTGCCTCCAACTGATCGAGCCGCTCAGCAGTTTGATCCAGCTCATCACGCACTTCTTCGTTGATTTGTTCTTGTTTTTCCCACTGCTCAGCCAGTAATCTAAGCGTTGCTGCGAAGCCGGAAGGGGGAATATCCTGTAGCCGCGTCTCACCACGAGTCAGTAATTCCTGAATGCGGTCATAGACCCAAAGCTCAAATCTGGGACTAAGCCAAGAGGCAAATTTGAGAGCGAGCTTTTCATCCATCCAAGTGCCTTGGAGCCCTTCTGCTGCATCTCCCCCCTTGACAACTCGGAGGACTTCGCGTTTTTGACCGATATTCACATCTGAATATCGCTCCTCTAGAAGCTGAATGTACTGCTTTGTTTCTTTAAGGCGCAGGAAATTTCCGACTGGCTTTCCAAACGGTCTTGCCATCTGTGTGGCGTTAACCATTTTATTTCCATCAGCAAACTCGAAGCTGATATCCTGGCCTTCGTAGTCGAATATGGTGATGTCGCTCATGTAGTAAATATAGTGAATCTGTGGAATAAATCAGGCGGATCTAGTCTTTGTATTCTGGCATGTAAACCAAACGGGGCATTACTCATATCAGGATAAACTACCCCTACCTGTATCTCGTTTGTAGCATAAAGAATTGAGGCGTTTTCTAGCTGTAAGCAAGCATTATTAAGGCAGGCTAACTATTTTAGCAATTTACGACACCTTAGAGCTGGAAACCTATGAAGTCCATAACGGTAAACATCACGGATCAAGATTTTTCGGACTTGGGCCTTGAGCCCGACGTAAAGCACCTACAATTTAAAGACTTATTGAAAAGAATTAAAGCTAAAATGGTCAAAGAAGCGATGTTAAAAAGCCTTGACCTTGCTAAAGAAGCCAAGCTTTCTGAATTGACAATTAAGGAAATTGATGCCGAAATCGAGGCGGTAAGAAAACGAATAAACCCGTGATCGACCTCCTAATCGTCCTATCCTACTTCACCCTCATTTTCCTGGCCG
>CAYNIT010000426.1:0-2042 GCA_964397205.1 uncultured Phaeodactylibacter sp. | reverse complement strand
GTCTGCCCCTTTCAAACCGAATATTAGTGCATTGAGCACAAAGATTGGGATCAATCGAGAAACTTTGCTGGCGTATCTGTACTACTTGGCGGAAAGCGGGCTCACCCGCCAATTATACAGAGCTGGAAAGGGCGTAAGCCGGCTGCAAAAGCCAGACAAGATATACCTGGAGAATACGAATTTGGCCTATGCCATACGCCCATCAAAACCCGATGCCGGCACGCTCCGGGAAACTTTTTTTGCCAATCAACTAGCCTACCAGCATGCGCTCAGTTATCCAAAATCCGGGGATTTCTACGTTGACCGGCAGCACCTGTTTGAAGTAGGAGGCCCCAATAAATCAGGCCAACAACTAGCGGGCACTCCCGGCTTCTTGGCGATTGACCAAATAGAGATAGGTTATCAAAACCGGATTCCGTTGTGGCTTTTTGGGTTTCTGTACTGATTTTAGCCATTTATCGTTCTTTCTGCTCCACATCAAAGGTCAGCCCGTAGCGTTGCAAGTACTTTTTCAAGGGGCCTAGGCCCACCTCGGCGCGGCGCTGGTCCACGTAAGCTGGGTCCTCCAGCTCGTACAGCTGCCCGTTGCTGATCTGGGTGCCGTAAACCTGAGGCTTTCCTTCGTACATGAGCGCCCGGTCTTTCATCAGGGCGATGATGCTCCAATCTAGATCGCCTTGCTCTGCTAATTGTTCCAGCAGGGGGATATACTTGCTTTGCCAAGGTGGTGGCGCGTGCTGCAGGGCGAGCCAAACGGCCGACAGCTGCTCTTTATTGACCTCCCGCAAAGTAGGCATGCCACATTGTTCGATCAAGCTCACCACGACTTCCAAATTCCGGTGGTCCTGCTGTGGGTCGATGGAGCTGCCTTCCTGCCGCATAGCCTGATCGCTGCGCAGCACCTCGTCCAGCAAGGACCCAATATTATCGCAGTCTACATCCATCTGCCGGACTTCAGGGGCAGCGTCTGCTTGCAGCGCGCGGGCCACTTTTCTCATAAAGGCATCGTCGGCAGCGGTTTTCTTGCGGACCACCACTCTGCGTATGGCACCGTCTGGATTGGCGTAGAAGTCCTCGGCATATTGGCCGGTGTTTTCCAACTTTTTTAGGGAATCTAGTGAAATCACCGTACCATCAGCGGTCTGTATGACCACCGAGTCTGATTCCGGGTCCGGCATGTCTCTAGACACGATTCTTTCGAGCAGTTCTTCTTCTCCCAGTTTTTGAAGTTGTGGTTCGTTTTGGCAGCCCACTAGCAGGGGCATAAGCAACAGTAAAAGCGTATTTCTCATAAAAAAGTGATTTGTTGAATACCGTTTTTTCCATGACGTCCGCCGCTATATACTAAGCCGAAATGACACCACGTCTTTAACGCTGGTGGGCCATGGTTTTCAAATGTTATCCCTTTCTGCACTATTCTCCTCGGGGATACCAAGGCGCGCTCATTCCCACCCCACCCGTTTCCTCCAGTCGTCCATTTCTCGTTTTCTGGCATCAAAATCGGCGGGGGCTTGCTGCTGCTCGGCAGCGGCCCGCTTTCTCATCAGCCGGGTTTGTTCCGCCAGGCTATTGAGGCCTAGTTTGGCGCGGCGTTGGTCGACGGCAGCCCAGTCGTCGCAGGTATTGGGGCGGAGCTTGCCCTGTTCGTCCCAGTCGAATTGCGTGCCGTAGCGCTGCGGCTTCCCTTCCAGCACGGCGATCCGGTCGCTCAGGTAAGCCAGGTGCCTGGGGTCGACCTGCTGTTCGGCCACGGCTTCTTCCAGCAGTTGCAGGCACTTCCGCATAAAAGCCGGCTGCCCGATAGCATGCTGAATCACCAGCCAGGCGGCGGCGCTAGCGGCTTCGCCCACCCGCTCCACGGTCGGGTAGCCGATGCTGTCAATGATTTGGTCGAGGCGCGTTGCGTTTTGATGGTGCAGGCGCTGCATGGCTTCGTTATAATCTTGCCCGAGCTGCCCGGACCGCGCTAAGCGGTCGTGGAGTTGCTGGTCGGCGGTTTGTAGGTTGATGATTTGCTGGGCGAGGGTAGGGTAGCGCATGTG
>CAYNIT010000425.1:0-2049 GCA_964397205.1 uncultured Phaeodactylibacter sp. | reverse complement strand
CCAGAACCACCGGAGCAGGGGTCATGATGCTCCTATCTGCGCTGTTTTGGACAGCTTTCAGCCTGCCGCCTAGCGCCGCTGAAAGCACCAACAGCTGCCCGAACATTATTAGCTTATCCACCGCCGAGGGCCTTAGCATCTGCGGGGGGGGGGGCAACTCGCCACTAGCGTAGAAGCCTGCCTGCAGAGCAGCAGCGGCTCCAGCCAACAAATCGACCTTGAGGTCGGGCTGCAGAGCGGCTTCGACCTTGCAGGCGGAGACTTCGACAGTACTGGCAAAGCAAGTATTACTCTCATGCCCGACAGCTGCCAATCCTTATCTATCATGCTCGAAGCCGACAGCTCCCGCCGCGCTTACACGCGCGCGCTCCTGCCCGTTACGGCCTCTTCCCCGGCGGAACACTGCATGGATGCCGAAAATGAACTGGATGCCCTGTCCATTTTGGTGGAAAACTGCGCTCCCGCCCAGGAAGGCTTTGCCTGCCCCTGCGAGGGAGAAGGCAGCATCAATATTGATGCCGGGGGCGGAGCCAGGCTGTCTGAGATCATCCAAAATGGAGATTTGCCCGCCAACACCCTCAACAATACTTGCCTGGCCATCGCCGGCCGGCTGGAAGTAGACGTAGACTACCTCATCAACGGCGGCGAGATTAAGATGCAGCCGGGTTCAGAAATTGTAGTCGAGACATTCCGGAGCCTGACCTTGCAAAACATTAATCAAAACAGAGGCATTCACGGATGTGAACAGATGTGGCGAGGTATAGCGTTTGCCGGCGGAGGTGGAAGCTTCAACATGACCAACTGCAGAATAGAGGATGCTCAGTATGCGGTTACTATTCTATCCGCTTTTGGAGGGACTACACCAATCAGTTTTGAAGGCAACAACTTCAACAGAAATTATGTAGGAGTCTACCTCCCGGATAATGGAGGAGGCTTCTCGCCAATCTTATTTAGCATGGAAGCAAATACCTTTCAAACCGTTGGTGCTCCTTTGTTGCCACCTTTTGATACCAACCCAGGGCCCTTCCCTGTTTTGGACAAAGGTTACACTGGGATATGGGCTATCGCAAAATATGATTTGGGTTTTAACAGCGCTGGCCCGTTGGCTAATAATTTTAACAACCTTTTTTTTGGTGTCGTCTTGGAAAACTGCTTTAGATGGGAGTTGTCTAATGCTAATTTTTCAGACATATCACGCGGAGCTATATACACTACGGATGATACACGTTTGACCGCAGATGGCAATACGTTTACAGATTGCAGTGTTGGGATTCTAAGTTTGGCGCCAAAGGCAAGACAAGAATTTTCAGGGAATCAATTTTTGCGTGGCCAGACGGCAATAAGTGCCTATGGGACAGGGCTCACCTCATTTGAAATCACAAATAATGATATGCAGGAAGTGGATGCCTTTGGAGTAATTCTTTCTGGGGTGGAATCTTCAGCAGAGGTGCTCATAACCAACAATGATATCGATTTGATAGAGGGAGCTGTTACCACACTAGCTGGGATTTCAATCAGTCAGTTCGCTCCGCCATCAGCTGGCACTCCTTCCGCGACTCGGCTCATCGCCCAAAACACACTCAGCTTTGAAGACGGCAATGGAATAGAGCTGTCTTACTCTCCTGGTTTTACTGTCGAAAAGTGTACGCTGACGACACAAGTGATTGACGGCAACACCAAAGGCATCCATCTTGTCAGCAGCGAAGGAGCCACAGTAGCCGAAAATATTTTGGAAGATACAGGTGCTGACATGGCGACAGAAGGCATACGGATAGATGCCAGCCGAAACGTAGATGTGCGCTGCAATACGATGGACGGTTTCAAGCGCAACCTGTACTTCTTCCTCGACTGCGGCTGTACCGACATCATGGATCCCACCACTTGCACCGAGATCATCGGCAACCGCCTCTACGCACCCGGCAATGGGGAAAACTACCAGGGGCTACTGCTGCGCCAAGCCATGGTCAGCCAGCAGGAGCGTACGGGGAATGAGTGGTTCGGGGTGACGGCTACGGACCCGGCTAATGTGCATGATGCTACGTTTATTGG
>CAYNIT010000424.1:0-2054 GCA_964397205.1 uncultured Phaeodactylibacter sp. | reverse complement strand
GAAAAAGCATACCCTACCTGCTAGTCCAGGGGCTGTGAATGCTAACTTGGCAAACTTTCCAACAATCTGACGATTATCGGAAATGCCGTCGTCTTTCCGTAACTCGTTGCCAAAGGACCGTCAGCAGAGTGTTAGCGACGCGCGATTAATAAGTGCGGTATCAGTTCAAGTAAAGATCAAAAGTTTTGTTACTATATTTTTTGCTGTTCAAGTGTTCGAAAACACCGCAAAAGCGTTGAAAAAAATATTGATTTTGAGGATACCGTTTATCGATGTATCCTGGGAGGGGTATCGAAAGACTCGACGGAAAAACCATGTTGTTGTTGTTTGGTGATAGATTAGAAATGGTCAGCACTGACCTTGTATGCCTGTACTTATGAAAAGACCGTGCCAATTTCCTGTGTGTTCCTACACATTTTACAACTACAGAGGTTAGAGCATTTAGCCTCGGAACGGAGAGCCCTGGGTTTTTAGGGCTTGAGCCCCATACTGTTTGTAGAAATGCAATCCGCCTTCGCTTAATCAAAAATCAACGCTCAGTATAGCATTTTACTCTTATATTACGTATCTTGCGCCTGCAAGAGCATATAAATGGAGCCTCCTCTCCCATTATCATCTCTCCAAGCATGCTCCCAGTAAATTTATTTATTTCAAAAAACAGACTCAGATGAGACATGTATCTACTATTCTGATCTTGCTGGTATGTTGGGTGGGAGGCTTTGCACAGGATGCACCACAGCCCGAGAGCTACGCAGATCTGATCAAAACCCATCGGGAGAACGCCAAACAGCTGCAGGAAGCCAGTCAGGCGTTGATTCAGGCTAAAGCGGCTTATAAGCAGGTCATACAATCGCTTGCCGCTACAAAGTCCTACGATGGCTCCGCACAGGAGCAAATAGACTGGATGGTTGCCCATGTGCCCAACCTGCTCAGTGCTATCGCCGCCCCCGAAGAGCAGGCAGCGGAAACGGAGCGGTGGGTCAATGCATTTGCGGAAGCCTTCGGCCTGTCCAAAAAGCAAAAGCGGTCGGTACGTCGGGGCCTGAGGTCCTACCTGCAAGCTTTCTCGCAGTACAGCTCCGCCTATTATCAAATGGGAGGTGTTGCTTACTCAGGTGCGGCGCCGCCTCCAACGCCCCCTCCTCCCCCTCCCCCGCAGCAGCACCACTAAAACAGCTCTGCTTGCCCGGTAATCCCTCCTTCCCGGCTACTTCGATCCGAATAGCCGGGCTCAGCCTTTTGGGGTAAGCTAATAAAATGCAAATACCTATGAGCACCTATTCATTATTCCTCAAATGCGGAATAGCCCTCTTCTGGGCTTGCCTGGTACAAATGACTGCCACACCGCTCCATGCCCAGACTGCGTCATCGGTGATCGGAATTCCTGCTCCCCACGGGGGAGAACTCGGGCAGATAGGCGGCGGGATGGCTTTCCAAAGCCGTACCAGAAATACCGAAAGCGGCTGGTTGCCCGATGCGAATGTAGGATTCATGGTAGGTTTAGGAGATTCCAAAGAGCTCCTAGGCCTAGCTCTTGGATTCAATATTTTCGGGCTTTCCAACCAGATTGGAGAAGACAACAACTTCGGCTCCGGCACCCTCGATGTACAGCTCAACCGCGCCATTAACGATTACATATTCGTGGGAGCCGGTGTGCGCAGCCTGACCAACTGGAGGGCACCGGAGCAGGGGATTCCTCCGAGGAACAACCGCTCCTTCTACCTGACCAGCAATTTTATTGTTCCTATCCACCGGCGGTACGATGAGCCATTCAGCCTTCTGTTTATAAATGTCGGCCTTGGAAACGGCATCTACCGCCTCATCAGAGATTTCGACCCCAACAACAGCGGGAATTTCAACCCCTTCGGAAGCGTGGCGCTGCAGGTACTGCGGGGCACCAACGCTATCGTGGAGTGGAATGGCTCCGGGCTTACTGCGGGATTCTCCGTTTACCCCTTTAAGAAAATGCCTTTCCTGGGCGGCAATGTGGCGCTGACGGATCTCACCGCAGATGAATCTCCGCGCCTCATCGGCGCTGTAGGATACTTTATACA
>CAYNIT010000423.1:0-2067 GCA_964397205.1 uncultured Phaeodactylibacter sp. | reverse complement strand
ACACATGCTCTTCGTTTCCGATTTCACCGATGTCTCCCAGGAATCCTTTACCCCGCTGGCTCAATTGGCCGATACGCTAGACGCGCATATCGACCTGCTATACGTAAACACTGCTGGGGAGGCAGAAGTACCCAAAGAGGTTACCCTCAACATGGAGCGAGTGGCTTCCTATGGCGAACTGAAACAAGGCTACACCCAAAATATCGTCAAGGCCAACTCCGTAAAGGAAGGTGTCGAGCAGTTTGCTAGGGAAAATACAGTGGACATGATCGCTATTTGCACCCA
Source organism: uncultured Phaeodactylibacter sp. (assembly GCA_964397205.1). Taxonomy (GTDB): domain Bacteria; phylum Bacteroidota; class Bacteroidia; order Chitinophagales; family Saprospiraceae; genus Phaeodactylibacter. The sequence goes on along the minus strand of CAYNIT010000423.1, from coordinate 1,782 downwards.
TGGCCACAAAGGCATAAAAAGATTGTTCTCGCCCAGCATCGCCGAGCGCTTGGCGAATCATTGTGAGCTGCCGCTGTGGAGCATACGGTTGTAGCCGCTTTTGGTGTTTGGGTCAGCTGTTCTGCCAAAAGGCAGAGGGGGTTAAAGTATGTTAGCTAGGACGGGAGGACCTTGCATTCCATAGCGAATTTTCGCTGCATGGGAACCAAATCAGCCCTGCGGCCGTTTTAATGATATTATGAAATGGCCGAATATCAAAGGTTGGTTCCGAAGAGTCCGGGATGCTTGGCAGAAGCAGGGCACGGAAGAAGGCAAGGCCTTGGCAGAAGAGCTGGGCAAACAAGTCCGACGGATGATTGTTGGGGCTTTTCTCGCTTTGCTGCTCGTTGTTTTGGGCTTTCCGCGGCTGGTAGCTTGGTACGAGGATTACCAAGCGCGGCAGAAAAACCCGCCGCGCGAAGTTTACATACAGCTGAGGGTTGTGGAAACGAATTCGCTGACTCCCATACCGGAGGTAAATGTGCAGGTCGCCGGTGACGAATGGGCCAGTGGCTACACTGACGCTGAAGGGGAACTAGTCATACCTTACGAAGCAAAGGCCGGTGACAACACTATTAATTTAATGCTTACCAAGGAAGGTTTTGAACCAGAGACTGAGTACAAAATTGCCCTGCCATCGAAAGAAGGAGACAGCACCTTACTCCGAACGTTTCAATTAGCCCCCCAATCCGCAGAAAAGGTCCGCCACCAACAACCAAAGCGTGCGCCTTACTAGTGCCTACAGCTTTCTCCCCTCCGCTGCTTGCTTTATTTAATAAATTTCAATACCTTTGAAGCTACTTTATTCTTTAGGTCCGTACAAGCACAACTGGTCCAATATGCAAACCGCTAGACTATCCTTGCTTCTGACTGCTATCTTGGTTGCACTGACTTGTGTGCTGCTGTTATCGTCTCATTCTGAGAGGAAAAACTATATATTGGAAGGGCAGGTACGCCACCTGAGCGGCTCTCCGATCAGCATTGATGTTTACGTCACGCAGGAGCGTGGCTTTCCTGAATCTTTTGAAGGGCTTCATCGAGTAAAGACCGAAGAAAAGGGTAAATTTAAAACGGAGTACAATGCGGAGGTCAACGCGCCCATCCATTTTTATGTGCGGGATAAACAGGAGCAGCGGCCGGTGAAATACACGCTTTATCCCAAAGCGGAAAACAAACGGCTGCAAAAGCTTCCGGAGCCCATTCTGTACACTACCCTACACGAGAGGCTGAACCCCGAGCACTACTACGGCGACAAGGGTATGCCCCAATTGCCCACCTACCGCCACGAGTGCGATCAGGTAGAGCGCAGCTTCATTCCCGTTGATGAAATCCTGTACGTTGCGAATCTGTCCATTCTCAATTGCAGACAGGGCATTCCACCCGCTCTGCAAGGGGACATCAAAACCAGTGAGCAACTTTTTGAGGATGCTCTCTTCAGAGAAGCTTCGAGAAAAAGGAGTCAGCGGGTATCAGAGCGTAGGAAGTGAGCAGCGGAGCAGTCCTGCTCATCGCATTGGGATAGTGCTATCGGAATAGATCTCTTAAGGTATAGACAGTCCAATTACCAAGCGGTGTCCCAGCCTCGGGCGGGAGCAAGCGTTGCGGCCCTATACCCTCAACTTTTCCCAGTCTACCCTAAAATTTATCGGTTGTGCAGTTCTGCTGCGAAGGACTAGGCGTTGCTTCGCCTTTAGGGGTCGCGCAACAATAACTTACCGATTTAGACTCGTTTTTTTGCACGCT
>CAYNIT010000422.1:0-2092 GCA_964397205.1 uncultured Phaeodactylibacter sp. | reverse complement strand
CTTTAACTCGCCGCTGCTGTGGGACGTTTTTGCGATCTCCACCTACTTCACCGTGTCCTTGCTTTTCTGGTACACGGGTTTGGTGCCGGACTTCGCTACGGTTCGCGACCGCGCTAAGGGCATTCGCCGCAAGCTGTACAACTTCCTGTCCTTTGGCTGGACCGGCAGCGCCAAGCACTGGCAGCGCTGGGAGTCGCTCTCGCTTGTCCTAGCGGGCTTGGCTACTCCGCTGGTGCTTTCTGTACACACCATCGTGTCCTTTGACTTTGCCACCTCGGTTATTCCGGGCTGGCACACCACCATCTTCCCGCCCTATTTTGTAGCGGGGGCGATCTTCTCCGGGTTTGCAATGGTGCAGACGCTGATGATTATGACGCGTAAAGTGCTGAAACTGGAAGAGTACATTACGCTGGAGCACATCGACAGCATGAATAAAGTCATACTGGTAACAGGAACCATCGTCGGGGTCGCTTACCTGACAGAATTGTTCATCGCCTGGTACTCTGGCTACATCTACGAACAGTTTGCTTTCTACAACCGGGTGCTCGGGCCGTACTATTGGTCCTACATCGGCATGATGTCCTGTAATGTGCTGTCCCCACAGATATTCTGGTCTAGGAAGCTGCGCCGCAATGTCTTCGTCACTTTTGTTATGTCCATTTTTGTGAACATCGGCATGTGGTTTGAGCGCTTCGTGATCATCGCTACCACACTGGCGCGGGATTATTTGCCTTCCAGCTGGAGCTACTATGTGCCGACCTGGGTAGAGGTGATGATCTTTATTGGTACGCTGGGGCTGTTTTTCACCCTTTACCTGATTTTTGTGCGGGTAGCACCGGTGGTTGCTGTAGCAGAAATTAAGAGTATCCTAAAGTCTTCCGGCGATCAGTACACTGGCCCGGCAGCCCATCGGGCGCAGCAGGAAAGCAAAGAAGCAGCGCAGTAAAACAGACAAAAAACATTAGCAAAACCATCTAGACAATGAGCAAGGAAAATAAAGACGTGCTATACGGCCTGTACAACGATGAGGAGGAGCTGCTCAAGGCAGTGGATCAGGCTAAAGCGGACGAGCTCGATATCATGGATGTATTTACGCCATTTCCAGTGCACGGCCTCGACCCTAAATTGGGGTTGGCGGAGAGCCGTTTGCACATTGCGGGCTTCGTATACGGCGCGATCGGCACTTTGACGGCCTTCTTGTTTATGACTTGGGTGTTTACCCGGGATTGGCCGATCATATTTGGAGGCAAGCCTTATTTTTCTGCCCCTGCCTTCATTCCTATCACCTTCGAGCTGACGGTTCTGTTTGCAGCTGTAGGCATGGTGGTTTCCTTTTATACCGTTTGTGGTATGGCACCTGGCGTGACCAATCCGACGCTGGATGACCGCATCACCGACGATAAGTTTTGTATTGCCTTTGATGTGTCCAATGCAGAGGACTCCTTCAAGAACAAGTTGGAGCACTTTTTCAGCCAAACCGGCGCAGCGGAGGTCAATACCAAAGCTATTTGATGGTTCGGAAAGCCCCTGAGTGGCTCCCCGGACAGATACATTTACAACATTCCAAACTAGGCGTGATGAAAAACATCAAGCATATTCTCTTCGCTATAGCAGCTGTAATCATCCTGCACTCCTGTGCGCCAGCGGAAGGAGACTTTCCCGGCAGTGAGTATGTCCCGGATATGGGGCACTCGATTGCTCAGGAAGCTAATGTCTATTCCTACTATTATCTGAATACCTGGGACAGTGCAAGTGTAGTTAAGCTGAAGGACTTGGCTATTCCCGGCCTTCCGGTTGAGGGCACAATGCCCCGTGGTTATGCCGGCACCCATTTCGCTCGTATGCAGGAGGGCGGAAAAACGCCGGATGAGGTGATGGCGCAACTCAATGGCGAGGATAACCCTAACAATATCGCTGTGCCGGTCAACGGCCACGTGCCCTACTATTACAAAGATACAGAGGCGGAGCGTCAACGGGCAACCGAAGAGCTCATCGATAATCCATATCCGATTACGGAAGAGGGGTTGGCGCGGGGCGAAGACCTCTACAATAAGTTCTGTGGTATCTGCCACGGCGAAAAAGGAAACGGTGT
>CAYNIT010000421.1:0-2116 GCA_964397205.1 uncultured Phaeodactylibacter sp. | reverse complement strand
TTAGCGCACAAAATAACTTCGCCTATTCTAGGTAACTTGTTATTGCGCGACCCCTTAAGCAGCCATAGGAAGGAACAGGAAGCAGCCTTGCAGATGCCTTTGCAGGGCTGCTGTTGTTTTGGGGAAGCCTTATCAAAAAACCAATGGCTTCTCTATATTTGGGGTTTAATTACAGCGCATGAGTAACAACAAGGGAGTACGTTTTGGGATTTACGCCGGCATCAGTGTGGTGGGCTTGTACCTTCTGCTCTACCTGATCAAAGGAGAATTGTTTTTCAACCCATTCGTTTATTGGGCAACCGTAGGCATTTATCTGGCGTTTGGCTGGAAAGCCTTGGAGGACGAGCGGCAGGCCGTCGGCGGCAGATTGCCCCTGGCGGATGGCCTCAAGCTGGCTTTTTTGATTTTCGTCATAGCCAATCTGCTGTACTACCTCTTTTACTACTTGATGTTTAAGCTCATTGACCCCAGCCTGGTGGAGCTGCAGCGGGAAACAGGCCTGGAGACGCTGGAGCAGTGGAAAGACAGCTTGCCCGACGAGCAGTACCGGGAGCGCAAACGCTTGCTGGAAGAAAAAGGGCTGGAAGTCAAGCTGCAGGACATTGCCCTGCAGTACGCCCGAAGCCTGCTCGGCTACTTCATCATGGCCCTGATTATGGCGGGGGTGGTGAGCCGCAGGTAGCTGCAGAACGGAATGAACGCCTGGCAACCCGCAACCAACTAACACCATGGATTTATCAATAGTCGTACCGCTCTTCAACGAAGAAGAAAGCCTTCCCGAACTGGAACGCTGGATACGCTCGGTCATGGAAGCCCATGGCTTTGCCTACGAAATTGTCTTTATAGACGATGGCAGCCGCGATGGCTCCTGGGCGGCCGTGGAAAAGCTGGCACAGCAGAACCCGCAGGTGCGCGGCATCAAATTCCGCCGCAACTACGGCAAATCGGCTGCTCTCAACCGGGGTTTCGAAGCCGTTCGGGGAGAGGTGGTCATCACCATGGATGCCGACCTGCAGGATTCGCCGGAGGAGGTGCCGGCATTGTACCGCATGATCAAAGAAGAGGGCTTCGACATGGTGTCGGGCTGGAAGCGCAAGCGGCACGACCCACTGCTGACCAAAAACCTGCCCAGTAAATTTTACAACTGGACCGCCCGCCGCATGACGGGAATCCACCTGCACGATTTCAACTGCGGGCTGAAAGCCTACCGCCACGCGGTGGTCAAGAGCATCGAGGTTTACGGAGACATGCACCGCTATATACCAGTTTTGGCTAAGTGGGCGGGTTTTAAGAAAATCGGGGAGAAAGTGGTGCAGCATCAGGAACGCAAGTACGGCACCACTAAGTTCGGCATAGAGCGCTTTATCCGTGGGCCGCTGGACTTGCTCTCCGTTATCTTTATTTCCAAATTTGGCAAACGGCCCATGCACCTGTTCGGGATGCTGGGCATCATTATCTTTGTACTGGGATTTTTCGCAGCCGCCTACATCGGCATCAGCAAGCTGTACCGGCTGCGGCAGGGGCTGCCGACCATACTGGTGACGGACAACCCCTATTTTTACATTTCATTGACCTGTATGATCATAGGGACGATGTTGTTCCTGACCGGTTTTTTAGCAGAATTGGTCTCTCGCAGCGCCGCCGACCGCAATCACTACCTGGTAGAGCAGCGGCTGGGCTGGCGGGATCGGGAGGCGCAGCAATAATGTTTATTATGGATCGCGTATTACTACTTCTTTCTACGGCTCTGTTAGCCTCGCTGCTGCCTGCCTGCGGCACAAGCAGCTCTGTTGAAGAAACGGCTGACACCATTTACACCAATGGGGATTTTTATACCCTGGACAGCCTGAATCCACGTGCGGAAGCCCTCGCGCAGCGGGACGGCCGCATTCTGGCGGTAGGCGACTCGCAGGAGGTGCTACAGTACCAAGGAGATAGTACTGAACTGGTAGATCTGGGCGGTGCATTCGCTATGCCCGGTTTTATTGAAGGGCACGGGCACTTTTCCGGCTTGGGCTACAGCCTCATCCGCCTCAACTTTTTGGAAGCTGAGAGCTGGGACGAAATTGTGCAGATGGTCGCTGAAGCGGCGCAGGAAGCCGAACCCGGCAAATGG
>CAYNIT010000420.1:0-2125 GCA_964397205.1 uncultured Phaeodactylibacter sp. | reverse complement strand
CCTTAAATGTCTTACTTTACGGAGGGGCTTGAAATGAAGAATGTCAGTTAGGAGTAGTGATCGTTGTCACTTGGGCCTGCCTTCGCGTGAAACTACGGCGGGCGGAGGGATGGCGAGCATTTTGCGGTTTATGGAATCTGAGATCCGTGGGGAACTTACTTGGTGATGGCTAGCACTGACAAAGAGCGGCAAGGCGGCGAGCTTGCAGAAAAAACAGTTTATGACGATTGCTATTGCCGCCGATACGGCAGGAGGGCTTTTTGCAGAGCACTTTGGGGAAGCGCCGCGATTCCAGCTCATGGAGCTGTCCGAAGGAGTGCTGAGCTTGCAGGAGGTTGTGGAGAATGCTCATCAGGGGGAGGAAGCGGGACACGGAGAGGCCAGCAAAGCCAGGGGCATCATGCAGCAGCTGCGGGCTGCTGGGGTACGCCTTTTGGCAGGCCGTCAGTTTGGGCCGAACATCAAGCGGGTGTGCGCGCAGTTTGGCACTTTCATGACCCAGCAGGGCACACTGCCGGGAGTGAGGGCTGAGCTGGAAGCGCATGGCGCGGCTATTGAAGCGCACCTACGAGCGGCGCCGGAGGGCTGCTACCCGTTGCTGCGGGTCAAAGGTGGGCAGTTGGTGGCTACGCCATTGAAAAAAGGGTAGCGGGCCAGGGGGTATTCAAAAATGTGTGATGTACGCAGAGACGCGGGCTTGTATAAAAACCAAATAATTTTTACCGATAACGTCAGAGCCGATAAACTTTATACACAACCCTGGGAAGGACGCAGAGCCTGACGGCCAGTAGATCAGCTATAGTAGCTGCCCGGAGAAAGCCGGGAGGCCGCTGCGGGAGGAAAGCTGGCCTTACTTTGCGGGGCGGCAGCGATCATTTTTTAAGGGTGCAGCGCGGGAACGGCCTACTTATTTTTTGATAGCCTGAAACATTGCTGTAAATTGCACGTACATATTGATTAAGCGCTAAGCGAAACACTCCTCTGCTACTGCTTCTGTGAGCATGCGCCGACAGCAATGCGATGCATCATGAATAAGACTACTGAAAAAGGCGTATACCGGATCTTCAAACTGATCCGGCTGCTGAACTCTACGCCGCGGCGTACGGTGAAGCAACTGATGCCGATAGTGGGTGCTTCTGAATCGGCTATTTACCGGGATCTGGAGCTGCTGGAACGGCTGGGCTATCTGGTGGAGACCGACGAGCACGGCCGTAAGTATTTGCAGTTTCAATTTCAAAAGGGTGGCAATTCCGTGCTGGAGCCGGATGAGCTGTTTTTCCTGCAGGACCACCTGCAGCAAACGGCGGGCGACTCCCCGCAGGCACAGGCGATTCTCCACAAGTTTGACCTCAACCTGAGCATGATCCCGTTGGCGGATGCGCTGCCGCAGTTGCATGCTACCCGCATCCTGCAGCTCATACGGACGGGCATAGAAACCCGTTCCTGCCTGCTGCTGAAAAAATACCAATCTCTGTCGAGCGAGACCGTGAGCGACCGCCGCATTGAGCCGCTGGAGATCACCGAAGACTACCGCTACCTCATCGGCTGGGACCTGGACAAAGACCGGCAGAGCCAGTTCAAGATTGCCCGCATCAACGATATCAATTTCCTGGATCAGCGGGTCAACCCCCAACGCATCGCTTCCCCTACGGACCTGTTCGGCCTGACCGGCGAGGCCTGGCTGGATGTGAAGCTCAAGCTGAGCAACCTGGCGCACCATCTGCTGGTGGAGGAGTTTCCGCACAGCCGGCCCTACGTCAAGCGGCGGCGGGAGGGTGTCTTCTTCGAGGGGCAGGTGCGCAACTGGAAGGGCATCGGCCGCTTTGTGCTGGGCTTGCCGGGGGAGATCGAGGTGCTGCAGCCGGAGGCGTTTAAGGTGTACTTGCGGGAGCGGGTGGAGGGGTGGCAGTATTGAAGCCACTAGCCTTGGCGGGGCTGCCGGGGCGTCCGTGCTTATGGTGTAAAAAGAAAAGGCCATGCGCGGTGGTGCGCAGAGCCTCTGGTGGAAAGGTGTACGGATTTTCAGGGAAAATCAAGGGTGGGGAAGAAAGACTTGCCAAGTTTCGCCAAGCTAAAACCCCAGCCCTTGGCAAGTCTACATAGCTGGGGAGAAGAAAAGGCAATG
>CAYNIT010000419.1:0-2135 GCA_964397205.1 uncultured Phaeodactylibacter sp. | reverse complement strand
AGGAGAAGCCGCAACTGCCGACAAAAACAATATGGCCTTCAAAGGTACCGCGGTAACGCGGGGAAATGGCAAAGCCATCGTCACAGCTACCGGCATGCAGACCGAATTGGGTGATATTTCGGCGATGGTTTCGGAGGAAGACGAAGGCAAGACCCCCATCAACCGAAAGCTCAATTCGCTTACCAAAAAGCTGATTTACCTGGTACTGGGCATGGCCGCACTGCTCGGCTTGTCGAGCATGGTGACAGGCAAAGACACTTATACCATCGTACAAACTTCTATTGCCTGGGCCATTGCAGCTATCCCGGAAGGCCTGCCGATCGTTGCGAGTATCGCGCTAGCCCGTGGTATGCTGCGCCTGGCTAAGAAAGACGTAATCGTCAAAAAGCTGGAAGCCGTAGAAACCCTGGGAGAGACCAATATCATCATTACCGATAAAACCGGCACCCTTACGGAAAACCGCCTGACTGTGGAGCATCTGTCCTGGCCAGGTGGCGAGAGCAGCCTGGAGGGAGAGCTTGACCTGGAAAACGAACAAATCCGCTTGCTCTGGAAAATCGGTATACAGTGCAACAACGCGGTTTATGCCCACCATTCCGATCAGGAGCCAGAAAGCCAAACAAGCCCTGACAAACCTCCCCATGCAGGAGAGGAAGACCAGCAAGCCGAGGAAGCAACTACAGCAAACTACGAAGGCGACCCGCTAGAGATTGCTCTGCTGCGCTGGGGCTACCAACTCGATGCCGAAACTACTAAAGCTTGGCAAGCCGCAGTGCGCGAAAGCGAAGACCCCTTTGATTCTGAAAGCGCTATGATGGGGGTTGTCACTAGAGAAAAAGACCGCTACTTCGTCTGCGGCAAAGGAGCAGCCTCCTCCATTCTCGAGCGTTGCACCCATTACCGTACCCAGAAGGGAGAACAGACAATGAGCGATGCTGAAAAGTCCGAGTGGCAGCAAAAGAACGACGAGCTGTCCGAAGAGGGCCTGCGCTGCCTCGCCTTCGCCTACAAGCACTCCACAGACAAGCCCAAAGGAACAGAAGAGGAGGACTTTCTAGTAGGCTTGGTGTTTGCCGGCCTGTCGGCTTCATTGACCCGCCGCAGGAAGATGTCAGGCAGGCGATTGAAGATGGTAAAAAAGCAGGGATACGAGTAGTGATGGCCACCGGCGACCATCCTGGCACCGCCCGGTACGTAGCCGCTCAGGTCAACATCGCCGAGGAAAGCGCCATAAAAGCTATGGTTGGTAAAGACCTGCCCCAAGAATCAGAAGAACACCTCCCCGATGGTATAGTGGAAACTGATGTATTTTCCCGGGTAACGCCTCAGCATAAGCACCAAATCGTCGAGATTTATCAGAAAGCCGGACATATCGTTGGCATGACCGGTGATGGCGTAAACGATGCCCCGGCACTTAAGAAAGCGGATATCGGCATCGCGATGGGCCTCCGCGGTACCGAAGTGGCCAAGGAAGTAGCAGAAATGACGCTTAAGAATGACCACTTCCCCTCCATCATGGAAGCCATCCGGGAGGGCCGTATCATTTTCGGCAATATCCGGAAGTTTATCGTTTATCAACTCTCCTACCACCTGAGCGAAGTCCTAGTCATTGCGGCCGTGAGTTTCCTCTTTTTCGAACTCATCCTGCTCCCCTTGCAATTGCTGTTCCTCAATATTCTGACGGATGTATTCCCAGCCTTAGCGCTCGGAATTGGCGAGGGCCGGCGGGACATTATGGAGCAGCCGCCCAAGAAGCCAGAAGAGCCCATTCTAAACCAGCGGAGCTGGCGGGCAATCATCGTATACGGTGCAGTGCTCGCCCTCTTCGTATTCGGCGCCTACTACTACGCGCGAACTGCAATGGGAGCCGCCTTCGGCATTACCAATAATGTAGCCTTTTTCACGCTAGCCTTCTCGCAGCTCTTCCACGTACTCGATATGCGGGACGATGACGAACCGGTTTTCCGCAACCAAGTGACGCGCAACAAGTATGTGTGGATGGCCGTAGCACTCTGCACCGCCGTGATACTGACTGCTTATCTCCTGCCCGGTTTGAGCAGCCTGCTCGCTCTACAGGATATGCAAATAGCGCATTGGTTCGTTGTCGCAATCGCCGTTTCAGGAGCTCTCCTAAG
>CAYNIT010000418.1:0-2151 GCA_964397205.1 uncultured Phaeodactylibacter sp. | reverse complement strand
TTGGACAGGTAGCAGGAGCGGCTCACTTCGGTAAACAGCTGATTGAGGCCCGGCCAGATGTAATCCGCGAACTGCACCTCCACGATGGGCTTCAGCCCCGTAGCGGACATGCCAACCGTGCTGCCGATGATGAAGGCCTCCTGAATAGGCGTATTGAAGACGCGCTCGTCCCCGAATTTTTGCGCCAGCGTAGCCGCTTCCCGGAATACACCGCCTAAGCGGCCGCCTACGTCCTGCCCGTACAGCAGGCATTCTTTGTGGGCTTGCATGAGTTCCTGTACGGCAAAAAGGGCACTGTCGACCATGACCGCAGGCTCATTGCCAGCCGGCTCGCGCTCGCCCCGTTCTTCGGTGATGGGCGTAGGCGCAAAGTCATGCGTGTACAAGTCTTCCGGCCGGGGATCCTCCGCGGCTTTGGCTTTCGCAAACTGCTCCTCTACCAGCGCGCGAGCACCGGCTTCTATTTGCTCTATTTTTTTCTCGCTGGCCACTTCCCGGTTGAGCAGAGCATCCCGCAGTACCGGGTAGGGATCGCGGGAAGCAGCATCCTCCAGGTCGTCGCGGTACCATTCCTTGCGCACGCCGGAAGTGTGGTGGTTGAGCAGAGGCACCTTGGCGTGCACGAGGAAAGGCCGCCGCTCCTTGCGCACTTTCTTAATCACATCGCGCATAGTATCGTAGCAAGCCGCAAAATCGCTGCCGTCAATGCTGCGCACTTCGATGCCGTGGAAGCCTTTGGCGTATTCGGAGGCGTCCTGCGCGCGCGTTTCCGCGGCGTTGGCGGAGATGTCCCATTCGTTGTCCTGTACCAGATAGATGATGGGAAACTGCTTGAGGGCGGCCATTTGTAGCGCTTCGGCTACTTCGCCCTCCGTGACGGAAGCATCGCCCAATGAGCAGACCACCACTGGCTTTTTGCTTTTGTAATCCTCCGCTAAGCCCTGCTGCTCCTTATACTGAATGCCCATAGCTACGCCCGTGGTGGGTATGGCTTGCATGCCCGTAGCGGAGGATTGGTGCGGAATTTTCGGTTTATCCTTCTCTCTGAGGCTCGGGTGGGAATAGTAGGTTCGGCCGCCGGAAAAGGGATCGTCGCGCTTCGCCATGAGCTGCAGCATCAGCTCGTAGGGCTGCATGCCGATGCCGAGCAGGATGGAATCGTCGCGGTAGTAGGGCGCTACATAATCCTGTGGCAACAATTGCATGCCGGTCGCCAATTGGATGGCTTCGTGCCCGCGGGAGGTCGCGTGTACATATTTGGATACGAATTTGAAATTTTCCTCGTAGACTTCCGTCATGGCCTTGGCGGTGGCCATGAGGCGAAACCCTTCGAGCATTGCTTTTTTTGCGACTTTCATTCCAGTTTTGATCATTTTGGTTTGGTTGGATTTGGTTCGTCCTCTGGCATAGGAGGAGTGGGCAAAGCGGACAACATGCGCTCGTAGCGCTCTTGGTCAAACGGCAGGTTGCTTGCCATGATAGCCATCATTTCCTGAGCAACACACTGGGCAATCAAGGCTTTGCTTTCCGCCTCTGTAAAGCCTTCCTCTTCCTGCAGCCGCTTGAGCGCCAGGCGGGTAGCCGGAGGGTCATTCGCCTTCAGCTGTTTATCGACGATAGCCAAGAACTGCTTCTTGAGCATATCCTGTGGTTTCATCAGGCTTTCTGTTTGAATTTCTCAATCGCCTTGACGGTAAAGTCGGACAGCACGAGCTGCCCGCTCATCGCTGCCCGTTCTTCCAGCAGTTCGTCCCAATCGGCAGCCTCTTCCCAGAACACCTGCTTGAGGCGCATCATGGCTTCGGGATTGGAGGCAGCCAGCTTGACGGCCAGATGGCCGACGTAGGCATCAAGCTGATCTGCTGTATCAAATACTTCCGTAAATAGGCCTTTCTGCTGCGCCCACTCGGCCGTTTTCCACTCCGTAGCGTTGATGGCGAGCTGCGTCATAGCAGAGGTGCCGATTTTACGCTCTACCGCCGGGCCAACTACGAAGGGGCCGATGCCGATCGCCAGCTCGCTGAGTTTGACAGAGGCCCACTGCGTCGCTACACAATAATCCATAGCAGCGCACAGGCCGACGCCGCCGCCCACGGCTTTGCCCTGTACCCGGCCGATGATGAATTTAGGGCATTTGCGCATGGCGTTGAT
>CAYNIT010000417.1:0-2166 GCA_964397205.1 uncultured Phaeodactylibacter sp. | reverse complement strand
GCTCCCGCGCTTCAAGCACCGAGGGCACCATGACGATATTGCCCAGCCCAAACTTCTTGGCATCAAAGGGCTCGCCTTTCTGCTGCGCGTAGTATTTGGCGGAAGCCACGTCAAACAGCACCCGGCCGTCTACATCGTCAGGTAAAAACTGTGGGGTTTTGCGTACCGCCCATGCCGTTGCTGCAACTTTGGAAACCTCTGCCAAAATTTGCGCCCCGGAGTTGCCTTCGCCTACGATGAGCACGCGTTTGCCTTTCAATGTTTCCGGGCTTTTGTAGTGCGCTGAATGCAACTGCTCCCCCTGGAAAAGATTGCGGCCGGGGATAGGCGGGATGTAGGGGTTGCCCCAGGTGCCCGTGGCGGAGATTAGGGCCTTGCTGTGGTATTCGCCTTTGGAGGTCTGTAGCACAAAAACGTCCTCTTCCCGCCTGACCTGCTCCACGGCTACCGGCCTTTCGATTGGAAATTGATACCGCTCCTCGTACCGGCAGAGGTAGTCGATAGCCTCCGCTTTGGTCGGGTAGTCGCCTTCGGATTTCGGCATCCACCAGCCGGGTAGGGAGCTGTGCTCGGCGGGGGAGAAGAGGGTGAGGGAGTCCCAGGCTTCATGCCAGGCCCCGCCGCAGCTTGGCTGCTGATCGAGCAGCAGGTAGTCTAAATCTGTACGCCGCAGGTAGTAGGCGCAGGCCAGGGCGCTTTGGCCGCCGCCGATGATGATGAGGTGGTGCATGAAAAGAACTTAAGATGCAGGTATGGGTGAAATTTGAAAACTGTTCCTTGATAGACCGAATTTGAAGTTCGCTCCTCAAGGCGCTTACCGGCAGCCAGGGTAATTTAAACTCCGATTCTAAATGAGGTCGGTAAAAAGCAAGGTAGCGGCTCAGTCCGGCAACCGCACTCGCATTACGCTGAATTCCATCTCTGGCAACGTTTCTGGTTTCACTTCATTGATGCGGGAGTTGGTCCAGTACAAGTACCCCTCGTGAATGCTAAAGGTATCTGCCCATTGGACCTCAGTCCCCTGCGCCAGGACGTGCACGGTGCCGGCGGGCGTACGGTAGCATACCTGCTGGTTTTCCAGGTCAGCGTAGTAGAGCCTGCCGGAGCGGTCGAAGATCATCCCATCCGGGGCAGCAGTTTCTGCGACCATTCGCACTGCATCCCGTATGCTTTGGGGCTGGCCCGTCTGCAAGGCATCAGTCGGCAGGGCATACAGCCGGTAGCCGGTCAGCGCGTGGAAGTAAAGGGTATCCTTGTCCGGGCGGAGGGCGATACCGTCGCTGTGTACGGTATTGCCCCAGCGCTCGCCCTCGATGGTCAAGTGGTCGGCATCTGCCGTCGTGCTTGGGTGGTGGTCGAGCACTCGGCGGCTGCTCCCCGTCTTCGTATTTAGTACTACCAAGCCCGGCTCGTTGGAGTCGGTCATGTAGATGAAGCCGGCTTCTGCATCCACCCGCAGGTCATTGATGTACGAGTTAGGATAATAAGCAGGGTCAGAGAGCAAATAGGCAGCAGTCAATTCCTCGGTAGCTAAGTCAAATACGAAGATGCGAGGTGCGTCCAAGACCCCCTGGAACAAAGCGTTGCGGGTGTCTAGTACGTACAAGCTGCCGGCTTCCGCCCACACGGATTGCACGCCTACGAATTGGTCGGCGGCGGGGGCATCGCCTACTTCCCAGCTGTTCCAGTATTGATTGGGAAAGGGTGCCAGCTCGCCCTGCTGGCCTATACGGGCTACGGCATAGCGTACTCCCTGGCGCCAGCGGGGAAAGTTGACGAAAACCGTACCCTTGTCAGAAACGGTAACGCCCGTGACTTGCTGGCCTCGGAAGGCGGCTACTTGCTGGGTTTCGCCAGGTTGGGCAGACAGTGCAATCGAGAAGCTTACCAGTAAAAGGCTGAAGCAGTATTTCATGCGCACGAAGATTGGTTTATTAATCTAAAGCGGATAGAACCTGCTGTAGTTCGCCTGAATGGCTCCTTACTGCCCTCCGTACACCTACGCTTGCGGATGAAAAGCGTACCAGCTAACCAATGCATGACGGCCGTAGGCAGCAGTTTCCCTTGGCATTGTATACCAAAGGTTTGCGGCAGACCGCATCTCCCAGACGGAGCGAGTTTAATAGGAGACCCTGTAATTTCTAAACCAAAGTATTATCGTTCAGC
>CAYNIT010000416.1:0-2179 GCA_964397205.1 uncultured Phaeodactylibacter sp. | reverse complement strand
TTGGGTTGCTTAGATATAGGATCTTGAGCAACGAGTTTTTAGGATTGAGCTGTTGGGTTATTTTGCAGCTGCTCGTATTTGTGTATTGCGCATTACAGTTGTTAATATATTATATTTGTTAGAGACTTGCAAGCCATTTACTAAGATTTATAGCCTGACAACCTAAAATTTGTGAATGCTGCCTTTTCAGTCCATGATCCCCCTTTACCCATCGTAACTTAATAAAAAATTAACCCCAATAAGTGACCCAAATCCCACAAAACATAGCTTACGCATGTTAGCTTTGCGCGCATGAGCAAGAAGCCCACCTTCATCATTGACTTCGACAGTACCTTCACCCGCGTGGAGGCGCTGGATGTCCTTGCCGAAATCGTGCTGGAGGGCGAGGAGCAGCGCGGAGAAGTGCTGCGAAAGATTCAGGCCATCACCGATGCCGGCATGGACGGCAGCCTGGATTTTCGGGCCTCCCTGGAGCAAAGGCTTGAGTTGCTCCGCGCCCACCGCTCCGATATTCAGGAACTGGCCCGCCGGCTGAAACAGCAAATTTCTCCCTCTTTTGTCCGCAATCAGGAACACCTGATACCTTTGCGCGAACAAACTTTCATGGTTTCCAATGGTTTTACTGACTTCATACAGCCGGTAGTAGCCGATTACGGTTTGAAGCCGGAACACGTCATCGCCAATGAGTTTTTGTACGATGCTAGCGGATACATAATTGGCTTCGACCAAAAGAATCCCCTGTCGAGCAGCGGCGGGAAATCCAAGGTCATCAAAAACCTAAAATTGCAGGGCGAGGTTTATGTCATCGGGGACGGGGCAAACGACCTGGAAATCCGCAAGGCGGGCTTTGCCAACAAATTTTACCTATTCACAGAAAACGTACAGCGTGACAGAGTGGTGCCCGAAGCCGACCACATCGCGCCCAACGTTGACGAAATCCTATACGAACTCAAAATGAGCAGATCTTTATCCTACCCTAAGAATCGCATAAAAGTACTACTCCTCGAGGGCGTCCACGAGCAGGCCGTCCGCATATTTGAAGAAGAAGGCTATCAGGTGGAATACCTGACCACTTCTCTTTCCGAAGAGGAGCTTTGCGAACGCATTAAGGATGTCAACATACTTGGTATTCGATCCAAAACCCAAATTACCGAGCGGGTGGTCAAAAGCGCCAAACGGCTCATCAACATCGGCGCCTTCTGCATAGGCACCAATCAGATTGACCTGGAAGCCTGCACCCAGCATGGCGTGACGGTCTTCAACGCCCCCTACAGCAATACCCGCTCCGTAGTGGAGCTGGCTATAGCCGAAATCATTATGCTGGTGCGCAACCTTCCCGACAAAACGCGCCATATGCACCGGGGCAAATGGCAAAAGTCAGCCGATGGTGCCCACGAAGTGCGTGGCAAGAAGCTGGGCATTATCGGCTACGGCAATATCGGCGCTCAGCTGTCCATCGTAGCGGAGGCCCTTGGCATGGATGTTTATTACTACGACTTGGAAGACAAGCTGGCGCTGGGCAATTCCACGAAGTGCAATACGATGGAAGAGCTGCTGAGCAAAGTAGACATCGTCACCCTCCACGTCGACGGGCGCCCGGAAAACAACCATATATTCGGTGCTCGTGAATTCGAAATGATGAAAGACGGAGCCATATTCCTCAACCTAGCACGCGGCAAAGTGGTAGACGTAGAGGCGCTTCGCGATGCCGTACAATCCGGGAAACTGAAAGGCTGCGCCGTAGATGTGTACCCGCAGGAACCCAAGAGCAACGACGAGCCATTCGAATCGCCCCTCATGGACCTTCCCAATACCATCCTCACTCCGCACATTGGCGGCTCCACCGCCGAAGCCCAAGAAAACATCGGCGCTTTCGTGCCCAACAAAATCATACAGTACATCAACACCGGCAGCACCGCCGGCAGCGTCAACTTCCCGAACGTGCAGCTGTCTGAAGTCAAAAACGCCCACCGCCTGCTGCACATCCACCATAACGTGCCTAAAGTACTGGCACGAATCGATCAGATTCTGGCCAAGCACGACATCAACATCCTAAGCCAGTACCTGAAAACCAATGAGCAGATCGGGTACGTGATCACCGATGTAGACAAAGTCTACGGAGAAGAATTATTGGAAGAATTGAAGCAAATTGAACCGACAATTTGGTTCAGAGTGTTAT
>CAYNIT010000415.1:0-2189 GCA_964397205.1 uncultured Phaeodactylibacter sp. | reverse complement strand
GGCGGTTTCATTGGCTTCGTCAGTTACTTCAAAGGTGTAGGTGCTGGTCTCGCCGTCCACCTGGCCAAACGGGGTGATTTCAATACGGAAAGTCGCACCATCCTTGACATTATCGGTGATCAGCGCAGCGGGGTTGTTGGCAGTTTCCGGGCTGCCATCAATGGTATACTCCCCGGTGAAGTAGTTGTTGAGGTCCATGCCGGAAGGCACGTTGCCATCTACTGAAAAGGTAAATTCGTTCAGCGGGTTGTCGCCGGGAGTGACTTGTACTTCCACCGTAAAGGTTTCGCCGGGAGCCAACTCGGCATCCATATTGGTCAAGCCTGTACCGGGCAGCAACCTGATTTCGGGGGGCAGATCGCCTGTTCCAATGGGATCATCATCCTCACAGCCAGTTGCGATGAGTAGAGTCAGGGCAACGACTACGCCCGAGAACTTGAGGAAAAAGTTACGCATAATAGAATTTTGAGTTGTTAAAGTAAATTATTTTCATTTTTGGAGTTGAACTCCGTATGCCCATTTAGACGCGAGCACACAAGCAAGTAACGGACCTGGGCCAAAAAATGCCGCTGGGCTACCTGTTAAGTTTGTATTAAAGCTAAGGCGAGCGGGGCCAGATTCCTGCCACCGCCGCACTTTAAGCCCATTCCGAGTACAGGCATAGAACTACCACGCATCTGGCATGTTCGATTGCGCCCCTAGTTTTTAAGCAGCCGCCGGCTCCACTGCTTGCCATTGGCCCTAAGCTGCATGCTGTACAGGCCAGCGGGGTAATTGCCCAAATTCAGCTGATGCTGCAGCTGTGCGCCATCTATGCGGCGCTCTTCCACCACCTGGCCTGCCGCGTTGATTATGCGCAGTTGCAGGCGCTCCGGCAGCGGTGAAGGCCATTGCAGCTGCACGGCTTCAGTAGCAGGATTGGGAAAAATTTGTATGCGCTGCCCGTAGAATTGCTCTTTGGTGTCCACTGTACCAGTGAAGGCAAAGGCTACATTGCTGTAAAAGGAGGTATCCTGGGCAGTTCGGGCACGCAGCCGGTAGTAATAGCCGGTTTCTGCAGACAGCCCCGAATCTTCGTAGGAAGTGGTATTGGCCGGCAGTTCCGCGATCTGCACATAATCGCCGGCTTCCGAAAAGGAGCGCTCCAGCAAAAAGGCCAGCTCGTTATCCGAGCGGTCTTCCCACTGTACTAAGATAGTGGTGTCATTGACGGCTTCCGCCAGCAGCTCATCGGGTGGTGCTATGGGAGCGCAACTGTTTTCGATCAAGTTGGCTACGGCGTTGCGGATTTGCGGCAGTTCCGGGTAGAAAGCATCTCCCGGACAGGAAGTAGCGCAGCCGTCCCGGTGCCCGGATATATGCCCCAGCTCTAAGCCAGAGCTGGCGTGGAAGGATACCTCGAGGGGATCGACATCCACAGCACAACTTTTCCAAGCCAGCAGCTCCGTTAATCTGTTCTTAGCGTTCTGAGTAGGTGTGATTGATGTGAAATCGCCCAACACGCAGATGCCCATCGTTCCGCTGTTGGTACCGCAGAAGTGCGCGCCCAGTACATCGTTGCCCCGGCCTTGGTACAGCACGCCATTGGGGTCAATCAGCCAATTGTAGCCAATGTCGTCCCATCCGTTTACGGCAGTGTGGAAGTCCCAAATAGAGCGCACTACAGCCGCCCAGTCATTGGCCTGGTTGGTGCCGGCGGAATGGTGCACAATCAAGTGGGTTACGCTGGTATTCACGGGCGTGGCATCTTCTGGGCAGGTGCCGCTGGGGCACCATTCTGAGCGGTTTTCAAAACTGCCCAATGGGCAAGGGCAATAGGGCGATGAACGCTCCTCCAAAGCCGAAGGCTTTGCCTCCTCGGCTGCTGCTTCTGTCCTCCCGGGATTGAAAAAGTGCAGCTTCAGCGCCTCCGTGCCAGCTGCTGCGCGCAGCTGTACCCACTGGCTGGCTGCAGGAGCAAAATGCAATTCGCTGACGCGCTTCGCCGGGCTTTGATCGAAATGGTGGTAAAGCCCCAGTTGGGTCCATTCTCCCCACCGCTCTTCATTTTCTGAAAATCGAACCTCAAGCGACTGCGCTTCGCCCTGCCATTCTGCTGAAAAGGCCAAGAAAGGCTCAATACCGGATAACGGGATACGCAGGCTTTGCTCCGGCTTTGCTAAACCGGATACCTGCACTGTGCTTCGGCC
>CAYNIT010000414.1:0-2262 GCA_964397205.1 uncultured Phaeodactylibacter sp. | reverse complement strand
CGACTGTTTTAACGGGCCGCTGACAGGCATATTCTTGGCATACAAATATATTTGTGTCGCCGCCAACGCTTTTGCCGGCTAAAAGCGGCCAATGCTCATCTTCGCTGATGGCTGCCATTACGACTGTATTGGGAAAGTAAGCCCGGCCCAGATGCTGTGCTCTAGCTTCGGCTTGCTGCCCCACCACGGCGATCTCGTAGAAAGGATAACTGCGGAACAACATAGCGCTCGCCCAGCGAGCGAAAGAGAGCGGGTACTTCTCAACGGAAGACTTTATCCCCCTCAGCATATCTACCGAAAGCCGGGCGTAATCCTCCCGGCCGTAAAAAATAGAAAGGCGGTGAAGATTATGCACCATAGTGGAATTTCCGGAAGGAGTGGCACTGTCGTACAAATCTTTGCGCCGGATCGGTATGTCGCTTTGATCCTCTGCTGTAAAATAAAACAAATTATCAGCTGTGTCAAGGTAATTTTCAAGCAGGTAGTCGGTCAGGGCAGCAGAACGTTCCAGCCACTTGGTGTCAAAATTCAGCTGGTAAACCGCCAACATGGCTTCTATCACGAAAGCGTAGTCCCCCAGATTCGCCATGTACTGCGCTTGCCCTGCCTTATAGGTATGCATAAGTGCCGGAGCATCCGCGGCGGCCATCTTTTCTAACAAAAAGTCAAGATTACGCTCGGCCACTGCCAGGTAAGATGGCTCCCCCAAAGCAGCGTAGGCCTTAGCATACGCTGTGGACATAAGCGCATTCCAGCCTAATAAAACCTTATCATCCAAACCAGGCCTTACTCTCTTGTTACGGGCTGCGAACAAGCGAAGGCGAGCATCCGACAGACGCGCTTTGACTTCTTCGTAGGCTAGCCCCTCGGATTCGGCGAATGCTTCTTCACTTTGTGTGCAATAGAGGATGTTGGTTCCTTCCCAGTTGCCCTCCTCCCTGAGGTTATAGTATTTGCAAAACAAATCAGCAGTATCTGGCTCCAGCTGTTGTTCCACTTCTGACTTGGACCAGACGTAGAACTTGCCTTCCTCGCCCTCGGAATCCGCGTCTAAAGCAGCGTAGAAACCACCCTCCGGGCTTGTCATCTCCCGTTCTACCCATGCCAGAGTAGACCGGATAGCAGTCTCGTAGACGGGATCTCCAAATTGCCGGTAAGCATCAGAAAGCAGCCCCACTAAGAGCGCGTTGTCGTACAGCATCTTTTCAAAGTGGGGAACCAGCCATTTACGGTCGGTAGCATAACGCGCAAAGCCACCTCCCAAATGGTCGTAGAGCCCCCCTCTGATCATAGCCTCCATAGAATACTCCAAATGGTCTTTAGCTCCGGATACGCCCGTTAAGTGGTAAAAATCCAGTAGATAGTTCAAGGCCATCGCCGCCGGAAATTTCGGTGCTCCTCCGAAACCTCCGTATTTGGTATCGAATTGAGCTTTAAGTGCTTCGAATACTTTCTCCGCCCCTTCCCGGGTGAAAAGCGCTTCCTCCGAGACCCCTATCCAATCCTCTTTCAAGAACAAACTGTCGCTACGCTTGATGGCATCCATCAGCTGCTGCGATTGCTTGACCACCTCTTCCCGACGCTCGGTGTAGGCCTGATGCATGTAGGCTAACAGCTGCGTCCAGGAGGGGCGATTATGAACTTGTTGCGGAGGATAATACGTGCCAGCAAAGAAAGGAGAACCATCTGGCAACAGGAAGCAATTCAAAGGCCAGCCGCCGGAACCATTGATAATTTGGCAAACCTCCATGTAAATTTGATCCACATCCGGGCGCTCTTCCCGGTCTACCTTTATATTGACAAAGTGCTCGTTCATGTACGCTGCCACAGCTTCGTTTTCAAAGCTCTCGCGCTCCATAACGTGGCACCAGTGGCAGGTGCTGTAACCTATACTCACCAAAATGGGTTTGTCCTCCCGTTTAGCCTTTTCAAAAGCCTCTTCTTTCCAGGCGTACCATTCTACAGGGTTATTGGCATGTTGCAAAAGATAAGGGCTCGTCTCGTGCTGCAATCGGTTCATGAAGACATCATTGTGGTGGTGTAGCTAATCCCTAAGCTAGGCGCCATCCCGGCAGGGCCTGCCGAGATTTCTCCACTACACTGGAAACAGAATAGCGTAAGGCTGACTAACTTATACATTCAAACGAGACAGGCAGGGTTTGGGTTCAGCTGAATCGATAATGCAGGGCTTCTCGCTTTTGGGCAAAAAAAGAGCCGGACACTCCCCTTGGGGAATGCCCGGCTCTCACGCTCTTTCAGAGC
>CAYNIT010000413.1:0-2285 GCA_964397205.1 uncultured Phaeodactylibacter sp. | reverse complement strand
GTGCAAAAAAACGAGTCTAAATCGGTAAGTTATTGTTGCGCGACCCCTAACTGCAACTTCAGCAAAATGATTCCCAGGCTTGTAAAGAAAAAACCTCATCCGTGCGAACAAAATTTAGCGTCTAAACATTTAATGTTTAAACACTAAAAATCAAGTATTATGACGTACAAGGAAAAAGCACAGGACATCTACAACATGCTCGGCAGCGGTCAATTGCTTGAAGCATTTGAAAAGTATTACGCCGAGAAAGTGGTAATGGAAGAGCCCACCGGCAAGCGCGAAGGAAAAGATGAGTGCCGGGAGTACGAGAAGCAGTTTCTGAACAACGTGCAGGAATTCCACGGCTTAGACGTTAAGAGCGTCGCTTCGGACGAAGCAAACGCGACCACCACCGTGGAAAGCGCCATGGATGTAACTTTCAAGGACGGCAACCGCGTCAACATGGAGCAGGTGGCTGTACAGCAATGGGAAGGGGACCAGATTGTGCACGAGCGTTTTTACTACAACGCTGGGTAGAAGAGTTGAAGTTTAACGAAAAGGTCTATTAGAGCCGGTGCGGAAAAGCATTGGCTCTTTTTTATTGTGAAAGTACACCGCCTTCAAATAAGCCCCCTCCGGAAACCCCACCGCATGGTCCACATCGTGAAAAGTGCGGTTTATTTCCCGGAAAGAAGCAGGCAGTACGTCGGTGACGGCACCAAAAAAATCCTCTGCGCTCACTCGGCTGGAGCAGGAGGCCAGCATCAGTATGCCTTCTGGCTTTACCAATTTGGCCGACAGCTGCGCCAGCCGCCGGTACGCCTGCAGGGCACGCTCCCGCTCGCTCGCTTTTTTGGCAAAAGAGGGCGGGTCTACTACTACCAAGTCAAACTGTTCGCCGCGCTGCCGCAGGTTTTCCATCTGCTCGAAGGCATCGCCCACAAGGGTGTGGTGCGTACCAGCTGCTTCGTTTAAGGCTACATTCTGCTTGGCCATCTCCAGTGCCTGAGCGCTGATGTCCAAGCTCGTGACTTCGGTAGCGCCGCCCGACAGCGCGTGCACGGAGAAACCGCCGGCGTAGGCAAATACGTCGAGCACGCTTTTTCCTTTTGCCAGCTCCCCAACCCGTTTGCGGTTGTGGCGGTGGTCCAAGAAGTAGCCGGTCTTATGCCCTTTTACCACATTTGCGCGGAAGCGCAGGCTGTGCTCGCGGAAGACAATGGTTGCTTCGGGTAAATCTCCGTGAATGACCTGCCCGTCTTCCAAGCCGTACAATTCTTCAGGCTGCTGCTTTACGTTCCGGCTCAGGCGCAGTACTGCCGTGTGGCACCCGCTAAGGCGCAGCAGGGGCATCAGTACTTCCCTCAGGTAAGGTACCCAGATGAGGGAATACAATTTCACCACCAAAACATAGTCGTACACGTCTGCCACCAAGCCTGGCAAGCCATCGTTTTCCCCGTAGACCAGCCGGTAGCTGTTGGTGTCCGTCTGCAGCAGGGGCCGCCGCCGTTCGAAGGCCTGCTCGATCTTGCCGGCAAACCAGCGCGCGTTGATGGTAGCGGGCTTATTGAATTGCAGCGCTTTAATGCGGATGGGCGAATAAGGGTCATACAGGCCTGCCGCCAGGAATTTGTCCTTCTTCCGGTCGAAGATAATCGCCAGGCTGCCCGCCTCCCCCTCGGTGTTCTGTTTGGTGATAGAGTCTTCGAAAACCCAGGGGTGTTCCTGCCGCAGGGCGCGCTCGGCGGCGGGCTTGACGTGTACCGCCAGACGCTTGTTTGGCGGGCTTGGCAGGTGTCGAACTGTTTCCATTATGGAAAGGTATAGAATTATGGCGTTATTGTTCTTTTAAATACGGCGTTTTGGCGTTAAGCCCCCGTTAAGGCACTCGCATCGCAGGAGGAATACCTGTATATTTGGAATGTAATCAAAACACAACGCCATGAAAACTTATTTCTTCAGCTTATTGTTAGTGGGCTGCTTTTTCGGAACTGCCCCTGCCCAGAATGGCGATCAGAACCCCAGAGCAGCGCTTGCTTACGAAGCTTACAAGGATCAAACCGGCGCTGAGCACGCTGCCAGCATGGGCGCTACCATCGACAATACCTACGAAGCTTACGATCCTATTCAGATCAAGAAGCAGCGCAGACAGGACCGCATTGACTTCCGTCGGCAATTGCGCCTCGAGCGCGCCCGCCGTCCGCGCTTTATCATCCCAAACCGCCGCTGGGGTTGGCGCTATGGCTGGTAAATCCAGGCTGTGTAATTATAAGGCAAAGCGCCTTAGGGGTCGCGCAATAACAAGT
>CAYNIT010000412.1:0-2360 GCA_964397205.1 uncultured Phaeodactylibacter sp. | reverse complement strand
TGGTGTTTGGTTTTTGCCTTCGCGTAAATATATATTTTTTTGTGTAGAACATTGGTGGCGTGAGGGAGAGATGGACGTGAAGGGGAGAGTGTTTGTAAATGTGTGTCGCACGCGGAGGCTTACTACCAATGGGTTCGTTATGGTATGGTTTGCGGAGGCTCGGTTTAATGTATGCTCCCATAGCCTCCTTTTTGGGGAAACACATAGGGGCATAGGCGCCGCGGGGATGACCTATGTGCCCTATGTACATATGTGTTTAAAAAAACAAAACCCTGTTTGCCCTATTCTCCTGTCTATGTGTTTCATGAAACCATCCTGCCCCCAACTTTCCTCCCCTACCGCTGTTATTCCCCTCGAAAAACGACCACACAAAGTACATGGCTTACCGCAGTATGATGGACGCTGTGCGCGACCTGGAGCGCCACGGCAAACTGATCCGAATTAAGGAGGAAGTAGACCCGGAGCTAGAAATGGCCAGCATCCACCGGCGCATCTTCGAGCAGGAAGGGCCGGCGCTCTTTTTTGAGAAGGTGAAGGGCAGCCCCTTCCCTGCCCTGTCGAATATTTACGGGACTTTTGAGCGTACCGAATTTTTGTTCCGGCATACCATTGACCGGGTGCAGAAGGTGATTGAGCTGAAGGCCGACCCGGCTAACTTTTTCCAAAACCCAACCCGCTACCTTTCCGCTCCCTTCACAGCGCTTTCTGCCCTGCCGATGCGGAAGCGGATGGGCGCGCCTATTCTGCACGGGACGACAACAGTAAGCCAGCTGCCGCAGGTCAAATCCTGGCCGATGGACGGCGGGGCGTTTGTGACGCTGCCGCAGGTGCTGACGCTGCCGCCGGGCGAGCGCAGCATTATGCAGTCCAATCTGGGTATGTACCGCATACAACTCTCGGGTAATGCATACGTGCCGGACCGGGAAGTGGGCATGCACTACCAACTCCACCGGGGCATCGGTGTGCACCATACGCAGTACAATGAAAGCGATGAGCCATTCCGGGCATCCATCTTCATTGGCGGGCCGCCTTCGCACGCTTTTGCGGCCATTATGCCTTTGCCGGAAGGGCTCTCTGAGCTGACCTTCGCCGGCATGCTGGGCGGGCGGCGCTTCCGCTATCTGCGCCATAAGGGGCATGTGCTTTCGGCGGATGCCGACTTCGTGATCACCGGCATTATCCGGAAAGGTGAGAAAAAACCGGAGGGGCCATTTGGCGACCACCTGGGCTACTACAGCCTGCAGCACGATTTTCCGGTGATGGAAGTAGAGGATGTCTACTACCGCAAGGATGCCGTCTGGCACTTCTCCGTGGTGGGCCGCCCGCCGCAGGAAGATTCGAGCTTTGGCTACCTGATCCATCAGCTGGTGAAGCTGCTGACGCCGCAGGAGTTTCCGGGGATCAAAGAGATCAATGCGGTGGATGCTGCCGGGGTACACCCGCTGCTGCTGGCTATCGGCAGTGAGCGCTACATGCCTTTCCGGGAACGCAAGCCGGAGGAAATCCTGGCGCAGGCCAACCGCATCATCGGCTCCGGGCAGACCTCACTGGCTAAGTTCCTATTCATTGCCGCGCAGGGGGATGCGCCAAACCTGAGCACGCATGATATCCCAGGCTTTTTCCGGCATATTCTGGAGCGCATCGACCTGACGCGAGACCTGCATTTCCAAACCAAAACGACCATCGACACCCTGGACTATTCTGGTACAGGATGGAATGCCGGCTCCAAGGTAATTGTGGCCTGTTGCGGCGAAAAGCGGCGGGAACTGAGCACGGAATTACCCGAAGATTTCAGCATGCCCCTGGGCTTTAGCAACCCTAAATTCGTGCAGCCGGGGATATTGGCGATTCAGGGCCAGCCCTTTGAGAATGAGCTTTCTTATCAGGACCCGATGGCGCTGGCGAACTACCTGCAGCCCTTCGACCTTTCCGGCGTGCCGATGATTGTGCTGTGCGACGACAGCGACTTCCTGAGCGGGCCGGTCAACAACTTTGTTTGGGCTACGTTTACGCGCGCTAACCCATCGCACGACATCCACGGCGTAAATGCTTTTGTAGAGCATAAGCACTGGGGCTGCCGCGGCCCGCTGATCATCGATGCGCGGATCAAGCCGCACCATGCGCCGCCTTTGGTGAAAGATAAAAAGGTGGAGGCGAAGGCGGACCGCTTTTTCCAGAAAGGCGGGGCTTTGGACAAGTGGGGCTGAGGCAACTGCCCCTACACCTCCGCCAGGTATTCGTGCACAAACTTAATGGCCATCGCCCCCTCCCCCACGGCGGAGGCTACCCGGTTCATGGCACCGGAACGCACAGATCGGAAGAGCACACGTCTGAACTCCAGTCACGTGAAACGATCTCGT
>CAYNIT010000411.1:0-2393 GCA_964397205.1 uncultured Phaeodactylibacter sp. | reverse complement strand
GCTAAGTTTTATACGCTAAAACATCCACCCGCTGCTCACAAAAGTCAAAATCCACGTCTACGTTAGAGGCGATGAAAAAGGGGGGGGCGGTAATGGAGCTCCTAATGCCTTCAGTACTGCTCGTTTTTGCCATGAGCTGCTTCTTAGGGCTGAGCAACTTGGTTGGTGCCTCTGGCAAAGTGCTGGAGTGGACAGCAAATCCTAGCTGGCGGGCCTATTTGGCTGTCATTGCCTTACTGGCAGCGGTTGTCTTGTTGCTTTACATGCGCAAGTATCATTCGGCCTAAAAGGCTGATTGCATAACTTTCTTAAAAACCAAAACCTTTACTCATCTACTTTTTTACTTATATTTACAAACTCCCCCTATGGTGTTTCTTTTGTAAAACTTAATCCCAATGCACATGCGGTTGAAAACCCCACTAGCGCTTTTTACTGGGCTTTCCTTCCTTTTGATGGCTTGCCAAAAGGACAGCCCCATTGCCGAAGCCAACAACAACCCACTGGATCAGGAACTGCGCAAACTGCTGGAAGAGCAATCGCCCACCGGCAGCCTCGATTTTTACGTTTTGCCGGAAAGCGACAATTACACTGCGATCCCGCAGGACCCGCGCAACATCCTGACCCCTGAAAAAGTCGCCCTAGGCCAGATGCTGTACCACGAAACCGGCATCGCCCGCAACCCGAACGAGGAGCAGGGCGGCGGCACCTATTCCTGCGCTTCCTGCCACTTTGCCTCGGCTGGATTTCAAGCCAACCGCCATCAGGGCATAGGCGAAGGCGGTACTGGCTTCGGCTTGAACGGCGAAGCCCGGGACCGGGAAGAGGCCTACAATATTTTAAACATCGACGTGCAGCCCATCCGTACGCCCTCCGCTATGAATACGGCCTATCAGATTGCTATGCTGTGGAACGGGCAATTTGGGGCGCGCAGCGTTAACCTCGGCACCGAATACGCCTGGACAGTCGGCACGCCGAAGGAAATCAACCTGCGGGGCTACCATGGGCTGGAAACCCAAGCCATTGCTGGCCTATCTGTGCACCGGCAATTGGAGGATACTTCGGATGTTTCGGATCTCGCGGATTACAAAGCCATGTTTGACGCGGCCTTTCCGGACTGGCCTGCTCCGGAGCGGTATTCCCGCGAACCAGCCGGGCTAGCTATCGCGGCTTACGAGAGGACTTTGCTGGCCAACCGCGCTCCTTTTCAGCAGTGGCTGCGGGGCGCAACCGAAGCGATGAGCCCGCTGGAAAAAGAGGGTGCTGTATTGTTCTTCGGCAAAGCCAATTGCAGCAGTTGCCATACGGGGCCTGCCCTGAACAGCATGGAATTTCACGGCCTTGGCATGAAGGACCTCAACGACTGCGAAGAAGAGGTGTTCCTCACGCCCTCCGAAGCGATCGAAAACCTCGGCCGCGGTGGCTTTACCAACCGCCCAGAAGATATGTACCACTTCAAAGTGCCGCAGCTGTACAACCTTAAGGACTCGCCCTTCTACGGGCATGGCGCCACGATGCGCTCCATCCGCGAAGTGGTGGAATACAAAAACCAGGCGATTCCCGAAAATGAAGAAGTACCGCTGTCCCAAATCTCCGATGAGTTCGTACCGCTCGGGCTCAGCAGCGAGGAGGTAGATGCCATCACGGCCTTCCTGGAGCAGGCGCTCTACGACCCAGAGCTGGAGCGCTACGTCCCTGAACAATTGCCAACCGGCAAGTGCTTCCCCAATGCCGACGAGCGGTCGATGCAAGACCTGGGGTGTGAATAAGCCGGCTTCCGTAAGCATGAAAAGCAAAATGCTGATGCGGTAAAAAACTTTCCACCCAGCATCTATTTCCTCCTTTCGCTGTGTTCAGCTTAGGGTACAGTGCTCATCGAACATCCTATCCCGGCTCTGCGCTATATGGTTACAGCTGGCGCTAATGCCGGTTCTACTTTACTGCCTATATCTATTGCTGCAGCAAAAGGAGAAGCAGGCTTTTCAGCAAAACTCGCGGAAAGCGGCTCGTGCGGAGCGCTCCTTGGGCCGAATGTGGCTGCGGTTCGGCATCAGCCTGCTGCTCATTCTGCTGAGCGTAGAGGTGTTGGTGCGCAGCGCTATTTTCCTTAGCGACCACTTCGGTACGCCCGACTTTCTCTGGGGCGCTTTGGTGCTGGCCGCGGCAACGAGTGTTCCGGACGCTATTGTAAGTGTAAAGGAAGCCAGGAATGAAAAAGGGGTGACTAGCCTGGATAATGTGGTAGGCAGTAACATATTTGACTTGTTGATAGCGGTACCCGCCGAGGTAATCCGGGCGGGCTCTTCGGTAGTGGATTTTTCGGTAGCAATGCCGCTGACCGTATTCCTCAGCCTGGCTACTTTGCTGCTCATCGTTTTCCTGCTTGCGCAAGGATA
>CAYNIT010000410.1:0-2404 GCA_964397205.1 uncultured Phaeodactylibacter sp. | reverse complement strand
CTTAATCTTCAGTATTGCAGCAATGCTTACTGCGGTTGCTCCCCCTTGTAGGTCAGTGTGGTAATGGCAACCTCCCCCCCGCCGCTGGCAATGTAACTGCAGCCATTAGTAAGGGAGACTTGTAGCCTTTCTCCGACTAATTTGCCAGTGCCCCGGTACGTATCGCTGCTGTCTGCGTTCAAGAACAGCGGGATGAGGAAGGTGCTATCCGTTGCCAGGTTCCCGTCGAATTCCAGCAATACTTCCGAGCTGCCTGATCGGATGGTGACTTGTATCGCTTCCTCCCCGCCGCGGAGCACGCTAGCTGAGGCATTTTGGTCGGTAGACAGCTCCGAAGGCGGCACCTGACAGGACAAGAGGGTGTAGTCCCCCTGATACTCTCCGACGATGCGGTCGATAAGGGGAAGCTGCGGCTCGGGAGTAGCCTCCTTTTCGCATGCTATTAGTAAAAACATGGAGGCCAGGGCGATGAGGGGTGTACATTTCAGCATAAGTATAAAATTTAGTTTACCATTGAATTGGGAAGGATGGTTCTGCAAGCCAGGTGGGTGGCTGGGTGATCATAAATGATTAGGCAATTACGGGTGTAACAAGCAGACATGCAAATGGTTAGCTTTATTAGAGAACAAAAATGGCGCGTTTATGCCATAAAAGTCCGGAAAGAAACATAAGGGAGTAGCGCGCGAAGGGATAACAGCCCGGATAGATTGGCATTTTTCAAGCTCGAATGCCGAAGCTGGCACGATTCAGAAGTAGGCCACGTTTCCAACCCATCCTGCAAAGATACGACTGGGCAAGCTGTCAGGAAAGCTAGCTGGCAAAGAGGGCAGGAACAAAAAGCCTTTGCCCTCCCCCTTTGCTGCCTTTTCTACTTTTCGCGGAATAGGACCGTTGCGGTTTGACTGCCCAATAGCGAACAACTGTCGCTGAGCACGACACTGAATTCGTCATTGATTAATTTGCCATTGCCGAAGTATACTTTCTGATCTTCGGCGGTGAAGGGCGGAACAGTAAAAGAGGTATCGGAGTCAACCATACCGTCGAATTGAAAAAAGGTACCCAGGCTCGGAGCACCCAAAGTGACAGCAACCTCCTGATCGCTGATCTTGCTGACATCCGCAGTAGCACTGCCTTCCACCGTAAACACTTCATTCTGAGGGAAAGTACAGGTCAATTGGCGATAGTCGCCGGTGTACTGGCCGGCAAGCTGATCAATGAACCCCTGCGGCTCCTCGTCATCACAGGCGGTGTAAGGGAGCGCGAATAGCAGGAGCAGGCTCCACTTCAAACTGTTTTTGAAAACCATAATTAAAGATTTGAGCGATTAAAGAAAGCGTACGTAGGGCTTAGATTCCACGGAGCGCGCAGATGCTGGCTCTACGAACTAGATCTTGGCTAAGATAGTATTTACTTCAATTCTACCAAAGTTACACCGTCCCCTCCCATCTCCTGCGGCGGGTGTTCTATCTCCATGGCCAGATTGTACTCTCGCAGTTTCCGGCGCACCGCCTCCCGCAGGGCTCCGCTCCCCTTGCCGTGCACGATGCGCAGGCTGCCGGTATTGGTGATCAGCGCCTGATCGACAAAATCCTCTACAACTTTAAGAGCTTCTTCGTAGCGCATGCCCCGGATGTCGAGCTTGGAGTCAAAATTGGCGGCGTTGGAGTCTGTATTGGACTGAACGCTCTTGGTGCTCTTGATATCCAAAGGCGCTTTGGCGTGCTGCAGGTCGCGCAGCTTAATGGTCATGCGCATCTGCCCCATCATGACGATGGCTTTGTTGCCGTCGATGGCCTCCACCGTACCAGTAGCGCCGCCGGTTTTCATTTTCACAAAATCGCCTTCTCTGATCTGCTCCTTCTGCTTATCCTTCTTGGTAGGTTTATAATAAATGTCCTCGCGCAGAGTCGTCACTTGTTCAGCCAGTTGGGTGCGCTCCTGCTTGACCTGCTGGGAGAGCTGTTTGGCTTTTTCCAGGTTCTGCTGCTCCTTGATCTCTCGAATGAGCTGTTCCATGTCGCGATTCTCGCGAGCGGTTTGCTGCAAAGCGGCCTCTTTTGCCTCTAATTTCATTTTCTTGCGGCGGTACTCCAGCTCACGGTGCAAGTCTTCGTAGTTTTTGATCAGCTTGTCGAGTTTAGACTGTTTGGCGCGCAGTTTTTCCAGCGCCTCTTCTGCCTCCTGCTTTTCCTGCTGCAGTTCGACCAGCAGCTGGTCCACGGCTTTTTCGTTTTTGCCGGTCCGGTGTTTGGCGTAGTTGAGCACTTTTTTGCTCAGGCCGCTTTTTTCAGCAATTTCGAAAGCGTAGGAACTGCCCGGCCGCCCTACCTGCAGCTCATAGGTAGGAGAAAGGGTATCCTTGTCAAAGTGCATAGAAGCATTAACGATCCCCTTCGTTTTGAAA
>CAYNIT010000409.1:0-2405 GCA_964397205.1 uncultured Phaeodactylibacter sp. | reverse complement strand
AACGTATTGGTCTCGTAAATCGTGGTTTTATGGGCATATTTGTACATCCAGATACCATACGTGGGGAGCTGTTTTATTTCAGCGGAAACGGAACACTTGAACACCTTGAGGGCTCTCGAACCCCGGTAGACTTTATCCGCACCGTGCCTTACGAAGAGTAACGACAAATCTCATTGGGGGCGCATGACTTTGTGCCCCCTCCTGACGCTCCACGCCTCAACCCGGAGCACAGCGGGAAGCTGCGCAATTGACCCCACCCGCCGCCCGGCAAGCGCCGTAGGTGCGACAATATTCTTTGCGTTGATCCTGGATTTTGATCAGACAGGGAGTATTCGAGCTTGACTGTCGGTTGTTTAGCTTCACGAGTGTTTCGGCAGACACCGCTAAATGTACACTCCCATCAGACATGACAGGGCTGGCAGTCTGCCGGGGAAAACTTGTCAAGCTAGGCGTAACTTGTTGCACGCCCGAGCCCTGTTGCGCTTGTCCTTTTACATTATCACGGATTCACATTCTACATTTTACATTTTCGAACCGCCCTCACCAGCCCCTCCGCCTCCCACCCCTCATTATACAGATGGCAAGACACCCGCACCGCATTGCCCCGGATAGAAACATGCACCTTTTCCTCCTGCAAATGCTGCCGGAAGCGCTCCATGTCCGTCCCCTGCGGCAAACGGACGCCAACGAGATGATGCGCCCGGTCCGCCGCCGGCTCCACGGAGCAGCCCAGCTGCTGCAGCTCCCGCAGCGGCTCCTGCAGTAGCGCCCGGGTGTATTCCTGAATGCGGCCCACTCCCCAGGCCAGCAGCTGATCGATGGCGGCCCGCAACATAGGTACAAGGATGAAATTACTCTGCTCGCCCATATTGTAGCGGGCAGCCATGGGCTGGTACTGCGATTGGTACTGCGCCAGATTGCGGAAGTCGTGGCTGTCCACCCGGTTAATCCAGTTCTCTTCTACTGGCAAGCCATCATCAAATGCCGGGCCATAGTACGCCAGGCCGATGCTGTAGGGGCCCATCAGCCATTTGTAGCCGGCGCAGATGAGCGCATCGGGCTGCAGCTCCTGCACATCGAAGGGCAGCGCGCCCACCGACTGCGTACCGTCAATCACGAGCAGCGCACCGGCCTCAGTAGCCCGCTCCCGTATAGCCTTTAGGTCGAACAGCGTGCCGTCCGCCCAGTGTACGTGCCCCATAGCGACCATCACGGTACGTTCGTTAATCGCGTCCAGAATTGCTGCATTCCAGGCCTGCCCTCTCGTATCGCTTACCGGTGGGTCGACTACCCGGATGCTGGCACCGCTGGTTTTGGCGGCCCGCTCCCAGGCGTAGTAATTGCTGGGGAACTGCTCCTGCGTCAGCACGATGTTGTCGCCGGGTTGCAGCGGCAGGTTATTGGCTACGGCCGCCATGCCGTAGGATACGGAAGGGATAAGCGCAATGCGCCCCGGCGCCGGGCAGTTGATGAGTTTGGCGTAAGCCTCCCGCAAGGCTTGCACGGGCTGGAAAAAATCGTCCAGCTGTATCTCGTAGGGCCGGTTTTTGCGCCGCAGCGCGATCTTCCCGGCGGACTCGACGGACTTTAGCTGTGGGGACATGTAGGCGCCGTTCAGGTAGGCGATGTCATTGGGCAGGTCGAACAGGTGGCGTTGGCTGGGTAGCATTTTTTTGCTGCGAAGGTACGAGGCGTGGGGTGGTTTGTTACCATTGAAGCGGCGGAAAAGCAAGTAGGATACTTCAACCCGCCTCCCCATCAAAAAGCTCAGGGATGACTGCCCTGACAGGGATACGCAGGTTCCTGCAGTAAGTGATCAGCTCCTCCAGGGTGGCACTCCATTTGTTCGTCTCAATTTTGGAAATTGTTGCCGGGGGCAACCCTGTCAACTTTGCTTT
Source organism: uncultured Phaeodactylibacter sp. (assembly GCA_964397205.1). Lineage (GTDB taxonomy): Bacteria > Bacteroidota > Bacteroidia > Chitinophagales > Saprospiraceae > Phaeodactylibacter. Next base: position 507 of record CAYNIT010000409.1, on the reverse strand, counting down.
TTGTTCCAGGGTCAGCGCGTCTATCTGCAGCCCTGCTTCAAAAAATGCGCCTAACTCTTCTGCAGACATAGACATAAGGAGTTCGTCTACTCCTTCTGACTCATCGCTTTCCGCTTCGGGAGAAGCTTCATTTGCCGGTTCTAAAGGAGTGAAAACGGCTTCTGCTTCAATTTGGCTGCGCAACTTCTGTAGTGAGATAGCCTGCAAGTGCTCGTCTGTTCGATTCGGATCCATAATCATGCTATGCTTTATCTGAGGCACTGAAGGCAGTGATTACAATTATATTATCATGCCTGTCCAGCCTAAATATAACATATAAATCTTCACCTTTGGTTCTCAGTCGGTCACTTCTTTGCTTTTCTACAAACCCTCTTATAATGTAGCTGCCCTCAAACTCTCCCGGGCTTTTTGAAACTTCCCGTTTCTTTTGTCGAAAAAGGGCGTTGATTGAATAAAAAGAAATATTCCTGTTGTCTATAGCGATTTTTTCTGCTATGTGGTTCAAAT
>CAYNIT010000408.1:0-2445 GCA_964397205.1 uncultured Phaeodactylibacter sp. | reverse complement strand
GACCTCATCCTGGAAGTCAACCTCGGTGCCACGGCCATCGGCACCGGCGTCAACGCGCCCCCGGGCTATTCCGAGCTAGCTATAGGGTACCTGCAGCAGTTCACCAAAGCCAGCTTTGTCAAAGCCGAAAACCTGATCGAGGCGACCTCCGACTGCGGCGCCTATGTGATGATCTCCGGCGCGGTCAAGCGGACCGCCGTCAAGCTCTCCAAAATCTGCAACGACCTGCGGCTGCTCTCCTCGGGGCCACGCTGCGGGCTGAACGAGATCAACCTGCCCAAGCTGCAAGCGGGCTCCTCCATCATGCCCGCCAAGGTCAATCCGGTCATTCCGGAAGTCGTCAACCAAGTCTGCTTCAAGATCATGGGCAACGATGTTACCGTATCCTTCGCCGCCGAAGCCGGGCAATTGCAATTGAACGTCATGGAGCCCGTCATCGCCCAATGCCTTTTCGAATCGATCGAGCTGTTGTCCAATGCCTGCGAAACCTTGGCCGAAAAATGCATCCGCGGCATCACCGCCAACCCGGAGCATACCCAGGAAACGGTCCTGAATTCGGTGAGCATCATCACCTTCCTCAACCCCTACATCGGCCACCACATGGGCGACGTGATCGGCAAGGAAGCCATAGCCACCGGCAAAAGCATACGCGAGCTGGTGCTGGAAAAGGAACTGCTCTCCGAGGAAAAACTGGATAATATCCTCTCGGTGGAGAATTTGATGAAGCCGAGGTACAGGGCGAAGTTGTATAAATGACTGATCTTTTGCCCGCGAAAAGCTAGTGCACACTGCAACTCTAAACCGCTATACATTTTTGAACCGCCGGCCAACTTCCCTAGCCCATCTTAATGCAAGCAGCGAGGATCCAAGAGGGGAGCCACCTGCCGTCCGAGGTCCGCTAAGGTTTGTGCCATGGGATAGTTTTCATTTGGTATAAAGGAAACGGGATGTGCAGGCGGATGTTAATGCGGACTACAGGCGAATTAATACGCAAAATTTCGTAATATTGTATTGAATACTCTCCTGGTCGACAGCCATCACTCAATTTGCAAGATTGAAAACCATCGATCATGCGACAAGCCAATCTATGCATGTTGCTTGTAAGCCTAGCTGTCTTCGCAAACTGTGGCCCAGCCGGGGCAAGTCAACTGGAGTCCCGGCCGGATACCTTGGCAGCCTTCCTCCAACAGCTTGACCGGCGTATCCCCGCACTCATGGAGCGATATGACGTTCCTGGAACTATCGTTGCTCTGATCACGGAAGGGGAAGTGAGCTGGGCTCAAGCCTATGGATATGCTGAACGCGCCTCCAAGCGCAAGATGACGGTAGATACCTACTGCAGGGTAGAGTCCATTTCCAAGACTGTAACCGCCTGGGGAGTGATGAAATTGGTAGAAACGGGCAAAATAAAACTGGACGATCCCGTCGACCAGTACCTGAAAGGCTGGGAATTCCCCACATCCGATTATCCCACGGAACAAATTACGGTGCGGCAATTGCTCAGCCACAGCAGCGGCCTACCCTTGGGCACAGTTGGCATACACTACCCTCCACAGGCGGACAAACCTTCACTAGAGGAAAAACTTGCCAGGGACGCTATTCTACAACAAGCGCCTGGCAAGTCCTTCAGTTATTCCAATGCTGGATTCAATGTGCTCGAATTATTGATCGAAGAAGTCAGCGGCCAAAGCTTTGCGGACTACATGCAGTCGGCGGTTCTTGCCCCGCTTGGCATGCAGCACTCTTCCTTTGAATGGCGGGAAAGCTTTGAGCCCACTGTGCCGCATGGCCACGGCCATGACAGTAAGCCTATCCCAGTTTATGTCTACCCAGATAAAGCCTCGGGCGGCCTCTTTTCGACAGTCGGAGATGTGGCCACCTTTGTAGCAGCCGGCATGAAAAAATACAACGAACCTGCCGTGCTTACTGCCTCAAGCATCGACAGTCTCTATACCCCCGTGGTCAGCGTCGGCGGCTTTTACGGACTGGTTTTTGATGCTTACGGATTGGGCTATTTTTTAGAATGGCTGGACGACGGTAAGCAGGCGGTTTCGCACGGCGGGCAAGGTTCGGGATGGATGACTCATTTTCATGCTGTACCAGAAACCGGCGACGGGATCGTTATACTGTCCAATAGCCAGCGCAGTTGGCCTTTCTTTTCTTACGTACTAATGGAATGGGCAGCATGGGCTGGCATTGCACCGGTAGGAATGAGCCTGATTAAGGAAGCTACTGACTGGCTTTGGGCCATCGTCAGGCTGCTCTTCCTGCTATCCATCGGACTGATTGGGCGATGGGGAAGCAGCATGATCAAGCACAGGCGCAAAATGCAGTCCGGGTTTACAGCAATCCGCATCGTGCAGCTGCTACTGGCGGCGGCAATAGCGTACCTCCTGCTTTGGTCAATTAACCAAGAGTACCTGATCATCAGCTCTATTTTCCCTA
>CAYNIT010000407.1:0-2467 GCA_964397205.1 uncultured Phaeodactylibacter sp. | reverse complement strand
TAAAAAGAAATATTCCTGTTGTCTATAGCGATTTTTTCTGCTATGTGGTTCAAATGTTTAGGTAGCCACCGGAAACGCGGTTGTTTTAGGGCATTAGCTATTCTTTCCATAAGGTGCGGGATTGATGAACATAAGCAAATGTAAACATATTATTTCAAACAAAAATCTTATCTTGCCCCCGCATACTATGACGAAAACCTATGCTCCTCAACGCCCATACCTACTACAGCCTGCGGTATGGCACCCTGCCACCGTCTGCCCTGACTGAGCGCGCCGCGCAGTTGGGCTACACCGCTGTGGCGCTGACCGACATCAACAACATGAGCTGCGCATACGAATTTGTGCGCTGCTGCGAAGAGGCCGGGATCAAGCCAGTAGTGGGATTGGAATACCGGCAGGACGGGCGCTGCCTGTACATCGGGCTGGCGCGCAATGCGGAGGGCATGCGGGAACTCAACCAACTGCTCAGCCGCGCCTCGCTCGAGGAGCAGCCGCTGCCAGAGCGGGCACCGCCCATGCAGCACGCCTACATCATCTACCCTCGGCTGGTGAAACCCATTCAGGAATTTCGCGAAGAGGAGTTCCTGGGCATCCGGCCCGAGCATGTGGCGCGGCTGTTCGGGCACGAGCTGCTGGAACACCAAAACAAATTGGTGGCCCTCAGCCCGGTTTTCTTCGCCGACAACGAGGGTTTCGAACTGCACCGGCTGCTGCGCGCCATAGACGAAAACACCCTGCTCAGCAAGCTCACCCCCAAGCAGGCCGTCAAAGCCTCCGAACGGCTGATGGCGCCGGAGCAGATGCGCACATTTTACAAAACCCACCCCTACCTGATCGAGCAGGCGGAGCGACTGCTGCAACAGTGCCGCATCGACCTCCGGCCGGGCCTCCACCTCAACCGCCAAAGCTTTACCGGCAGCAAAGCAGGTGATTTTAAATTATTGGAAAAGCTCGCCCTCAACGGCTGCGCGCGCCGCTACGGCCACCTGGGCACCGACTCGCCCGCCTACCGGGACACGCTGCAGCGCGTCAAGCGGGAACTGCGGGTGATCGAGCAGCAGGATTTCTGCCCCTACTTTCTTATTACCTGGGACATCGTGCGCTACGCCCAATCCGCCGGCTACCGGCACGTAGGCCGGGGCAGCGGCGCCAACTCCATCGTCGCCTACTGCCTGCGCATCACCGATGTGGATCCCATGGAGCTGGGGCTGTACTTCGAGCGCTTTATCAACCCGCACCGCAGCTCGCCGCCGGATTTCGACATCGACTTTTCCTGGGACGAGCGGGACGATGTGACGGATTACGTCTTCAAGCGCTACGGCCGGGACTATACCGCCCTGCTAGCGACCTACTCTACCTTCAAAGGGCGCTCCATCGTGCGGGAACTCGGCAAAGTGTACGGTTTGCCAAAGGGGGAAATCGACAAAATCGCGGCTTCTCCTCTGGATACCAGGCAGCACCACGAGCTGTCCGGCAAAATCCTGCACTACGGCCGTAAGCTGCAGGGCTTCCCCAGCCACCGCTCCATCCACGCGGGCGGCATTCTGATCTCGGAAAAGCCCATTTACTGCCAAACTGCCCTGCAGATGATGCCCAAAGGCTTCCCCATCGCCCAGCTCGACATGTACCAGGCCGAAGCGCTCGGCTTCCACAAGTTCGATCTGCTCAGCCAGCGGGGGTTGGGGCATCTCAAAGAAGCCGTAGCGCTGGTCAAGCGCAATCAGGGCAAAGCGGTAGACATCCACGACATCCCGCGCATCAAGGAAGACGAGCGGGTGAAGGGGCAGCTGCGCTCCGGCGACTGCATGGGCTGCTTTTATATCGAATCCCCTGCCATGCGGGGGCTGCTGAAGAAGCTGCGCTGCGACAGCTATGTGCATTTGGTGGCAGCGAGCTCCATCATCCGGCCGGGCGTGGCCAAGTCGGGCATGATGAAGGAATACATCCGCCGGTTCCACCACCCGGACAGCTTCGAATACCTGCATCCGGTCTTCGAAGAGCAGCTGGGCGAGACCTTCGGCGTAATGGTCTACCAGGAGGATGTGATGAAAATCGTGCACCACTTCGCCGGCCTGGGGCTGGACGAGAGCGATGTGCTGCGCCGTATCATGAGCGGCAAAAAGGCGCGGGGCGACACCTTCGTGCGGCTGCAGCGGCAGTACTTCGAGAATTGCCGGGCGCGGGGGCACTCCAAAGAACTGGCCAAAGAAGTCTGGCGGCAGGTAGAGAGCTTTTCCGGCTACTCTTTTTGCAAGGCGCACTCGGCCAGCTTTGCGGTAGAGAGCTTCCAGAGCCTGTACCTGAAGGCCTACTTCCCACTGGAATTCATCGTCGCAGTCATCAATAACTTTGGCGGCTTTTACCGGGCGGAGTATTACTTCCACGAAGCGCGGCGCTGCGGCGGCCGGGTGCAGGCCCCCTGCGTCAACCACAGCCACTATCTGACGACGCTGGAAGGGCAGGACAT
>CAYNIT010000406.1:0-2475 GCA_964397205.1 uncultured Phaeodactylibacter sp. | reverse complement strand
CGCACAAAATAACTTCGCCTATTCTAGGTAACTTGTTATTGCGCGACCCCTAAGCTTGGAGCAGTGCGCCGGGGACAGCAGCCTCATTTTCGGCAATTACGAAACTGCGCCGGGCACCTACGAGCAGGTATTCGTCAATCAATTCGGTTGCGACTCAGTAGTTATGGTAGCGCTCAGCGTTGCGGAGCCACTCAGCCTGCAGGCAAGCGTAGAGCCGGCCTGCCCGGAGGCCCCCAATGGAAGCCTTACCGTGCAGGCCAGTGGTGGAGCGCCTCCACTGGACTACTCCTGGGCGCATACCTCCGCTAATACAAATAGCCTTTCGGCATTGGCAGCGGGAACCTACGCTTTGACCGCGACTGATCAGAACGGCTGCAGTGCCATCCTGCAGGCTGAGGTCCCCGAAGCGGCTGCACCGGATTTCTCCCTCGAGGTCCGCCCCATAACCTGCTCCGGCGGTTCCAGCGGGCAGATCAGCGTAGCTGGTTCAGAATCTTTGGTCTATAGCTTGGACGGGCAGAGCTTTATGGCGGATACCTTGTTTTCTGGCCTCGCCCCGGGCAACTACACCGTCTATGCACAGAGCCCTAATGGATGTGTCGCAAGCCGGTCGGTTGGGCTTGATCCTGTCCCAGCTGTAGAATTAGAACTGGTGGGGGAGTTGAAGCTAGAATTGGGGGATAGCGTACAGCTGATGCCGCAGGGCGATCTGAATGCTTTCAGCAGCTTCGCCTGGTCACCGCCTTTGGGGCTCTCTTGCAGTGACTGTCTGCAGCCCTTCGCCAGCCCGGAGACATCGCAGCTCTACCAGCTAGTGGCCACGGATACCTTGGGCTGCAGCGCAGCGGCGGAAGTGCGGATAGTGGTGAGCCAGGACCGGGCGGTATACCTGCCCAATGTCTTTAGCCCCAATGAGGACGGGCGCAATGATGCCTTTCTGCCACTTAGCGATCGCGACTACCAGGTAGTAGCATTTCAGGTGTTTGACCGGTGGGGAGGGTTGCTGCACGAGGAGGAGGATACGTCCTTGCAGATGCTGAGGGGATGGGACGGTAAGAAGCGCGGCGAAACTATGAAAGCAGGCGTATTCGTGTACCAATTGGTACTGCAAATCGGCGGCCGGGAAGAGGTCTTTACTGGGGATGTGCTGCTGTTGCGCTAAGCAGGCTAAAGCTGCGGCGCCGCTCCGGTGGAGTAGCTCCGCAGCCAGCCGCTGATTTAGCCATCGTTCGGCTTGTCTCTTTCCAGCATTTTATCAACTCCGGAGATGAAGGACTTCACATTAGGCTGGTAGCCCGTTTTGCCCAGCGGGTCAAGGGTAAAACTACCCGTTTCCTGGTCTTTTTCAATATGGAATACCCAAACGGTTGGGTAGCCGCTTATTTGGAATTGCTGTTGCATGGCATAGTTTTGCTGCTTGATGTTTTCCGGGAGTTTCTTCCTTTTGGGAAAATCGAGCTCAAGCAGCACCACATGCTCTTCGGCCCATTCTTTGAATACTTTCTTATCGAAGACCGCTTTGGAAAGCCGCTTGCACCAGATGCACCAATCGCTGCCGGTAAAGTTGGCCATGATGGGTTTGCCAGTGGCCTTAGACTCTTTGTAAGCTTCATTGAGGCTCACCAGCCAGCCCTCGTTTTCAGCCTTGTAGGAGTCCTGAGCGTGCGCGAAGGAAAGGGCTAGCAGAAGAAACATTGCCGTGCTTAAGAATTTCATGTATACCGATTTCAGTGATGTATAATTCAGGTCCTATTTGGTAAAATTACAATTTTGCAGCAGAAAAGATGGCCGCTACCGCTTTAGGGAATTGTTAATGTGCAGGAGCGGACATACATCAGCTTGGTTTTAGTGCTATTTTTGGCGGGAAAGCCGCCACAACAACAAAACAAATATGCAACAAACCCCACTTTATCTCTGCTTTTTGCTGCTCGGCCTGCTTTTGGCCAATTGCCGCAGCACCAACACTAGCCAATTAGAGCCAATACCGCTAAAGGTACTTCATCCTGACTTTCTGTCGGATGCTCAGCACTACCGGCTGAGTTGGTACACCTTCGAAGCGAATGACCGGCTGCCGAGTTTATTCCGGGCCGTGGACCAAAGCCGCCCTCTGTTTTTGGCCGTAGATGCTCTGGCTACGCCCCCGCTCGACCGCCGCTACGGCGCTAAGCTCCGGGCTGCCTCGGAGGGCAGCTACGATGCTAAAATTCGGCAGCTCGCCCGGTTCTTAAAGCGTTTTGAAGCACCGGTATATTTGCGTTGGAATGAAGCCATGGAAGTGCCTGTACGGGAGAAGCCCTGGCAGCTGAAGTTTCACAAGCTTTACACGGAAGCTTTCCAACACTTTGCCAAAACAATCAAAAACGAAGCGCCGGGCTTGAACGTCTTGTGGAGCCCGGCCGGCTATCCAGGCACGGTGGAGTACTGGCCGGGCAGTGCATACGTTGATGCCATCAGCCTGCAGTTAGGGGTCGCGCA
>CAYNIT010000405.1:0-2500 GCA_964397205.1 uncultured Phaeodactylibacter sp. | reverse complement strand
TCAATGTCTCGCGGGGCATGCTGCATCATAGCGATGGGATATGCCCCGTACATGGTTGGCAGCAGCTGGCCGTCTTTTACGGACATGCGCTCGAGCAGGGCGGAGCTCAGCCCCTGCACGATAGCGCCCTCGCACTGCGCCCGTATACCATCGGGATTGATCGCCAGGCCGGGGTCAATGGCGCAGGTGACGCGGTGCACCCTGAGCTGCCCGTCCTGCAGGCTGGCTTCCACCACTTGCGCAACCGGTGTATGTGCATCGGTGGAACAGGCGAAGCCGAGAGCATGGCCTTCGGGTAGCTTTTGGCCCCAGCCGGCTGCCTCTGCGGCTGCCCGGATGACGCCTGATAAGGCGCGCCCCTTCTCATCCTGCCGGATTTGTGCAAGGCGGAATGCTACCGGGTCCTTACCGGCCAGCTCGGCCAGCTCATCCATAAAGCTCTCGATAGCAAAGGTATTGGCCAGCAAGCCCAGCCCCCGCCACCAGCTGGTTTTCAGCGGCAGCGGACAGCGGTAGGCGTTCACCCGGTAATTGGGAATCGCCTTGTACTGTATCATGCCACCGCGCCAACCGCCGAAGTCGACGCCCAGAAAAGGCTTCGCAAAGTCGGGGAAAATGGGGGTGTTGAAAGCTACGTCTCCGCTTGCGGTATTGTGCTCAATGGCATCGATCAGGCCGTCGGGGCGGAGGGTTGCGCGCAGGACGTGGTGCGTGAGCGGGCGCAGATAGCCGTTCTGAAACTCCGCCTGCCGGCTCCAGAAGCAGTGCACAGGCCGGCCCACTGCCCGGGACAGCACCGCCGCCTGCATGGCATTGGGCGTATGCAGCCGCCGCCCAAAACCGCCGCCCAGGTACTGCGGCAGGATGTCGACCTGCGATTCGTCCAGCCCCAGCCGGCCGGCTACCTCCGTGCGGGTGTGCTGCGGGATTTGGGTACCGATGTAAATGGTAGCACGCCCTTCCTCTACTAAGGCCAGTGCGCCGTTGGGCTCCAGGTGAGCATGGGCAGCCATAGGCGTGCGGTAACTTTGCTCAAATACCTCGCCCTTGCGCAAAGCGCAGGGTACATTACCCTGTTTTTGTATAGTGACTTCGGTTCCTTTTCCGACCTGTACGATCGCTTCCAGCTCCTCCTGCTGCCAGGAAGTATTGGCATCCCATTCCACTTCCAGCGCCTCGCAGGCCTGCTCAGCGGCTATGCGGGAATCCGCAACCACCCCGGCAAAGTCTTCTTCGATCACCACCCTCACCACACCGGGCATCTCTGCAGCCCGGCCGGGCTTCGCTCCTTTGAAGGCCGCATCAAAATACTCCGAACGGGCGATGGCGCCGTAGAGCATACCGTCTGCCTTTTGGTCGATGCCAAACAGCGGGGCGGCCATTACCTTTGGGCGGAGATCAGCGCGCGGGCGTTCGCGGCCAATGTATTCGTAATTTTCGGCGGGCTTTAGCGGCGGCGCTTCGGCGGGGACTTCCCACTGCCGGGCCCGCCGGGCTATTTCGCCGTAAGGCAAAACCTGCCCTTTGGCTATAGCCTGCCCGTCTTTCAGGCTTACTGCAGCCAGAGCTACCCCCATCTGTTCCGCAGCCTGTGCGCGCAGCATTTCGCGCACGGTAGCCGCCAGCTCGCGCAAGACAAACCAAAGCGAGGAAGTCGAGTCGCTGGCACCAGTACCGCGCGGGTCTACCGGGCCATGGCTTGTAGAGGCATGTACCACCTCGATTTGTTCCGGAGCGAGATGCAGCTCCTCAGCAGCGATGACCGCCAGCCCGGTGAATACCCCCTGCCCCATTTCCACTTTGGGCGAGTGTAGGCGAATACGGCCGTCGGGCAGGATTTCAAACCAGACGCGCGGCCCGGAATCATTATCGTACTGCCAGTCCATCTCATGGACCTGCTGTGCGGCCATGCGGCGGATGGGCTCGCAGCTCAAAACGCCCAGGCCGATTGCCAGCCCGGTGCCGATGCCTGCCTTGATCAGGAAGCCACGGCGGGTAATTTTCCATTCAGAAGGATTCATGCTCGGGGTTTTGAGTGGAAGAAGGTGCCTGCATCAGTTTGGCTGCCCGGTGGATGGCTTTGCGCATGCGGTAGTAGGTGCCGCAGCGGCATATATTGGTAATACTGCGGTCGATATCTTCGTCGGTCGGGTCCGGGATTTCCTGCAGCAGCGCCGCCGTGCTCATCATGAAGCCCGGCTGGCAGTAGCCGCACTGTGGCACGCCCAGCTCTATCCAGGCTTGCTGTACCGGGTGCAGCTCATCGCCGCTGCTCAGCCCCTCTATGGTGGTCACCTGTTTTCCGTCGGCGTAGCGCGCGGCAAAGGAGCAGGAGCGCACGGCCATGCCGTCTACGTGCACCGTACAGGCACCGCAGGCTGCTTTGCCGCAGCCAAATTTAGTGCCGGTCAGCCCCAGCTGATCGCGCAGCAGCCAGAGCAGGGGGTGGCTGGGCTGCTCTGTTTCCAGGCTTACGGGCTTGCCGTTGAGTTCGAATTTA
>CAYNIT010000404.1:0-2547 GCA_964397205.1 uncultured Phaeodactylibacter sp. | reverse complement strand
CTTATTATCTCATGTCCTAATAAGGATGCCATAAAGATAGAAAAAATATATATTTCAGCAAGCTGCTGCGCTTGCAGCCAAAGGAGCCGCTCTAAACATTAGAACTATTTCTATACCATAAGCTAATGTTTTTCAAATCAAGACAAGCCAAAAGCGCCTCTGGAAATTTATTGTATTTTTTTCAATTTTTTTCAGGCAGCTATCTCAACCCTGGCGTTTTCCCCTTTCCTTCAGATGACTACCAACTGATCCTTAGGCAGCCAGCCCTCGCTCGTATCCTCCAGCCGCACTTTGTACCAGGTACTCAGGCTGTCCAGCACCCGCACCACATCGCCTTCGTAGACGGGCTGCAGCTCTTTGCTTTCAGCCTCGGGGGCCGCCTGCAGTGCTGTTGTTTCCGACAAGACTACGGCTTCCATCCGGAAATACTGCTGTTGCGCCCGCCCGTACGCCCAGGCAAAGGGCAATACGCTCAGCAAAAGCAAAATCAGTCCGAGCACAAACCCTAACTTCCGATGGAACCGCCGGCGGCCGAACTGCCAAAAGCCTAAGCCAGTGCCCGCCAGCCAAAGCCCCAGTATGCCGATGATGCTCCAGGCTCTGGCAGACAAGCTTTCTTGCAGGGAAAGCCAAAAGGAAACAACACCCGATTGTTGAATATTGACGATGTTGCCGGGAAGTTGCTGGCGAGCGAGCCGGAGGTTTTGCTGCAACTGCTCATCCTTCGGAGCCAAGCGCAGCCCGCGTTTGTACTGCAATACTGCCCGGGGCAAATCCCCCGACCGGTAGTAGGCATTGCCTAAATTGTGGTATAAGGCGGCGGAGGCAACCCCTTGCTGAAGCAGACGCTCGTAACTATCAATCGCTTGGGCAAAATCCTGGTTGTGGTACGCTCGGTTGCCATCCTGCAACAATTGCCGAGCCTCTGTCTGCGCAGCAACCGCAGCCGGAAGAAGGTAGGCCAGCAGGAGAATAAGGGCGGCTCTCATGGCTTCATTCGTTTTTTTGTACTTTGGCTTCTTGCTCCGTACCGCCGGGCGGGCGGCCTTCCGCGGGATAGGAAGCCGGGCGTTCTGCTGCCGGCGCCGGAGCTGCTTTTGAGGGTGGAGCGAGAACCCGCTTCTTGGCTGGGTCAAACAAGTCAGCCAGATTGTAGGGGCGGTACTGACGCTCCCAGTGGAAATTATCCAAGCGAAGGCTTTTGTGGTTCGCTTGCCCCATGGGCAACATCTCTGCATCGGGCTGGTTGTAAAATTTGATGCGTTCTACCTCGTTGTTTCCAAAGTAAAGCATCATCTCGCTGCAAACGGTTTTATTGACCCCCACATAAGCATCGCTGTCGTCCAAGGCGTAGTACACAGATTCGGCGCTGCCGTTCACCGCCATCCGCCTCAATTCGTTCTCTTCAAAAAAGGCGGTGACGTACTTGCCTTTGATCTGATTGAACATCACCTCATCCGGAGAATTGATGATGAACGAATTCTCCCGCATAAAAATGCGGTCGATCTTGTCGTCTACCAGCAAAATATTGATGGTGTCCGCGAAAAACTGGGAGGTGTCCGACCAGACGATGGGCTCGCGGAACAGGCGGAAGACCGAGTCTACTGTACTGTATACCAGCGAATCGCAAATCGCCTGCATGTTGGATTTGTAAATCCGGACATCCTTGTAGGCGTGCAGTTGCCGCGCGCTGTCGTTTTCTATGGAGTCGATCCGCAGGGCCAGGAGGGTATCCGAAGCCAGGAAGAGCGAATCTTCATCGACCATATTGATCAGCATCGGCCTACCCTGCCTGCCCCCAAACGCCTTCAGATAATCCGTTTTGCGGTTGTAATCCGCTGTATCGCACAGGATGGTCAGCTCGGCGGAAGTATCCCGCCAGACGACATTGCCGATGGCAACGCCCAAACCGCGCTCTTCGCTGTAGTCTACCTGATCGGCTTCTAAAATCTGGGGCGGGTCGCTGATGCGAGAGCGCCCACGGGTAGAGTATATTTCCTGCTGCGCGTCGTATTCTATGCGGTCAGCTGTGATGTCCTGCTTTTCATCTCGGTAACGGGCCTGTCCGATTAGGGTGGTTTTGTCTTTTTCCTCTTCGTAGAGGATGACATCTGCCTCCGCTTGCCTCGCCCCCTCCTCGAAGCGGGCGTTGCCCCGCAAGCTGTAGACATTGGTAGCCCCCTTGTAGCCGATGGTGTCGGCCAGAGCAAGCTGCTCTCCTTTTTTGTACTGGGCGTTCTTGGTAAAGACAGCCACATTATTGCCCGTGTCATAGTAGCCGTCTTCGCAGTACAACTGGGTGCTGTCGTTGGTGATCAAAGTAGGGCCTAAGAAATCCACAATCCGGGTATCGGTACTGAAACCAAGGGTATCGGAAATCAAATTGAATGCCGTATCTATGACGACCACGCTGTCTTTGAAGAAGATTTGTTTGTCGTCTACGTAGTAGTAACCTTTTTTGCTGGTGAGCTGCGTTTCGCCCTGGGTGAGGGTAGCGTTGTTTTGGTAGGTGGCTACTTTCGTGCTCAAGTCATAGGTCAGCCGATC
>CAYNIT010000403.1:0-2567 GCA_964397205.1 uncultured Phaeodactylibacter sp. | reverse complement strand
ATTAAACAGCCAGATGTGCGGGTTCTCTGCGGCCAGATACTTTTTTAGTCCCACGCCTACTGTGCCGGCATGCCCGGCAGGCCTGCCCACCTTGCCGGTTAGGCAGGCGGGTTGCGAGCTAAAAAATAGCTGTGCCATACCTGCCCACCTTGCCGGTAAGGCAGGCGGGATTTCACAAATCCTGAATTATTGGACTATAAAAAAGGTGGCGACAGCAATTTGAAGCCGTCAGAAGGCTGTCTTTTTACCAGAAGCCTGCACCTCTTAGCGCCGGCTGTAACCGGAACGCTTCTATCGTTTTCAGGAATTGTTTTTAAAGATAGGTAAAACGATATCCGAATGCCAGTATTTTGCCACATTCTGGAAGCCCATTAATGGAACGGTAGGTTTTCAGGAGGGAGTGGTAGATTGGTAGGATATGTTACTGCTACAGGACGCTTATGGGATTTTTTTATTTGAAAAATAATCTATATGTAGTTTTGTTGATATTGAAATTTATTGCAAGTGTTGGCGGGCGCATACTTATTTAACAGCTTCCGGCCTGCGGGCTTCCACCTCTTCTTTCCGGCGCCAATTGCTTACCAGGTACAGGCCGAGGGGAACCATTGCCCCGGCGGCCAGTTTAAGGGCAGTACAAACAGGCTGCCGGACAGAGAAGCCCACTTTACTGCCGTTATAGCGTTGGTAGGTGGCGATCATCAAATTTGCTCTACCGCAGCACTACATGACAGAAGCAATGGGCAGCTCCTCAGTTCCGAAAGCGGCGGCCCTTGTTGCGCCGGTCGCGCACTTTGCGCAGCAGCTCCAGCCGGAACTCCTTGTCTGCCTTTTGGAACAGCACAACTTTGCGGGCCGGCACCACCTCCAGAAAGCGTTCGATGTAAGATTGCTTTAATTCGAGCAGTTCTTCCTCCATTTTCAGTTGTTGGCGGAGCCGCTTCTCGGCCTCTGCGTCGCTCATCGCTTCCAGATTGCCACCGGATTGGTATTGTTGTTTGATAGAGCGCTTTGCTGCTTCGTATTCGTTGTTGATGGCCCAAAACTGTTGGGACTCTTTTGTATTGAGGTTCAGCCGTTCGGTGATGTAGGCCACCCGGGCAGCTTGTATGCGCTCCCGCACTCGGGGATTGTTGATCTTATCTCCCAGTTCTTGAGCGTTTGCGCTGATGGCGAGCAGAACTACTGCGGTTAAGCTTAGGAATATTCGTTGGGTCATGTCTGTAATTAAGTTTTAGAAAAGGGCGTCGAAGTCCTCCTCTTCCAGAAGTTCATACAGGTACTCCTCCGCGGCTTCTTCCTCAATATCGGGCAAATTGTTGGGTGCCGGGGCAACTGGGCCTTCCACCAGTTCGGCTTCCAGCATGAGTTGCAAGTCGAATTCTTCGATATGGCCCTCTATGTACAGCTGTATTTCTTCTTCTTCGAGAGATGCCAAGCTGGCAGCGGTTGGCGCTTCCGTTTGCAGGAAGTAAAAAGAGAAAGCCAACAGCAGTACCATGGCTGCTGCCAGGCCGGCCATATGGGATGGCCGTTGGTACCAGCGTTGTGTTTCGGAGCGGCGGGCGGCCACTCGCAGCGGGCTGTTTGAGGTATCCTTCAGCCGTTGCAGCACAACATCAGGCAATTGCTCAAAGTAGCCCTCGGGGGTCTGCCGCTCAGAGCTAGCCGCGCGCCGGCGGGCCAGTTCGGGCGATAAGCCTTCCAATTCTCTTTGGATGTCGTCTTGCTCTTTCATTTAAAACTGTTCTTTAAGAGCTGCCTCGATTTTCTTCACTGCATGATGGTAGGAGGCTTTCAAGGCCCCCACTGAGGTTTGCAGCAGCTCGGCCATTTCCCGGTAATTCATTTCTTCGTAATAACGCAAATTAAACACCAGCCGTTGTTTGTCCGGCAGGGCTCGGAGCGCCTGCTCCAGTTGTTTCTGCAGAGCATCCCCATCCATATGGGCTTGCGCCCGGACTTGATAAGCCGCCGGGTTGTCCGCCTCGTCCAGCGAATCAGCGATTCGCCGCCGCCGCTTTTTAAGAAACGACAGGGCTTCGTTGGTGGCGATGCGGTACAGCCAGGTGTACAGCCTGGACTTGCCCTCAAAACGGGCAATGCTGCGGTACACCTTGATGAAGCAGTCCTGCAGTACATCGTCAGCATCCTCGTGGGAACCCACCATATTTCGGATGTGCCAGTACAGCCGTTCCTGATACGTGCTCATCAGCAGCCGGAAGCCGCGCTCTTTGGTCTCGGCATGGCGCATCAGCGCTAGTATTTGATCATCTATATCGAGGGTCAAGGATGGCTGCAAGTTATGTGTTTTGCAAGATAGGACTCCATCGGGGCTGTAAGGTTTAATCGGCAGCAGAATATTTTCTGCCAGCCGGCAGCAGCTTACCGGAGTTCCCCCAATCCGGCGGTCAGCTCCCGGATGATGCCCTTCTCTTTGGGGTTGTACACCCAGTTGGTATCGAAAAACTCCAGTACCTCGGGGTTGGCCTCCTTGCTCAGCGTAAGGCTGTGGAACTGCGTGCCTTTATTCTGTTGGAAGTAGCGTATGTCGCGCAGTACGTCATCAT
>CAYNIT010000402.1:0-2584 GCA_964397205.1 uncultured Phaeodactylibacter sp. | reverse complement strand
CCGTCGAGCAGGGAGTTGACATTCTCCAGCCGGTTGATGCCCTCTACGGTGGTATCCGCTTTCAATTCATCGAGAATGCCCGAGCGTTTGAGGATGTAGTCGGCGGCTTCATAGGCATTGGCTTTACCCGCTTTTTGCTGGAAGGACTTAGCCATGGCTGCGAAATCGGCGATGGTATTTTGAGCCCGCTTGCCGAGGGGCACTTTGCCGAGCACTTCCCACATGGGTTTTTCCATTTGGGCGGCGGCATTGGACAGTTTTTCCACAGTAGACTTGCCGATGCCGCGCTTGGGGTAGTTGATGATGCGGCGCAGCGCCTCCTCGTCCTGTGGGTTGACCGCCAGGCGCAGGTAGGCGATGGCATCCTTGACTTCTTTGCGCTGGTAGAAGGACAGTCCGCCGAATACTTTGTAGGGCACGTTGTACCGCCGCAGGTACTCTTCGAATACCCTGGACTGGGCGTTGGTCCGGTAGAGGATTGCGATGTCGGCGTTGCGCAGGTGATGGCGGTTTTTTTGTTCCATGATGGTATCGGCCACCTGTTTGCCCTCTTCCCCGTCGGTCATTGCCCGAATCAGGCGGATGGGGGGCCCTTCGCCTTTATCCGACCAGATGGTCTTTTTGATTTGCTTGCGGTTGTATCCGATCACCTCATTGGCGGCCTGAACAATATGCTCGGTGGAGCGGTAGTTCTGCTCGAGCTTAAAAACCTGGATGCCGTGCTGCTGAAAGTCCTTCTCGAAGTCGAGGATGTTCTGTATGGTGGCCCCGCGGAAAGCGTAGATGCTTTGGGCATCATCGCCTACCACGCATATATTGCGGTTGCTGTTGTTGTAATTGATGAATTTGCGGACGATCGCGTACTGCAGGTGGTTGGTGTCCTGAAACTCATCTACCAGGAGGTACTGGAATTTCTTACGGTATTTTTCCAGTACATCATCCGGATTTTTTTGGAACAGCTCGTACAGCCGATAGAGCAGGTCGTCGAAGTCCATGGCGCCGGAGCGCTTACAGCGCGCCGTGTATTTGCGGTAGATCTGGTAGATGTGGGGCCGTTTGGCCATGCGGTCTTGTTCGCGCAGCTCTTCGTCCTTTTCGTACAGCCTGGGCGTGATGAGGTTGCTTTTCGCTGAGGAGATGCGGGCGCGCACCGCGTTGATGTTGTAGTGGTCCTTGTTGAGGTTCATCTCCTGTATGATGGACCGCAGCACGCTCTTGGTATCATCGGTATCGTAAATGGTGAAATTGGAGGGGTAGCCGATTTTGTCGGCTTCTACGCGCAGGATGCGGGCAAAAATGGAGTGAAAGGTGCCTGCCCATACTTTATTGGCGCGCGGCCCTACCACCTTCTCAATTCGGGCCTTCATTTCCCGGGCGGCTTTATTGGTGAAGGTCAGCGCCAGGATTTCCCAAGGGGCTACTCCCGTTTTGATCAAGTGGGCGATGCGGTAGGTAAGCACACGGGTTTTGCCAGAGCCTGGCCCGGCTACTACGAGCACCGGCCCGTCGGTATGAGTGACGGCCTGGCGCTGTACGTCGTTGAGTTGGTCTAAGTAGTTCATATCAGCAGACATAGCTCTGAGTTTTATACAAATAGCAAAAGTAGAAAATCTGCCGCGCGACAGACAGCGGGCAATCAACTATAATTGACGAATTTTCGTTAAAAAACCAGAAAAATTTGATCAGCACCTGAACTCGAAATTGAGCAAGATACCATGATATACTTAGACAACAACGCCACCACGCCCTGTGACCCGCGGGTAGTGGATGCCATGTTGCCCTATTTTTACGAGCAGCCCGGCAACGCAGCAAGCCGCAACCATGCCTGGGGCTGGGTAGCGGAGGAAGCTGTTCGGGAAGCGCGGCAACAAATTGCGCAGCTGATCGGCGCCGATACGCGGGAAATCATCTTCACCTCCGGCGCTACCGAATCGGACAACCTCGCCATAAAAGGGGTACTGCAGCAGTACCGGCGCAAGGGCCGCCATATCATCAGCTTGAAAACAGAACACAAGGCAGTGCTCGATGCCTGCGCCGAAGCCGAGAAGCTGGGGGCGGAGGTCACTTACCTGGAGGTAGAGGAATCCGGCCTGCTTGATCTGCAGCGGCTTGACCAGGCCATCCGGCCCGATACCATATTGGTTGCCGTAATGTGGGGGAACAATGAAACCGGCTTGCTGCAGCCCATGCCGCAGATAGGGGCAATTTGCGAAAAGCACGGCACGCTGCTGATGAGCGATGCTACCCAGGTGGTGGGCAAGCTGCCCTGCCATCCGCGGGAAGCGGGGGTGCACCTGATGGCTTTTACGGCGCACAAGATGTATGGCCCCAAGGGCGTAGGCGCTTTGTACCTGAGCCGGAAGCAGCCCAAGGTGAGCATTGCTGCGCAAGTGCAGGGGGGAGGGCACGAGCAAGGTTTGCGTTCGGGCACGCTCAATGTACCGGGAATTGTAGGCTTTGGCAAAGCGGCTGCTATCGCTGCTGCCGAAATGCAAGAAGAAGCCCAGCGTTTGCAGGTATGGCGGGATCGCCTGGAGCAGCGCTTGCTCTCGGAGGTCGAGGCGGCCTACCTCAACGGGGATGC
>CAYNIT010000401.1:0-2595 GCA_964397205.1 uncultured Phaeodactylibacter sp. | reverse complement strand
GTTCAGCGAGTACTTCACAGGGCCTGTGCAGTCGTTTATGTCCGAAGCCACAAAGTCTTCTGCCCAGATCTCTGCCATGCCCGTGTCTGTAGAGTCGTTGCCCGTCGTGTCGGACGGCATCAGCTCGATGGAGATGCCGTTGATGCAGATCGGCGCCGGCTTCTTGCAGTCGATCACCTCGAACGGGATCTCCTCGCCAGTGTCGTTGCCGCAGCCGTCTTCCACTTCTACGATGAAGATGTGCTCGCCGATCGGGAAGCGGCCCTTCAGCGTGTAGCCCGGCGTGCTGCCCTGCAGCTCGAACTCAAAGGCTGCGCCCAGCGCGCCTGTCAGCTCGCCGTCTGTCACGCCGTCGGAGAAAGCGTCCAGGAAGACGCGGATCTCCAGGTCGTCCGGCGTGCACTCGTCGTCTATCGTGACTGGGTACTGCACCAGGCCGTCGCAGTCCGGCGTGCCGCTCAGCGAGCAGAACGCGTCCTCGTCTTCAAACTCGATTTCCGGGTCTAGCTCGTCGTATACTTTGATCAGCTGCGTGTACACGTAGTAGCCCGTCTCGTCTTCAAACGTGCTGTAGAAGTCCCGGATCTGCGCGTTGCAGAAGTTCAGGCCGGGCACGTTGTTGCCGGGCGTCTCGTCCGTGTCGGCGTCGTAGTACACCTGGCCGTTTGGCCGCGCCAGCAGCCAGAAGCCCTGGCCGTCGTTGGAGATGCCGTTGCCGTCTCCAGGGATGCCGCGGCAGTCCTCGTTGCGCCCTACCACGACCGGGTCAGACTCCCCGTCGTACTGGCACCAGTTGATCACCTTCCAGTCCCGGAAGATCTTGTAGCACTCGTCGCCCGAGGCGCTGAAGAAGTGGTCCTCGTGGCTCACCGCCAGCAGGTCGCAGCCGATCTCGTTCGTCTCTACCGTGTCCGGAGACGCTACGCCGCAGTTCACCTCTTCGTCCTCTGGGAAGAAGATCTCGTAGTTGTGCACCTCGTTGATGGTCACTACTTGCTGGCAGAAGTTGGAGCTCGTGTTGCCGTTGACGTCCTCGGCGCGGAAGCGGCGGATGATCCGGCCAAAGCCGCACTCCAGGTCCACTACCGGCGGCAGCTCTACGGCTTCAGCGCCGCAGTTGTCCTCCGCGGTCGGAGAGCCGAACATGTCAGCCAGCATATCGGTGTCTTCCGGGTCGAAGCCGGCAGGCAGCTCGTCGCAGTCTACGGACGTGTTCGCCGGGGCGAAGCAGTACGGCCGCGCCTTCTCTTCCGGCACTACCGTCAGCCAGCAGATGTTCTGGTTGCCGTTGACGTCCGTGACGCGCAGCTCGATCTCGATCTCTTCCCCTACGTCGCAGCAGAAGAAGTCTACAAATGGGCCCCAGCCGCTGCGCAGCGTGCCGCAGTCGTAGGCAAACGGGTCAAACTTGTTGCGCCGCACCTCGATGCGCTCGATGCCGCAGTTGTCAGAAGAGCCTTCGTTGATGCCCTCTATGCCGTCGGCAAACACCCGCGCGCGGACGTTGTCCAAGAAGCCGTCCTGGCCTTCAAAGCCGCCGCCGCCGATGCTGATGTTCAGGTCGTCGTCGCAGACTGCCGTAGGCTCGATCAGGTCGCGCACCTCGAAGCGGCAGAATACCTCTTCGGAGTTGCCGCAGCCGTCATCCACTACGTAGCGGAAGAAGTGCTCCCCTACTGGGATGCCGCTTACCATGCGCGTCGGGGCGTCCGCCTCGACCGTGCGCACTACTACCGTGTCGGTCTCCGTGCCGATTACTTGGCCATACTTGTTCGTCACTTCTACTTCCTGCTCGGTCACGATCTGCGTGAATACCTCGAAGCTAGAGCAGTTGTCCGTCACTTCTGGCAGCGGCACTTCGAAGGAAGCCGTGCAGCTGAACGGGCTCGTCGGGATGACCGGGTACGGCATGTCCGCTGCCAGGCCGGGGTTGTTGCTGCCGTCCGGGCAGGTTACCTCCGGCGCGGTGAAGTCGCCCACCTTCACGACCTGGGAGTAGGTGAACAGGTCCGTGGGGAAGCACCAGTCTACTATCGTCCAGGTGCGGATGAACTTGTAAGCGCCTTCGCATACGTCGATCGGCGGGCCGTCCTCAAAGGTCGCCCCTACGTTGCAGTAGTCGTCGGCCAAGTCGAATATGCCGCTGGCCGTGAAAACAAACGGGTAGCCCGTCACTTCCGGCACAGGGTTGCCGTTGGGCAGCGCGTCGAAGCCCTCGTCGCACTCTACCGGCGCGGTGAATGGCGGCAGCCAGATCTCCGAGTCGCCGTCCGTGGAGGCGATAACGTTGCGCAGGGTGATCAGCTGTATGCACTCGTCCGTCTGCCCTTTGTCGTCCGTGGCGGTGAACGTCCGCGTGATCACGATGTCGCCGCAGTCGCCGTTCTCCTCGAACGTGTCCTCAAAGGTGATGTCTATGTTGTTGTCGCAGTTGTCGCTCGCCGTGGGCTGGCCCGTGATCGGCAAGCTCGCCGGGTTGTTGAAGATCAGGTCGAAGTCTCCGCAGTACAGCGGCACCTCGATCGTCGCCGGCGCTGTCGGGAAGGGCGTGAAGTTCATCGCATCGTCGAACAAGCCGACCTGCCCGTCTTCGTC
>CAYNIT010000400.1:0-2633 GCA_964397205.1 uncultured Phaeodactylibacter sp. | reverse complement strand
GCACAAAATAACTTCGCCTACTCTAGGTAACTTGTTATTGCGCGACCCCTTACGGTCATTGGCTAAAAGAAATTATTGGGGCAACAAAAGGTTTAAAGCAGTAGAACAACTAATGGGTAAATTGATAATCCTCGATATTAAATACGAAGAGGTCATACAGAAGTATGCCGAAATTGACGCCTATAGCCAAGACAAGATAAGGGAGAACAGGCTAGGAATGACATCAAGAAATATGGGTAAGAATGACCTATGGATAGCTGCAACCACTACAGTTACTCAGTCTAAATTAATCACCGCAGACAATGATTTCGACCATTTAGATGAAGAATATTTCGACGTAGTCAAAATCAAGGTTATTAAGTAACATCCACTCGCTCGTCGTTGCTTGTAGCTACGACGCCCTATCTTCCTCTTCGCGTGCTATCGAATCAAAACCTTCTGCCTTCCAGCCTCTTTCCTGCCCCCATTCTTTGGGCTCAATAACAACACTAGTAACTTTGCCTTCTTTTAAAGTATAAATTATGGAATGTTCAACATCGTAAAGCCATACATGTGGGCCACTGTCTATGACATGTTTACTTTCCGAAAGAAGGTAACGGTCTGTTATGTAGAGGTTCGTCGGACCGAGGTCGCCGCCAATCGTCGTGACGAGAAGAATGGATTGTAGCAGTGTGTCTATCATTTTATACAGAGTTTAGAGATGCTATGTTAGCATCTCTTAGTCTTATTTAATGCGTAAGATCAGCGGTCAGGCACAAACCATAGAAAACAAAGCCCCCCTTAACTCTCTTTCATTTTGCGGAAGCCGTTTTCTAATCAAAAAAACTATCATACTGATTACGCCGCCCCTCCTGTTTCATCGGTTCTTCAATGGGCTTATCCAGGTCAAGGACATTCTCATCGTCTTCAGCTTCCAGTAGGAGGTGTTCTTTTTCTTCTTTGCCCAGTAGGAGCGATTCGCTTTCCTTTTCCCACTTTTCCAGCATTTTTAAGCCTTCTTCTTCAAAGACACCGTTTTGTAGGTCGATGGAGTCCATGAAATTGGAAGACATCTCCATAAAGCGGTCCATTTCCCCCACTTTGTTGGCCACATCATCGGTAATGGCCTCCATGGCGGCGTCGAACATGGCCCGCTTGTCCGGGTCGCCCTGCATAATGCTGCGGGCGGAGTTCATGGCGCTGTGGCTGGCGTGGATGGCTTTGCGCTCCTGCTCTTTGATGTAGACTTGGTCTTTGACGTCTTCCTTCAGGATGAGGGAGTTTTTGTACATCTTGTCGAGCACTCGGTACAGCACCTCCATTTTTTTATAGAGGTCCTCGAGGCGCACATTGCTGTCGCGCAGCCGGCCCGCTTTGCGGGATTTAAGGATCATCACCGTTTGCTTGTTGCTGGCTTTAGCTTTGCTGGCCAGCTTGAGGTTGTCCTCAATCTGTTTGTTGTTGTTGTGGATGATCTCCCGCAGCTTGTGCATCTGCCCGCGCAGAATACTGATCTGCTTTTTCATCTGCTGCATTTTCTTCTCCAGGTCCTCTACGTAGGATTTGAGGATGCCAATTGGGTCAAGCTGCACGAACAAGCCAGTCACCCAGCGCATCCCACTTTTGTACATGTACCAAATGAGGTTGCGCATGCGGGGGTCGAGCACCATGTACACGATAGCGGCCAGTATTGCCAGCAGTATGGCGAGGTAGAGCGTCTGGCTGAACAGGCCAACCAAAAAATCTATATTGGCAAAAATGAGGTAGCCGCCGCCGAGCAGCAGGGCTGCCAGGAATACGGCGCCGGTGGTGCCTTCGGGGCGTTTCCAGAATGGTTTAGGCTGTGCGTTGGTATTGCTGTCCATTGAAAAGAATTATTGTGTTAGCTGAACTTTAAACATTCCTCTGCCGCCGGAGGTTGCCGGGGAAAGCACCTGCGGTGGCAAGCTCTCCTTGCTGCCCCTTTCCCATCAGCTACAACGCTTCCGCGCCGTCCAGTACATAATTGAAAGCATCTTTATTGCTCTCATTCAGCCGCAGCGTGCCCCGGAAGGTCCGCAATTCGTCTGTTTCGTAGCGCTTGACGTATTCGGGTTTGATGTTGAGCTTGACGATGCTCTCCGGGCCAGCGCCGCCGCAGAAAAAGCAGCTGGCGTTGGGGTGGCGGGAAAGCACGTAGCTCAGCCCCATTGCGTCGAGCGGGATCATGTAGCCTCTGATCTGCACAGTTTTGCCTTCGTAGGAGCGGATTTTTTCTCCGAAAGTGGCTAGCTGATAGGGTACACCGAAGTCCTCGGAAAGGCAGTCTTCGAATGTCACATCAGCCAAGCTTGCCCAATCCAGGTTGTTCTGTGCCGGGGCGCCGAGCCAGGCTAGCAGCAGCAACAGGCTGCCGAGTATATTTCTTACCATGGTTGCTGTTTGTGCTCAAAACGTAGGACAATTGAGCGGCTGCCAAAGTTTGATAAGAGCAAAGCTACAACATACGGACGGGACTAGCATAGGGTTGCCAGCTTTTGCCCCGCGCCGATGGCAGAAAAAAACAATTTTTTTTGCGCCATTTGTTGACTCCTTCCCTTTTATGGCTACTAACGGAGCGAATCAACCATCAAAACCACTCGAAACAGAAGCTTCTTTTCGGGCTGGCACCTAGT
>CAYNIT010000399.1:0-2647 GCA_964397205.1 uncultured Phaeodactylibacter sp. | reverse complement strand
CTTAGTTCGTTGCTTTGCTCCTTTACTGCTGAGCGCCGCTGGGCTTTCCAAAAAAACTTCAAGCATGAAATTCAGCATAGGCCGCAAGGCATCAGACATCATAGCTTCCTTGTACATTATTGGCACTTTGTTTTTGCGCCTGCAGTTGGAGCATCAGCTCGACGGCCGCTACTTCCTGTCCATTGCGCTGGGCTTGTTTGGGCTGCTCTTCCTCTGGGCACTGGTCAAAATTGGGCTGCTCAACCCTTCCTTCTTCGGAATGTGGCCCGGGGAGGAAGCGGAGCGAAGCCGATAAACTTTATGGTTGAATTCTTTTTTCAGGCTGCGGGCGCTGGCTTGCAGCCTTTTCTTTTTGGCAAAAAAAGAACGGATGCACCAAGCCAACGGGCATCCGTTTCTCTTTTATGGCAGTAACATGGATCAGCATAGTGTTTGTCAGGAGCAAAGACAGGTTTAAGTAGCTGCTCCATAGTAGCCATGCCATACCGCCTTTGAAACCGAAGTTTCCACGCAGTTCTGCTTCGTCAATTCCTGTGCTGGCAACACAGCTGAAGCCCAAGCTGCGCTGGGGGGCAAAATGCGTAATCAAAATTGATTCTGGCAAGCTTACCACGATTGCAACCGCTTCGGATTGCTCCGAAGAGGCAGCCGCGGTAAATGTCAGCCTTGATGTTGGATTATAATTTGATCTAGCCTGGTTGAGCCAAGCAATAGCAAAGGGAATAACAGTAGGTAGTGGTAATAGGCAATGAGCTGCCCGGTACAGTCTTGACAGCCAAAATCCACGAATTTTAGGTGTTCAGGGTGTCTGTCGAAAAGGGTCTTATAACTTTAGAGGGCAGCCATTGTCGTCGCATCTGCAATTTATGGGCTGCCGTACTCTATGCTCGAGGGGGGATACAGCCCCCAGGAACTAGATCATAGTTTTGATGTGTCTGTTTGGATGGGTTAAATACAAATGTAAATTAAATACTTTTTTCTCAAATAAAAAAGGCCTATTGCTAATTTAACAAGCCTTGTCCTTGTGCGCAGCGTCGGGAAGCCCAGGATTCACACTAGAAGGACAAAAAAATCAGCCGTCGGATTATTCGGAAAAAACAAAGTACAGAAAAATCAAAATCTGTGAAGGCCAAGCCGTTCCTATTTTCTTCCGAAAAACAATATGTTGACAATAAGCGCCTGTTTGAAGCCCGCTTCACCCCTGCGCTAATATTTGACAATCAGTTGCCTAACACATATCTTTATAGTAGCTTTGCACCTTCGTGTAATAACTACACTATCAAAACCATTTATTGCCATGCTAAAAAAACAATACCTCAAAAGCAAGCCGGTCTGCAAGGTCACCTTCAGCCTGCCCACATTCGCTGCCGAAGGCGCTCAGGAAGTCAAAGTCCTCGGTGATTTCAACAACTGGCGTTACGAAGACGGCATCACTATGACTGCTACAAAGGGGGAATTCCAGGCGGTAGCCGAACTGGAAACCGGCCGTCAGTACCAGTTCCGCTACTTCATCGACCAGGCCTACTGGGAGAATGACCATCAGGCGGATGCCTACGTGCCATCCGGCATCAATGGCGTTGAAAACTCTGTAGTAGTAGTAGAGCAGCCCGTTGCTCCTGCCAAAAAGAAGGCTACTAAGAAAACCGACACGGCCAAGAGCTCAACGGTCAAGGATGACCTGCGCAAGATCGAAGGCATTGGCCCGAAAATCGCCGGGCTGTTTGAGGTAGCAGGCATTACCACCTTCGAGGGGCTGGCTACCGCCAAGCCCGCTAAGCTGAAGGAAGTCCTGGCCGCCGCTGGCCCACGCTACAAGATGCACGACCCTACCACCTGGACGGAGCAGGCCAAACTGGCTGCCGCCGGCAAATGGGACGAACTGAAAGTCCTGCAGAAAGAATTGAAAGGCGGCAAGCGCAAGAAGAAAAAGTAAACTTTTCAGAACATCTAAAAAGAAAAGCTGCTCCCTGAGCAGCCATCGTGAGCAGCTTTTCTTGTTCCTCACTCAAACAAGGAATACTTCACAGCTTCCACCATTTTCCGGTATTCCGCAAAGTCTTCCTCAAAGAAAGCCTCCACTTTGCCGGTGACTTCCTCCGTCTGCGCTTTGGCCTGATCCAATTTCTGCCGCCCCATAGGCAACAGCTCGCCATCCTGAGCGTCGATGTAGTAATACAGGCCGTAAAGCGTGCTGTTGAGCAGCCCGGTAGAGCGGCGGATGCCCTTGAAGTCTTCCGGCAGCATGTAAAGCTCTTCCAGCTGCGCGATGCTGTCCTGCATGGCTTTGCCCTGCTCTTTGATTTTCGCCAGGGTGCTGTCGGGTGCATTGGCCAGTGCTTCGTTGACGCGCTTGATGGTTTTCTGCGCTTCCTGTAGTTTGCGGAAAGCATCGCTTGCCTGCTCTACGATGCTGTAAAACTCCTTGTAAGCTTCTTGCTCCGCGCGCAGGTCCGCCATACTGACGTCTAGGCGCGGGTCTGCCTTCACGGTGACGCTGGTAGAGTCTGCAAAATCGCCGGAAGTCAGCAACAGCTTGTAGGTGCCGGGCATCACCTCGTAGCCGCGGGGCGGGTCTGCATCCTCCTTCGGCGCGCGGCGGAGGCTTCTGGGTTTTGCCAAAGGCCTCGACAATAAGACCAAAATCCTA
>CAYNIT010000398.1:0-2651 GCA_964397205.1 uncultured Phaeodactylibacter sp. | reverse complement strand
TGCCATTTTGGCGGGCATAAATTAAACAGAATGAAATAATTATAGGTTGATAAAGGCGTTTGTTTTAGTGACAAACGAGGGGCTTGCGCCGGATAAACGGGCTGTCCGCAGGAGCCAGCGCTTCTGATTGACCGGCCAGCAGCCCGATTTGCAGCCATAACCCAAAAGCGAACATTCAGTGAAGGACTCCGTTGATTGCAGTTGGTCCTGGAGGCAGTGTTTTTTGCTGCTGATAACGTCGTTGAGCCTGACATCTTGTCAAGAGCAGGGGCAGCGCGACATCCGTGATTTCTATTTTCCGCTCCGGGAGCTGGAAGAAGGGTTGGTGTACGAATACCGCTCGCCTTCCATCGACTCCCTCACGCCCGCCTATTGGTACTACCGCTCCTTTCTTAAGGAAGAAGGCGTATTCCTGACCGGCACTTACTACGAGTTCCAACTGGAACCGCTGCAGCTGGTGCGGGAAGAGCTGGTCAGCAATGGGATGCTGGTGCAGGACGTTTACCTGTACGAAGCCGGCGATTCTACCGGGCAGCAGGAGCGTACGAAAGTGGAAGTGCTGCAGGGAAGCGCCTTCCCGTTTGAGGTCTCCGACACCAATAGCGTGTTTTTATACAAAATCCGCTGGTCGCCACCGCGGGATAGCGGAGCAGTCATCACACTGACCAAAAACCGGCAGTACCTGGGGGATACCACCGTACAAACGATGGGCAAAACCCGAGACGCGGTAATCTTTGAGGTGAAAGAGCTCCTGGAGTACGATAAGAATGGCGTATTCGAACAGCAGTACGGCGGCCGGGAAATCTACGCTGAAGGCATCGGCCTGGTGTACTACAATAAAACGGTAAGCGGCAACATGCGCTGGGACTATGCGCTGGTAGGCCGCTATCCCATGAAAGAATTAGAACAAAAGTTTGAGCAACAACTTAATCTCCAATGATGAAAAACTTTGCACTTATTCTCGTTTTTAGCCTTGCACTGGCAAGCCTCCTGAACGGGCAAGTGCTTCCCCCCACCTTGCAGTGTGTAGCGAATGACTCCCTACAGTGGGAAGTACCCGAAAACGATTGTGGCCCCTTCAACGCCTACCTGATCTACGCCAGTCAGAACGAAGATGGCCCCTACGATTTCCTGGCGGAAGTAACGGACCCGAACCAGACGGTCTATTTTCACGAAGACGCCGGTGCCGGCACCTGGTACTACTATATGGAGAGCGACTACGATTGCCCTGGCGACAGCGTACTTCAGTCGGATACGCTCGACAACCTGGTGCCTTTGCCCGGCGAATTGCGGTCCGTATCGGTAGAGGGCAGCGGTGTGCGCGTCAATTGGGCACCCAGCCCGTCCCCCGAAGTGGTCGGCTATATCCTCTCCCGGGAAGTAGCCGGGCAGGGGACACAGCCGCTGGATACCGTGTTTGACGGCACCACCTACCTAGATACCGGCGCCAGCGCCGACGAACAAATAGAAACTTACTTTCTGGAAGCAATCGATGCTTGTGGCAACAAAAGCCTGGTCTCCGGGCCGCATCAGACCATATTGCCGATGGTCACCGCGGTGGACTCCTGCGAGCGTTCCATCTCCCTGAGCTGGAACTCCTACGAAGGCTGGGGCCAAGCGCCGGAAAGCTACCGCATCCTGGTATCCACTCAGGGCAGTGACCTTTCCCAGGCGGGGGGCGTAGGCGGTACCGAGACTACTTTCACCTACTCCGAAGAAGTGAACGACAATCAGGAATACTGCTTCGTAGTGGTGGCCAACCGGGCCAACGGCGAGGCGCAGGCGGTATCCGCCCAGATATGCGAAGAAGCCATGGTCGTGCAGGCCGTCAACCAACTGTCCGCCCTGAACGCCAGCGTAGAAGAGGGCAGCATCCGCTTCGACTGGCTCTGGAATGCCGATGCAGCCATAGCCGAGTACACCATACAGCGCCGCGCGCCCGACAGCGATGTAGCCAACCCCCTTGAGCAAGTCAGCCCGGTCCCGGCACCTGTCGCTGAGAACACTTTCTTGGATGAAACGGCTGATCCAACTGCTGGCAGCTATAACTACCAGATTGCTGTCACCGATGAATGCGGGGAGACGACTACTTCCAATGACATTCAGACAGTCTACTTGCGCGCCCGGGCCTTCTCCGGAGTCAATGACCTGCAGTGGACTCCCTACCAAAACCAACTGGCAGAAGTCAACAGCTACCAGCTCTACCGCATTGAAGGCATGGGCGAGGTCAACATCGGCACCTTTGAGCCTGGCACCCGCGTTGCGGCAGACGAAGTGGACCTCAGTGATTCCGATCAAATCCTGGCCTGCTACTACGTCGTGGCGGAGGCTACGGTGACCATCAACGATACCATCGTGCGTTCCATCACCAGCCGCTCCAATATTGCCTGTGCCCAGCAGATGGCGCGGATTTATATTCCCAGCGCTTTCTCCCCGAACGACGATGGGCGCAATGATGTGTTCCGCCCCTTCCTGCAGTTCGGCACCCCTGTAGAATACACCATGACCATCTATGACCGCTGGGGTGGCCAAATCTTCCAGACCAAAAACTTTGACGAGGGCTGGGACGGCGAGACCAATAACGGCGAGCGCGTTCCAGTTGGCCCCTACGGCTTCCTCATCCGTATTGAGCAGGAAGACGGTACCGTCAT
>CAYNIT010000397.1:0-2654 GCA_964397205.1 uncultured Phaeodactylibacter sp. | reverse complement strand
TAGCGTGCAAAAAAACGAGTCTAAATCGGTAAGTTATTGTTGCGCGACCCCTTACCCTAAAGATAACCCATTTGTCCTCACTGCCTGAACCAGAATAAAACTAGATGTATGGATAAAGTTGCATTTACTAAGCACGGGCAAGCCCAATTTGGTCAAAAGCAGTACCTGGCATGAGTAAAGAACGCATAGGTTTGATCCTCGGGCCGCTCCTTTTTCTGCTCACCCTGCTCTTCTTCCATCCCGAAGGGCTGAGCCAAGAGGCGAACGCCGTCCTGGCCTCTACCCTTTGGATTGCCACCTGGTGGATATTGGAAACGATGCCGATTGCCGTGACAGCGCTGCTGCCCATCGTTTTGTTCCCGTTGACTGGCGCCCTGGGGGTGAGTGAAACCACCGCTTCATTCGGCCATCGTTACATCTTTCTGTACGTCGGGGGCTTTATCCTCGCTATCGCCATTGAGCGCTGGGATCTGCACCGGCGGATCGCCCTCCACATCATCCGCCTGATCGGAACCAATATCCGGAGTATCATCTTGGGCTTTATGATTGCTACCGCTTTCTTATCCATGTGGATTTCCAATACGGCAACTTCTGTGATGATGCTGCCTATTGGAATGGCGGTAGTTACGCAACTGAAAAACAACGCGAATACCAAGGAGGAGAAAGCCAAAGTCTTCGGCAAAATACTGATGCTGTCGATTGCCTACAGCGCTTCCATCGGTGGTGTGGCAACCCTCATCGGCACCCCGCCTAACCTGGTGCTGGCGGGCATCGTGCAGGAATTGTACGATATCGAGATTACTTTTTCCCGCTGGATTCTGATTGGCTTGCCCGTCTCCATCGTGATGCTGTTCATCTCCTGGTATTACCTGACCAGCCTGGCGGCTTCCTTTAAGAACCAATCTTTTCCCAGCGGTGCCGCGGAGATTCAGCGCCAGATTAAAGCACTAGGCCCAATTTCGTACGAAGAGAAAACAGTTTTGGTAGTGTTCGCAGCTACGGCTTTGGCCTGGATAACCCGCTCCTTTGTACTGAATGCATTTATACCGGAACTCGACGATACGATCATCGCTATGACAGCGGCGGTTGCTTTGTTCTTGCTGCCCGCTGCGCCTGACAAGAACCGCAAAATCATAAAGTGGGAGGAAGCCGTGAAGTTGCCCTGGGGGGTGCTGTTGCTTTTCGGAGGGGGCTTATCCCTGGCGGAGGGTTTTCGAGAAACCGGCCTGGCAGAATGGATCGGCAGCCAGCTCATTCTCCTGCAAGGGTTGTCGCTTTTGCTGTTATTGCTGATACTGATTGCAGCGGTGAATTTCCTCACAGAAATTACTTCCAACCTGGCAACTACGGCCATGCTGCTTCCCATACTTGCCCCCCTGGCTGCTGTCATTGGGGTGCACCCTTACGTATTGATGGTTGGCGCCACTCTGGCGGCTTCCTGTGCCTTCATGCTACCGGTAGCTACCCCGCCCAACGCCATTGTGTTTGGCTCCGGGTATCTCAAAATCCCCGAAATGGTAAAGACTGGAGTGTGGTTAAACCTCATCTCCATACTCATACTTAGCTTGGTGGTCTATTTCATCCTGCCTTATTTGTGGGGTTTCGACCCATATGTGTTTCCTGATGAATTCCGATGAAACAGGCTCCCCTATCCACTCACTTAAACTTAGTGTTATGAAACTACAGCTACTACTGTACACATTAATCGCTGGCTTTTTGCTGCTTAGCAGCTCGTTGCTGGCTCAGCACGCTGTAAGCGGCACGGTAAGCGATGAAGAAGGGGCTCCCTTGATTGGCGTGACGGTCCTGGAAGCAGAAACTTCCCAATGGCACTGTCACAGATGCCGAGGGTGAGTACTCTTTTGAAATATCAAGCCCAAACGCCACATTGGTCTTTAGGTACGTCGGCCTGGAGCACCCATTACTGAGAGTCTAAATGGTACATTCCTTTCCAGCTCCCTGAACAACCTTCCGCTCAGTTGTTTTACCTCAGTATGACTACCCTAAATCAAACGGCTTTCCTAATGATTGGAATACTGGCTTGCCTGGGCTGGGTAGCCGAGCCAGCTGCCGGCACTCCACCCTCCCGGGAAGCGGGCCTGCGCGCCTTTGATTCCATTTTGACCGTACTGCGCCATCCGCGCTGCATCAATTGCCACCCCTCCGGCGACCGGCCCATGCAGGGGATGGAGCAGCGGCAGCACTACTTTAATGTGCAGCGCGGGCCGGATGGGCACGGTGTAGCTGCTATGAAGTGCGGCACCTGCCATCAGCGGTCTAACAATCCCTACTCCGGCGTGCCGGGCGCTCCGCACTGGCACCTCGCCCCCCGCAGTATGGGCTGGGTAGGGTTGAGCGACCACGAGCTGGGCGCACAGCTGCTCGACCCGGAGCGCAACGGCGGCATTACCGTAGCAGAGCTGGAGGAACATATGCTGCACGACTCGCTGGTGCTCTGGGGCTGGGCACCGGGCGTCGGCCCCGACGGCAAGTACCGGGAGCTGCCGCCGCTCGATTTGCCCGAATGGAGAGCAGCCGTAAAAACCTGGATCGGCAGCGGAACGCCCATCCCTTCACCAAAATAGACCGCAATGACGCTTAAATTCGAACTCAACGGCAAGCCCGTAAGCCTGGAAACAGAGCAGCCCAGCCAC
>CAYNIT010000396.1:0-2672 GCA_964397205.1 uncultured Phaeodactylibacter sp. | reverse complement strand
CTCTAATTTTGATAACCGAGCTAAATTGACATTTAGCTCTTGATTCGCATAAATAATCAGCAGCCATCCATCAGAGCCAATATTTACCCTTGTTGCTGCAACCTTAGTGCGGCCCAGCCGTACATTCAGACATAGGTACGCCCCCTCTCGCCCCCCGCGTGCAACCCCTCTCTTTTTAGATATGGATAAATGAACGGCGCTGCAGAGGCCTGTGGCAGCCTAGGTGGACAAATCCTAAAAGCGATTATGACAATAGCAGACAAGAAACTTATACTGCTGCTGATTTCGGCACTCTTATTCCAAACTTGCACACAGGATACCCTACCGGACCCTTTGGACACTCGCCTGGAGGACCGGCTTTCGGAGCTTTCTCCGGATGGGTCGCTGGGCCATTTCCGGCTGCCCGATAGCCGGAACGAGCTCGCTGCCGTACCCGCTGGGGTAGGGAATCCGCTCACTCCCGAAAAAATCGCGCTGGGCCGCATGCTCTTTTTCGAAACGGGTCTAGCAGCTGATGCCATGCGGGAGGCCGGCAAAGGGACTTACTCTTGTGCTTCCTGTCATGTGCCATCCGCCGGATTCATGCCTGGCAGTAAACAAGGCATAGCCGACGGCGGTGTCGGCTTCGGGCGCAATGGAGAGAGCCGCGGCCGCATGAACGAATACGACGAAAGCGAGTTGGATGTACAAGGAGCCCGCCCATTGAGCGTGCTCAATACCGCTTTTGTCACCAATACTACCTGGAGTGGCAAATTCGGCGCGCATCACGCCAATGAAGGCACCGAGCACGCCTGGACCAAAGATGCCGAGGTGAATGAAATGGGGCTCGACGGCCTGGAGTCGCAAATCATCGAGGGGACAGTGTTGCACCGCATGCGCATAACGCCTGGTTGGCTGGATACCCTTGGGTATACAGATGTGTACGATGAAGCCTTTCCCGATTTTCCCGAATCGGAACGCTACACAAGAATTACTACAAGCTTTGCCCTGTCTGCCTACCTGCGTTCTCTGACTACCACAGAAGCTCCCTTTCAGCGCTGGGTGCGGGGAGAGCGGGAAGCCATGAGCCGGCTACAGAAGGAAGGCGCGCTCGTTTTCTTCAACCAGGCCGGCTGTTACCGATGCCATAAGGGGGCTGCCCTCAGCGCAACGGAATTTCATGCGCTGGGCGTCAGGGATTTATACGAATCAGGTGCATTTAATACTGGCCCAATGGACATCCGGAATCTTGGCAGGGGTGGATTCACCGGGCAGGCGGAGGATCTGTACAAATTCAAAGTGCCACAGATTTACAACCTTAAAGACTCGCCCTTCTATTTCCACGGCAGCAGCCGGCATTCCCTGCGGGCGGTAGTGGACTATTTCAATGATGGGGTTCCCGAAAATGACCGGGTGCCGGAGGAGCAGATTTCGCCTTTCTTCCATCCCCTGCGGCTGAGTGAAGAAGAAAAAGCGGCGCTTGTGGCTTTCATCCGGGATGGGCTCTATGACCCCAATTTAGATCGGTTTGTGCCTGAGGAGGTGCTTTCTGGGAACTGCTTTCCGAATAACGACCCGCTTTCTCGCGAACAGCTGGGCTGCGATTAGCCGAAGAGCGCTTCGACATCTACCCGTTCGTCCTGCCGGATGCGCCCGCGATCATCGCGCTTCACCGTCACACAATCCGTTTTGGGGTCGTGCTCGAAAAAGAGGTAATGGCCTTTGGCTACGCCATCCTCCAGCATTCTGCCTTTTTCCTCCATGGTGTGCAGGGGGCGAAGGTCGTAGCTCATAATGTAGGGCATGCCTAAGTGAAAGGAAGAAGGGATGACATCGGCACAGTACACCATCGTTTTGCTTCCAATTTTGAAAATGGGGGCCATCATCGCTTCCGTATGGCCGTAGACGAAGCGGATGTCGATGCCGGGCATCCATTCCAGGTCGTCCTCCTGCACATCTATGAATTTAAGCACACCCGCTTCTTTCAATGGCGCGAAGTTTTCTTTGAGGAAGGAAGCCTTCTCGCGGGCGTTGGGGTAGTAAGCCCAGTTGTAGTGGACTTCGTTGGTCCAGTAGGTAGCCTGTGGGAAGGTAGGCACCAAATCGCCCTTTTCACTGTAGCGCACCGCACCGCCAACGTGATCGAAATGCAGGTGGGTGAGCAAAACATCGGTGATCGATTCCGGCGCGTGGCCAAGCCTCTGCAGGCTGCCCAGCAGCGAGTCTTCTCCGTGCGGTTCGAAGTGAGAACGGAATTTCTCTCCTTGTTTATCGCCGATTCCGGTATCCACTAGGATCTTTCTGCCCTTGTTTTCTACCAGCAGGCAGCGCATAGACCAGGTGCAAAGGTTTTTTTCGTCCGGCGGATTGAGTTTTTGCCAGATGGTTTTGGGCACTATGCCGAACATGGCGCCGCCGTCGAGCTTGAACTTGCCGGTTTCTACGATGCTGATTTTCATAGAGGTGAATGCTTTTAGGAGGAGAAGCCAATGCTTTGCTTGTGGTCCCGGAGCTTGTGCTTGAGGTCCGCCATGCGGATGGCAGTAACTGCAGCTTCTACGCCTTTATTGCCGTGCTTGCCGCCCGCCCGCTCCTGTGCCTGGGTTTCGTTATTAGGAGTAAGCAGCCCAAATACGAAGGGGACGCCGTAGACCATCCCTAAGTTGGTCAGCCCATTGGCAACCGCGCGGTTG
>CAYNIT010000395.1:0-2686 GCA_964397205.1 uncultured Phaeodactylibacter sp. | reverse complement strand
ATATCCGCTTTAGCTTCCGGCTCGTAGCTGCCACCGTATTTCATGCCCGTCAGCTCTTCGATCTTAGCGATCAGTGGGGTGAAGACATCCGTGTCGTAGGTAGCCGTTTTGCCCTGCAATGCCATGCAGAGGCGCTCAAACCCCATGCCTGTATCTACGTGAAAAGCCGGCAGCTGCTCCAGAGCCCCATCAGCTTTACGGTTGAACTGTATAAAGACGTTGTTCCAAATCTCAATCACCTTCGGATGATCCACATTGACCAGCTCTGCGCCGGGCTGCGCGGCCTTTTCGGCAGGGCTGCGCATATCGATGTGAATCTCCGAGCTGGGGCCGCAGGGGCCGGTATCCCCCATTTCCCAAAAGTTATCCTTTTTATCGCCGTACAGTATCCGGTCTTCCGGAAGGACTTGCAGCCACAGCTTCCGCGCTTCCTCATCGGGCGGCAACCCCTCCGATTCGTCCCCTTCGAAGACCGTGGCGTAGAGGTCCTCTCCCGGAATACCGTAGACTTGGGTCAGCAATTCCCAGGACCAGGCGATGGCTTCGGCTTTGAAGTAATCGCCAAAGGACCAGTTGCCCAGCATCTCAAACATCGTGTGGTGCGTACCGTCCCGGCCGACATCCTCCAGGTCGTTGTGCTTTCCAGAGACCCGCATGCACTTTTGCGTATCCGCAATGCGGGGAGCTTCCGGTTGCTGATTGCCCAGAAAGTAGTCTTTAAATTGATTCATGCCCGCGTTGGTAAACATCAGCGTCGGGTCATCTTTGCTGACAATCGGCGCAGAGGGTACAATTTTGTGCCCTTTCGAACGAAAAAAGTCGAGAAATGCCTGGCGTATCTCCTTTGCCGTCATGGGTAACTGGTTTTAGAAGTGGCGAAGATAGGGGTAAGTCGGGATTTTCGGAAGGCGCTGAGGCTATAAAAACAGAGGCGCTTCCCGGCTATAGCTACCGAAAAGCGCCTCTGCACTGCTCAGGCGATGATGCCTGAAATCAGTAAGACCACAGATCGTGCTCGAAATTGAATATCTCGCGGCGTATGCGGTCGGACTCCATCAGCAAGTCTACCCCGGAGAGGTAATCCTGCAGACGGCGGTCGAATACGTTAGACTCTTTGTAAATATAGCTGGAGAAAAAGCGCATTTCGAACAAATCCTCAAAGCTCATGGGGCTGGCATCATTGGCTATATTGAACACCCGCTCCCGCGCCAGTACTTCGCGCGCTTCTGGATAGTACACCCAAAACATCGGGCGCTCGTACTTGAAGTTACCGTTATCGTCGAACTCCTCGATCAGGGGAGCGATGCCCAGAATGCGCACTTGCATCGTCGAGGTTTCTTCGTCGAAGAACCAAATTTCCTTGATACGGAAGCGCTTGACATCGCCTGGGTTCACCTCGTTGCGGACTACCTGATAGGTTTCCTCATAGGTTTCCGGATCTACGGTGGCGATGGTATCCACGCTGGCTCCCATTGAAGCCACTTCATCCGGCGTAAGCGGGATGGAGAAGTTGTCATCCTCCACGCTGTATACGGTGATTTCACCAGCCTCGGCGGCTTCCATCAGTATGGTAAAGAACGGGCGTTCTGGGTACGCGAACGGAAGGTTCATCTTTTCGCGCACGTCAATAACGCGCCAGATGCGTTTTTCCCAAAAGATATCCGCTTCGCGGACATGGTCGTAGGGCAGTACCCGTTTTTCGAAAGTAAGCCGTTTCTCCACGATATCGTCGAGGGGCTTTTCTTGATTCATTTCACCCGACTCGGTCATGATGATATCATCCGGAGTCTGGGCTACCGCTGGGCCGGCGATAAAGAACATCAGCAAACCTATACCTAGCAGTTTCAGAGCGATCTTCATGGCAGATTTTTTAAATTTGTTTGAACGAGAATGTGACCACGGCCTGTATAGTATAGCACCTTACGACCGCTTTGAGATGGCTAGGGAGGGGGAGCAATTCTTGGGTATGTTCCGGCTATAAGAATATGTAATTTTCTCACCTACACCCCCTATCCAAAAAGTACGTTAAGTAACCATTGGTATAACGGTCCTCTTCCCCACCCTATTTTGCGCAAGGTAAGGAAAATATGCATTACAGCCGAGCGGCGGCCCGACTGTAACACATAGGATTTTTATTTAATCTTAAACACCATCGAGTTGATGGGGCGGCCCACCTTATCTCCTGGGCAACGTGCTTTCACGTCTTCAAAGTAGTAGACATCGCCTGGCTTCGCCTTATTGACCAAACGGCGAGCCTGCGCGTTGTAACGGGCACCGGCGTTGATGACCTCAACCGGGTCCTGACGAGCAGCAATGTAGGCCAAGGTGAAGCCCTGAATGGTGCAGCGTGCATCAAAGTCAAAGTTATCCAGGAAGGCGCCTACGCCTCCCTGCGCTTTGAAGGTACCTGTACCCATAGCGCCACCGCTTGATTTGGACAAACGAGCGACGGGGTCAGGAATTCGCTTGACACGGAAATCGTAACCTGTGCGTGGCAGCCCTCCTCCGGAAAGGATTATCTTTGCATCTCCCGGCTTGGAAGCCGTGACCATGTATTTGCCGGATGAGCGGTTGACTGGCCGTATGGTGCAGCCTGTAGCCCGCACACTGAGATCATTGGATGAAACCCCAGCGGCTGAGACAGATACCGGGTTATCCACTCCGATGTAGAATACGTTCATTTTAT
>CAYNIT010000394.1:0-2689 GCA_964397205.1 uncultured Phaeodactylibacter sp. | reverse complement strand
CGAGATCGTTTCACGTGACTGGAGTTCAGACGTGTGCTCTTCCGATCTCCAAAGCCAGCTGTGGTGATCCCGTATATTTCAAAACCGTTTCTGCCTGGCTTTTTTCAAAAAAAATAGCAGTGTTTTAATTGTAATAGGAAGAGGTTTTCCTTATTTTTCAGCGGCACTACTGGACAAGGCTTATTCAGAACATTAAGACAAATATGCCCATGAATGTCGCTGATGCTGCGTCAAAAGCTACGCTTTTGATCGTCGACGATAGCCCCCTCAATGTCAAGCTCCTTAAATTCATGCTAGAGGAAGCCCAGTACGATACTTTGGTTGCCCAGAGTGGCCCCGAAGCACTGGAGCTTTTGGAAGAACACGAGCCGGATCTAGCGCTACTGGACGTGATGATGCCCGATATAGACGGTTTCGAACTGTGCCGCCGCATCAAAGCAATACCCCGGCATGCCGGCATGCCCATTATCTTCATTACCGCTCTGCACGAAACAGAAGACATCGTCAAGGGCTTTGAGCTGGGAGGGGTAGACTACATTACCAAGCCGTTCAACAAGAAAGTGCTGCTGGTACGCATCCAAAACCACATCGATCTGCTCAACAGCAAAAGGCAGGTAGAGCGGCAAGCCCAGGACCTCGCGGCTTCCAACCGCCTCAAGGACCGGATGTTCTCCATCATCAGCCACGATCTGCGCTCCCCCATCGGCTCCGTCAAAATGACCTTGGACTATGTGCTGCGCGGCATTATTGACCCAAAGCAGGAAGGCTTTACAGACACGGCGCGGGAGATGTTTTATTCCATAAGCGAGGCATTGGATCTGCTTGAGAACCTTCTGGGCTGGGCGAAGTCCCAGAGCAATAAGCTGGTGGTTACCCCCGAAGCCATCGAACTGAAAGAGCTGGTGGAGCGCGTGGTGCGCCTCAACAAACTCCATACCGAAAACAAGGAGATCTGTGTCCACACGGAAGTGCCGGAGGGCCTCAGGCTTTGGGCAGATATGCATATGGTCAACTCAGTGCTCCGCAACCTGCTTTCCAATGCCCTAAAGTTTACGCCGAAGGGCGGCCGGATCACGATCGAAGCCACTCCCCTGGAGGAGGAAGTACAATTGTCTGTTAGCGATACCGGCGTAGGCATTCCCCCCGAAAACCTGGATAAGATATTCGACAATAAAAGCAGCCTGACGACGGAGGGGACCGAAAAGGAGAGCGGCAGCGGTTTAGGCTTGTTGCTCTGCCAGAATTTTGTGGAGAAAAACGGCGGCACGATTGACGTGCAGAGTAAAGTGGGCGAAGGTACGACCTTTTCCTTTACACTGCCGAGCGCATAAAACATTGAACAAGTGAGCACAAAGAAAGACTACGCTGTAGAAACCCTGCGGGGGGCCGCCATTTTCCTTGTAGTGATGGGGCATGTGATCGGCTCCGGGCCCGATGGGGGCATGACGGTAGCCGAAGATTCCGGATGGCGGCATTTGTACTTTACCTTTGAGTACTTCCGGATGCCCCTGTTTACCGTTATTTCCGGCTGGGTTTACGCCCTGCGGCCGGCCAGTTGGGAGAAGTACGGAGCTTTTACCACCAAAAAGGTGCGCCGTATTTTGCTGCCGATGATTTTTGTGGGGACAACCTACTTTTTGCTGCAGTACCTGGTGCCCGGCACCAACAAGACCGGGGAGCTTTCCCAGATGTGGCGCATCTACCTATTCCCCTACACGCTGTACTGGTACTTGCCATCCCTTTTTCTGGTTTTCCTGTTGGTAGGGCTGCTTGATGCCAATGCCTGGCTGGGCCGCCTTGTTCCCTGGCTGGCATGGACCGCCGCCGCTTTTGGGTTGCTGCTGCTGCGGGACACGCTTATACCGGAAGCTTCCCCTAATTACTTCAGCTATAAAGGGGGCATTTACCTGCTGCCGTTCTTCTTGATGGGGGTGGGCATTCAACGCTTCAAAGGCACCTTTGCTAACCGATGGCTCAACCTGCTGCTGCTGGGCATATTCCTGTTTGGGCTGGCCGTACAGCAACTGGGGTGGTACGGCATTATTCAGTACGATATGGATAAGAACAGCGGCTTGGGGTTGCTCATCGGCGTGGCGGGCACCACGCTGTTCTTCCGGCTCAAGTGGGAAATCAAATGGCTCATCTACTTCGGTGGGTTCGCCTATTCCATCTACCTCTTTCACTCCTTTGGTACAGCCGGAGGGCGTATTCTGCTGCAACGCGCTGGTGTTGAGAACGAATACCTCATCTTCGCGCTATCCCTGACGGCAGGCATACTGGGCCCCATCTTGGCGGAGAAAATACTCCGCCAGTTTGGCTGGACCCGCACTTTGTTCCTGGGCCGGCGGTACCGCCTTGCGAAGCCAGAAAAGGCCGTAAGTGGGAAACGGCGCCTGGAACAGACGAACCCCTGAGCCCGCTCCACGCCTCTTTCTCTGTAGTGCCGTGCTCGGTCTAGATGACCTTTTTGGTAGTTAGCTTGAACATAGCCGTAAACATTAAAAAGAAAGCCCAGGGCAGGTAAGCAGCCGCTGCCAGATACTTCCAATGGTAAAAGGAGCTGGGCACCGCCAGGAAAACCGCCACAAACGAAGCCAAGAGTACGCCAACCCGGAAAGATGAAGCCCGGAAGCAAGTAAGGGGTCGCGCAACAATAACTTACCGATTTAGACTCGTTTTTTTGCACGCT
>CAYNIT010000393.1:0-2697 GCA_964397205.1 uncultured Phaeodactylibacter sp. | reverse complement strand
GCGTGCAAAAAAACGAGTCTAAATCGGTAAGTTATTGTTGCGCGACCCCTAAGAGGGATTTGGGAAGCGCAAAGAATGATTTCATCAAAAGAAAGTTTTTAGGTGGAAAAAGCGTTGGGCGCCCGGAAAGGGCTTAGCAGAAACCAAGCCCAAGCGCTCAAAAAACCATCAGCAACATCCCCACCAGCTGATCCAACAGCCACCACAGCAGGTAAAGCAATGCCACCAGAAGCAATACAAGCGCCAAACCAACGGCAAGGGCTATGCCCCAGGCGCTGCCCTGATGTTTTCCCTCTTCATAGTGCTCCTGCAACAGGCGCAGATTACGGAGGTTAGCTTTGTAGCCCAGGTCGAACAAATCTCCCAAGATGGGTATGGTGCCCACCGTAGCATCCAACAGGATATTGCCCAGCATTTTTGCTACGACTTTGCCGCTTGCCCCCTGCCGTGCCATAGCGATGACCAGCACGCCAGACAGCAGAAAACTGACGACATCTCCGGCATAGGGCACCAGCCCAATCAAAAAATCCACCCCAAACCGGATGTTGGTGCCAGGAATGCGGTAGCGGCTGTCCAGAAAGTCAGCCGCGCGGTCCAACCAAGGGAAAGGCGGTTCGTCCGTCTCGTTCAATTTCATGCTTGCTCCAGGTAATGTACGGCATTCATCATCAAGCCGTTCTCCCAGTCGATTTCCCGCAGCGCGATGCGGTGGTGGTCTACTTCAAATTCTTTCGATCGCTGCCCGATTTGGAAAAAACAAGAAGGGGTAATATGCACTACCATATTGCGCTTGCGGATGACCTTTTCCACATGATAGTGGCCGGTGAAGACATTGATGTTATAAGGGTGGGCGAAAAAAATCTCCTGTACGGCTTCTTGGTTGCGCAGGGCGTGGTTCTCGTCCATAAAGGGGACACCGCTATAAACCGGCGGATGGTGCATGAACACCAGCACCTCCTCCTGTGCCGGCTGCAGTTGTTCGCGCAGCCACGCCAATTGCCGGGCAGATACCAGGCCGGTAGTGGTGTCCATAAATAGGATCAACCGCCCGTTGAAGCGGCGGGCAAAGTAGAGCTCTCCGTCTTTCAGCCATGCTTCTAACCCAAAGACCTCAGCAAGCAAGCGAGGATCGTCGTGGTTGCCAGACATGACAAAGTAGGGCATGCCTGCTTTTTCCAATTTGGCCTTGATCCAGCGATAGATGCCGGCATCCCCATCTCGGTAGCACAAATCGCCGGAAACAACGAGCAGATCGGGTTGGTATTCTTTAGCTTTCTCCAGGATGCGACGAAAATTGCTGCGGACATCTACGCCGTAGGTGTCTTCGCCTTCCTGGCCGACGTGTAAATCTGTCAGTTGTACGATCCTCATAGTATAGCGATGTAGTTTTCAGTTGCTCGGCTTTTTGATGGATAGCCTTTCTCTTTTTCGTTCGTAAGGCGAAACCTGACTCCTCCACCAAATGTTTTTTATCGGTGAGCTAAACAACGAGCCGAGCCGCCCAAAAATTTTACTGCTTTGGTTTTTGCCCTGCATTGCGGATATTAACCAGCTTGCGGAGCAAATCAAACCAAAAGGGTGCCCCAAGCGATACCGCCAGTGCTGTGACGATCCAGCCCAGCAGCTTGGTCAGCACATCGTACCAGCCTACCTGTGACCATTGGACATTTTTCCAGCCTAAGCCAAGTGGGGACTTTACCGACTCTATCTGATCGTTGACCAATGTTTCGAGCTTATCCAGGGAAGCGTTGAACTCTGGCGATAAGCGGGGCGGCGCAATCTCAAGGCCGTCTTTGCCATTGACGTAATCTTCCGCCAGCGTCAGCACCTGCTGCAGGGTCTGTGGGTCAGACTCCAGCCGCTCGTAAATGGCTAGCGTGTCGGCATTGAACAATACGGCGATGAAGAACCCCATGCCGATCAGGATTTTCTGGGTGTTGCGTTTGTACCAGCCGGAAGCCCGGTCCATAATGTCATCGTACCACTTCTGTACTTTGCCTTTAAATTGCTCTACATCCTGTTCTGATTCACGCAAGAACTGCATCAGTACGTTGCGCAGGTCGCTGTCGGGCAAAGTAGCGATCTGCTCTTCCAGGCGGTCAAAGCCCTTCCCCTGCAGGATGACCTCCATGAGAATAGACTGGAAAGACTCCCTGCTCAGGTAGGAAGGAGCGTAGCGCTTGCGGCCGTACTTGTAGGATAGCTGTTTGTACAGAGAATTTTCCTTAAAAGCTTCCAACACCCTTTCGTCCACCTCCGTAGAGGCCAGCATGTTCCGGAGGGCTTTTTCCAAATTGCGCCCCCGCAGGGAAAAGACGGAGGCGACGA
The DNA here is from genome assembly GCA_964397205.1 of uncultured Phaeodactylibacter sp. GTDB lineage: Bacteria > Bacteroidota > Bacteroidia > Chitinophagales > Saprospiraceae > Phaeodactylibacter. The sequence continues at coordinate 369 of CAYNIT010000393.1, read as the reverse complement.
CCTCCATCATGGTAGTAGCCAGCAAGCTAAGGAGCAGCAGCACAAATATGAGGCCAATAACGACCTGCAGCATTCCAAGCATGGTTTCTTTGGTTTTGTTTTGGGATGAAGGTACAGCTTTGGCGGGGCTTATGCTATTTTTTGCCAAGCATTATGAGCGAGAAGCAAGCTGGGCCACTCTGTTTTAAAGCCTGAAATCTGTAGCTTTGCCCAGGCAAAAAATCCTGCAGATTATGTACAACATCCTCAAACACGCTCATTCCGGCCTGCGGTGGGTACTCCTTGTGGCGCTCATCGCAGCCATCATAGCTGGCTTCCAGGCCTGGAAAAGGGGCGGAAGCTACAAGAAAGCGCCTGCCCTTATTGGCT
>CAYNIT010000392.1:0-2699 GCA_964397205.1 uncultured Phaeodactylibacter sp. | reverse complement strand
GGAAACAACTCCAGGGCTTCCAGTACGGTCACTACCCCTAGATTACTGTATAACTGCGGGCTTTGGTAATCGATCAGAATGTGCCAGTAAAATGCCCGGGCGTTGTCGTACGCTCCAATGACGGCCAGTACGTTGGCCATTTCAAACATCAGGACCAGCTCTTCCAGCTTTTCTTCTGACTTGACTGCCAAAGCCTTCCGGTCGGCGAGGCTGGGATAGCGGCCCGTCGTGTCCACCGGGGGCACCGGATAATCCTCATAGATTTTATCCAGCAGCTTGGCCCGCTGTTTGAAAACTTCGTAGCCTGCGGAATAGGCCAGGAAGCCGCCCAGGTAATCCGATTGGGTCTCGTTGTTGATTTTATCCAGATTGATCATTTTTTCTAGGGTGCGCCCAATCTCCAGCTCGTTGTACGCCCGGGCAAATCCAGTGCGCCATTGGTGCTTTTCATAAAAGTGGATCAGCTCGTGCCCCAGCAGCCCGGCCAATGCCGCCTCCCCTTCTTTTTCGCCAAAGGACATACAGATGTCGTAGGCTTCTTCTTCCAACACGATGCTGCTGCTGCCGGGTGCCAGGTAGGCGCCGTATTGCTTCCGCTTGGACATCAGGAAGGGAGGGGCTGGGTAGCGTTGGTCCCCCCGGGCGGCTTCCAGTTTTTTATAAATCCCGAGTGCCCGTTCGTACTTCGGCCCGGCGAGCTCTTCCATTTCCTCCGCTAAGCTGGAGGGCTTGCTAACGTAGCTAAACATGGAAGGCATCCGCTGCGCTGCCAGTCCGGCGGGAAGACAAAACAAGCAAAGCAGTAGCCACGAAACTGGAGTAGGCTTTTTCATGACAGTAAAGGTTTTTTAGCGGTTTGTACAACTAAAGTAGATAATTTGGGGATAACCCGACCAATCATTTGGTAATATTGTAAAAAGTTACCCGAAAAAACAGTTTTTTGGGTAACGATTCCACCCATTAGTAAATCAAGGAGGTGTCAACTTTAATTTTACTGCCCGAACAAGCACCAATAGCGTGTTGCCGGGCTTTATTCCAGTCCAAAACCCTTTGCTGTATGAAAACTTGCGTAATTGCTGTACTAATCGCCTTTGTTAATTTTCCGGCTCTCCTGGAAGCGCAGGACCTTCACATCTTCTACGATGTCAGCCTGGATTCCATTTACTACGTGCGGAGCGGGCGGGCCGTCCAACAGCCTCACCTCAAACACAAAGAGGAAGCGGTACTGCACGTCATTAACTACAATGATTACCTCTACGACTTAAAACTCAGCACAGAAACCGAGGATTACTCGATCCCCTCCAGCGGAACCGCTTCGCTTTTCAGTTTGGGCAATAATTCCACAGCCTTGTCTCAGCTAGGCAATCTGGCCGGGGGGCTCAGCGGCACCGGTTTCGGCCTGCAGGGGACAAACCTTGCCGAAGGCGCAGACGGCATGGTAGAGACCAGCAAGTTATCGAATGAAACCAGGCAACTGGTCAGGAGCTTCACCCAGTCGCTGAACAAAATGAAGGAAACAGAGGAAAAGCTGCAGGAGCTGGCTGAATATTTGGAACAGGACATTCAGGCCCAGCAGCTGAACGGAATGGTCTTGCAGGAAGTGCAGCGCCTGCAGAAACACCCCAGCCTCTCTCCGGCTAAAATCAAAAAATTAGCGCTGGGGTACATGAAGCCAGTCCTCCGTTTCGACCGGGAGGAAGAGCTCGAGGTCAGCGATTTGCTGGAACGGTCCAACACCGGCGCTATGATACAGCAAAGCGTACAGCAGTACGAAGAGCAGTCCAGCCAACTAGACGCGGAGCTGCAGGCCCTGTCCGCTACTAGTCAGCTGCTAATGGCCGTACCTGCTATCCCTGCGGATGACAAAAAAGCGCTGGCAGCTACTTACCGGGCTGCCGAACAGCGTGTGCAATCCTACGGAGAACGGGCGCTAAGGATGAAGCAAGAGCTGGCGGGAGCAAAGGATTTAACACTGGCAGAGCTGGTGGACATTGGCTACTTGTACGAGGAAATGAAAGAACACCGGTTTGAAAAACAATTTCTCGTCCGCCCGGAAACTGACCTCACCACCTTAAAGCTGAAGCTTCAGCCTATCGACTCCTCCGGGGTAGCTGGGGTAAGAACCCGCAGCCTAAAACCCATAGCGCTGGAAACCTACGGCGGCTTGAAGGTGAATGCCAGCCTGGGCATCAGCTTTATTGGCTACTTCGACCGGCCACAGGACTATTTTCTGCGCGACTCGGTGATTGTCGGGGACGATCAGGATGCCTTTTTGCCCATCATATCTTCTTTCTTCCACTTCTATCCACAGAGCAAGCGGCAGGTCTCCGTCGGCGGCACCTTCGGTTTGGGCATCGGCATCGGCGGCGATGCTGCCGGCCTGCAAAATTACTTCTTCGGGCCCAGCCTCATTCTGGGAAGAGAGCAGCGGGTTGTCTTTTCTACCGGCCTCATGGGCGGAAGGGTCGAGCGGCTGGGAGAAGGCTATGCCGTTGGAGATGTCTACGAAGCAGGCGGGATACTGCCGACAAAGTCCGTCTACGAGCTGGGCTACTTTCTGGGAATTTCTTTCAATTTGCTGGGCGGCTAGGCCCAACCGCATCTTCTGCCTTTACTCCACCGCCGAACAAACCTCAAAATCGTCGATCCTGATCTCCTGCTTTTGCTCATTCCAGACGTATACCTTAAGTCGATCGCCG
>CAYNIT010000391.1:0-2701 GCA_964397205.1 uncultured Phaeodactylibacter sp. | reverse complement strand
GGGAGAACTCTGGAGGAGCTGGACTTGCAGCAGGAGTATGAAGTCACGGTTGTTACTTTACTCCGCGAGCGGCGGCGGCGCAGCATTTGGGGCTTGCAAAAGACTTACCGGGAGGTGCAGGGCGTGGTAGGCCCGGAGACTGAATTGCAGCCGGAGGATATACTGGTGCTGTTTGGCAAGACGAAGGATGTGCAGGATATGCTGGAGGTGTATGAGGAGGGGGAGTGAGGCAGGGGGATGGCTGTCGGAGGAAGCGAGCTTGACGGGAAGTTGGCTGCCCATCTTCGTTTCTTAGTTTTGTCCTTTCCCTTGAGAGCGCTTACCTTTGCGGTTTACAATAGACGAGCATGAAAACCAAGACGCTACGGCAAGATAAGGTGAATGTGATCACTCTCGGTTGTTCCAAGAACCTGGTGGATTCTGAGAATATCATCACGCAATTGCGGGGCAACGACTACGAGGTGGTGCACGACAGCAATGATGAGGATGCCAACGTCATCATCGTCAATACCTGTGGCTTTATTGATTTGGCGAAGGAAGAGTCGGTCAACACCATACTGGAATACGCGGAGGCGAAGAAGCAGGGCGATATCGAAAAGCTTTATGTCACTGGCTGTTTGTCGCAGCGCTACAAGGACGATCTGGAGCAGGAGATCCCGGAGGTAGATGCTTACTTCGGCACGCTGGAGCTGCCGGGCCTGCTGGCGAAGCTGGAGGCGGATTATAAACACGAGCTGATTGGGGAGCGGGCTACTACCACGCCGCAACACTACGCCTACCTGAAGATATCCGAAGGCTGCAACCGCACCTGTGCTTTCTGTGCTATCCCACTGATGCGTGGCAAGCACGTTTCCAAACCTATAGAGGATTTGGTGGCGGAGGCTCGGAATTTGGCCCGCTTCGGGGTGAAGGAGCTGATGCTCATCGCGCAAGAGCTGACGTACTACGGGCTGGATATTTATAAAAAACGCGAACTGCCGCGCCTGCTGCATGCCTTGGCGGATGTGGAGGGCATAGAATGGATTCGCCTGCATTACGCTTATCCGAGCAAGTTTCCTACCGAAATTTTTGATGTGATGGCGGAGCGGCCGGAAATCTGTAATTACCTTGACATGCCTCTGCAGCATGCCAATAATGCTGTGCTGGCCCGGATGCGGCGGCAGATTACGCGGGAGGAAACGGTTGAATTGGTGCGCACCGCCCGTGCCAAGGTGCCGGGTCTGACGCTGCGCACGACCATGCTCGTCGGCTTCCCCGGCGAGACGGAGGCGGAGTTTGAGGACCTCTGCGATTTTGTGCGGGAGATGGCGTTCGACCGGCTGGGCGTGTTCCAGTATTCGCATGAGGAGAGTACGCGGGCTTACGAACTGGAGGACGATGTGCCGGAGGAGCTGAAAGCGGAGCGCGCCAACCGGGTTATGGAAATACAGCAGTCTATATCCGAGGCGAAGAACCGGGCGAAGATTGGCAAAACGCTGCGGGTGCTTTTCGACCGCAAGGAAGGGGAGTACTTTGTGGGCCGCAGCGAGGGCGACAGCCCGGAGGTCGACAACGAGGTGCTGGTCAAAGCCGCGGACAACTACGTGCGGGTGGGCGACTTTGCCGAGGTGCGGATTACGGATGCTTTGGACTATGATTTGTTTGGCGAACTGGCGGAGGGGTGATCGGATGGCTCTGCTTCAAACATGCTTTTACTTCCACTTCGACAGCAGGGTGCCTCTGAGGATGGGGGCTATTTCGGCACTTTCGGCCGTGCCGGCACGGTAGGAGGGAGGTGTGTTGAAAAACTCCAGTGCGAAGTAAGCGTCTGGTCCGGGCTTGCCCCTGAGGCTGAGCTTGGCGCTTAGTAGCAATGCGTTCTCTCGTTTGTCGCAATCGTTTCGGTCGCGCCGCAGTATATCGAGTTCTTCGAAAAACTCGATTTCCTCCAGGCCGACCATGTCGTCGTAACGGGTCAGGCACTCGTCTTTGTAGAGCTTGAGTTTGGGGGAGGGCTTGTGTGCTCGTATGCCGCGGTAGCCGGAGCGTTCTATCAATTTGCAGATTTTGATGGTCCCTAGGTCGTTTTTTCCTTTTTTAAGTATGCGGACTTCCCGGGCTTTGGTATAGCCTTCTTTGTGCACGTAGAAGTAGACTTTGGCGTGCGGTTTTACGTTGATGGCGCTCTGGAAGCTGCCGTCTGCCCGTATGTCGACTTCCTTCATATTTTTGACATCGAAGTCTTTGGGGTTTTGGCTGTACTTTAGCTTAGCGTCAGCTACTTTACCCTTGATGGCTTCGACCTGGCCGCTTATCCGGTAGGAGTCTGGATAGGGTTTCGAGGCGGTGGCGATGAGCCACAGCAGCAAGGAGGTGGTGAAGATGTAAAAGAGAAATTTGAGCTGCATAGCGTCGAAAGGGGTTATGGGGTTTGGGAATCAGGTGTTGAATGTATAAGTGGCTAATTTATAAATTACAATGTTAAGGGCAAAGGTTTTTTGTGTTTTTTTTCTTTTCCTGCCCCTAGCTCCCTGAAGGCACCTGTGCTATGCTTCTGCGCTAGAGTGAGGGCGCGAGCAGTGCTGGGGGGAACTCCCCCTTGGTCCCCCTCTTGGGAAGAGGGGGAGGCTTGGTTGTGCCTCCTGCCGATTGGTGGGGCGGTTTTATTAGGATAATGCCATTCTAGTTTTGTTGGGGGCTCTGCGGGGGTGGAACTCCCCCT
>CAYNIT010000390.1:0-2702 GCA_964397205.1 uncultured Phaeodactylibacter sp. | reverse complement strand
CGACCACCGAGATCTACACTCTTTCCCTACACGACGCTCTTCCGATCTCACCATATACGCCAGTAGCGTCCAGGGCGCTCCAGCGAAACCGATGAGCGGCACACGGCCCTGCAGCCGCCGGCGCGTCTCCCGTACAGCATCGTATACGTATGACAAATGGGCCGCTGCATCCTCTCCCGAGCGCAAGCGTTCGATATCCGCAGCCGAGCGCACTATTTCCGGAAAGCGCGGGCCCTGCTTTTCAACCATCTCGTAGGGCAGGCCCATGGCTTCCGGTATCACGAGAATGTCAGAAAACAGGATGGCGGCATCCACCCCTAGCTCATCCACCGGCTGTATGGTCACCTCAGCGGCCAAGTCAGGGGTTGCTACCAATTCTTTAAAACCAGAGAGCCGGCTGCGGATGGCACGGTACTGCGGCAGTATACGCCCGGCCTGCCGCATCAGCCATACCGGAGGGCGCTCTACTTCCTCGCCCCTCGCCGCTCGGAGCAATAAGTCGTTCTTTGATTCCATAGGGGGCAAACTTAGCCATTTTTTTACACAGCTTATTAGAATTTATCTATTTTGGAGGCTGCAAGAAATCCCGCGCCCGAGCGCGCAAAAAGGCCTCACACGATATGATCAGAAACCTACCGCTCCACTGGAAAATCATCATTGGGCTGATCCTTGGCATCATCTATTCTCTGGTGTCCAGCGCAATGGGGTGGAATGCGTTTACACAGAACTGGATTGACCCTTTCGGCACCATCTTCATCCGCTTGCTGAAGTTCATCGCCGTACCCCTCGTCCTTTTTTCCATCATCGGGGGCGTTTCGGGCCTGCCCGACCCCTCCAAGCTAGGGCGCATGGGCGCTAAAACCCTGCTGGCCTACGTCATCACTACCGTAACGGCCATTACGGTAGGGCTGGTCTTTGTCAACTTATTCCAGCCCGGCGATTACGTCGACCAGCAACAGCGCGTCCGGAACCGCCTAAAGTACGAACTCTGGGCAGAAAACACACCCGGCGGCAGGGTGCTCGACGAACAGAGCTACTTGACTAAGCCGGAATACCAAGATCTAGTGGAAGACGCCCGCGCCGCCATGCAGTCGGAAATGAGCAATGAAGACGTGGAGGAACGCATTGCAGCGGCGGAAGAATTCAGAGATGCCGGCCCGCTGCAGTTTCTGGTGGATTTTGTGCCCGACAATATATTCGCAGCGCTGACCGACAGCGGGCGGATGCTGCAGGTCATCTTCTTTGGCATCTTCTTCGGCATCATGCTGCTGCTTATCCCGGAGGAGAAATCGAAACCTGTCATCGACTTCGTCAACGGCACCAACGAGGTATTCCTGAAAATGGTGGAAGTGGTCATGGAAGCAGCGCCCTTCTTCGTCTTTGCACTGATGGCAGGAGTCATTTCCAAAATGGCCAGCACGCCCGCGGAAGTCATCGAAATATTCAAAGGGCTGCTCAGTTACTCCGTCGTCGTCGCATTAGGGCTTTTCTTCATGATTTTCGCCTTTTACCCTTTGCTCATCACTCTGGTAGTGCGCGGTTTGGGCTACGGCGACTTTTTCCGGCGCATCAGCCCGGCGCAGTTCCTGGCTTTTTCCACCAGTTCTAGCGCCGCTACCTTGCCCGTTACCATGGAATGTGTGCGCGACAACATCGGCGTTTCTCAAAACGTGACCAACTTCGTGCTGCCCATCGGCGCTACGGTGAATATGGACGGCACGAGCCTCTACCAAGCAATTGCTGTGGTGTTCTTGGCGCAGCTGCACTTGATTGACCTGACGCTGGGGCAGCAGTTGACCATCGTGCTTACGGCTACGCTGGCTTCCATTGGTTCGGCAGCAGTGCCCAGCGCTGGCTTGGTGATGATGATCGTGGTGTTGCAATCGGTCGGCCTCAACCCCGCCTGGATCGCCATCGTCTTTCCAGTAGACCGGATCCTGGACATGTGCCGCACCGTGGTCAATGTGACCGGCGACGCTACCGTCTCCACTCTAATTGCCCGGACGGAGGACGAGCTGGAATTTAAAAAGCCGGAAGCGGTAGAAGTCTGAACAATCACACAGAAAGAAGAGCCATTCACAGGATCAAAATCCTAATTTGTGATCTGTGAATGTATCTTTTTTGTTTTAAAACGGTATATGTATAAAGCTGGTAAACCTATTTTCTATGTATAAAGCCTTTCGGCAAATTATTGGCATAGCCCTGCTTGCCTTGCTGCTGCAGCAATCAGCCTGTATCGTAGTGGACAACCGATTCCCGGCACTGCCTCCCGGCCCCTGGCGCGCTATCCTGGAGCTAGAGCCCAATCTGGTAACGCCCAACCCAAAGGGAGAGCCCCTGCCGGAGAAAATGGACATGGATTTCGAAGAAGTGACGCAGGGAGAACTGCCCTTCAATATGGAAGTGGTGTACGATACGCCCGACAGCTTCCACATCGAAATCATCAATGCGGAAGAACGCATCATCGTGGACGATATCACCATCGGCCTCGACCGGGCTACAGCTAAAGATACCGTAGTAATTGAGTTCCCGGTATACGACTCCTACATCAAGGCCATCTACGAAGAAGATATCCTGGAGGGCGAGTGGATCGTCGAAAACCGCGGCGAGCCCTACGCTATCCCTTTCTTGGCCAAGCACGGGCAAAACCACCGCTTTACTACCCTACGCAAAGACCCCATCATGGACATCAGCGGCCGCTG
>CAYNIT010000389.1:0-2721 GCA_964397205.1 uncultured Phaeodactylibacter sp. | reverse complement strand
AAGGAGTCCTACCGTTCTGACTCTCGCAAACCGGTGGTAGAGGAAGGCTCCCTGGAAGAAGACCAAAACCGCCGGGACTTCACCATCAACGCTCTGGCCGTCAGCCTGAACGAATCCGACTACGGCAGTATCATCGACCCTTTCAATGGGCTGGAGCACCTGGAGAGCAAAACCATCAAGACGCCTCTGGAGCCTGGCAAGACTTTTTCCGATGACCCCCTGCGCATGATGCGGGCCATCCGCTTTGCTACCCAATTGGGCTTTATCATTGAGCCGGAGACCCTGGCTGCTATACAGGAGCACCGCAACCGGATCAATATCGTTTCTCGGGAGCGCATCGCTACCGAACTGAACAAAATCATACTGGCAGATAAGCCCTCTCTGGGCTTTAAACTCTTGTTTGATACCGGCTTATTGCACAAATTCTTTCCGGAAATGGCAGCGCTGCAGGGCGTGGAGGTGCGCAACGGCAGGGCCCATAAAGACAACTTCTACCATACGCTGCAGGTACTGGATAATCTGAGCCGCAAAACCGACGATTTGTGGCTGCGCTGGTCTGCCATACTGCACGACATCGCCAAGCCGCCAACCAAGCGTTTCCACCCGCAGCATGGCTGGACCTTCCACGGGCATGAGGCCCTCGGGGCCAGCATGGTGCCGCGTATTTTCAAAAAACTGCGCCTGCCGCTGAACCACAAGATGAAGTACGTGCAAAAATTGGTGCGCCTCCACCTGCGCCCCATCAGCCTCACCAAAGAGAACATCACCGACTCTGCCATCCGCCGGCTGTTGTTTGAGGCAGGAGACGACATCGACGACCTCATGCTGCTGTGCGAGGCTGACATCACCTCCAAAAACCCTAAGAAAGTCAAACGGTACCTGGAAAACTACGAATTGGTGCGGGAGCGCTTGCAGGAAGTGGAAGAAAAAGACCATCTGCGCAACTGGCAGCCGCCCATCTCCGGAGAAGTCATCATGGATACCTTCGGCATTGCCCCTTCCCGGGAGGTAGGGATCATTAAGAATGCCATACGAGAAGCCATCTTGGACGGCGAAGTGGGCAACAACTACGAGGAAGCCTACGCATTCATGCTGAAAAAAGGGAAGGAACTGGGCTTGGCGGCGAGAGAAGCCAATGGCAATGCGCCAGAGAAGAAATAAACCGCACAAGCATCGGGACGTTTTTGGACCCTCGATAAGACATGGATAGAGCAGCTGGTATGGTTCGGTAATCCCCTTGTCGCCGTGGCGAACTCCGAAAGTTATCGGAGTTGAGGCCCGCCCTAGTCACACCAAGTCAAACCCTAATATTGTTGGATTGTAGAGTCAAAACTTTAGATGCCTGCGCGGTTTGCAGGTAAATTCCGGCAAGGAATACACGAGCCGCACAAGAGATGCTATTCAGTGCTCTTAGCAAGCGGTCTGCGTGGCGTTGCAGCTACCTGACAATTACAAATAAAAGGGGTTTGCGGGAGTAAGGCAAAATTATATTGTAAAATTTCGGGTCTGTTGTCTAATCCTCGGATTTAGGCTTCAGTGCCAGCTGCAGGGAAATGACGTGGGAAAAGGTGCTCTCATCGCTGCCTAGATCCGTATACGCATAATCGATCATAAGACTAGAAACCCGAAAGCCCAGGCCAATGCTGGGCCGCACCCGCATGTCGGTGCCGCCGTCGAAATTGCTGACCTCCTGAAATTGGCTTACCCCAGCCCGGGCGAACAAGAAGTCTTTGTAAGCAGCCTCCAGGCCAACTGCCAGGTCCATGCTGATCGGGTCAGCCGATACCAAGGTGTTGCGCTGGCCATCGGTAGTGAAAATGAAGTTAGCTTCCGGGCTCAGCCCAATATTCCCCAAATCAAATCGCCGGGCTACTCCCAGGATAAGCTGCGGGCGGGTGATCTCCACGCTGTTGATGGGCACTTCGTTGTTGGTCAGTTCGAGTATCTCCTTTTCCTGCTGGGTGAAGTCGAAGGACCAAGCATTGAAGGTAGTGGTGATGTCCTCAGCGAGCAGGCCGAAGCTCCAGGCTTCGCGCTGGTACTGCAGGCCAGCATCCAGCCCAAAGCCCCAGGATTGGGCGAAGGGGCCGATGCGCCGGTGGATGACCTTTACATTGCCGCCCCCGAATAGCTTGCCTTTCTTGACTTTGAAGGGTTTGGCGTAGCTCAGCAGCAGCGCGTAGTCTGCCGCCGAGAACTCGGTGACATTATCAAAATTGACTGTCCCGTCGCTGTTGTAGAGGGTCAGGGTGTTGGGGATATCGTCAATGCCGAAGCGGATGAGGGAGATGCCCAGCCGCGCGCCATTGCTCAGGGAGGGCGTCATGGCCAGATAGTCAAATTTGGATACGCCGCCGAACCATTCGGCGTGCATAGCGCCCAGCTGCAGGCCGTCCTCTGGCTGCAAATGCGCCAGGCCCGCAGGGTTCCACACACCAGCGGTCACGTCGTTGACGCTGGCGATGACGGCCGTGCCCATGCCCTGTGCCCGGGCGCCTACGCCGATAGAGAGGAATTCGTTGCTGTACTTTTGTGCGGCCAGCGCCCCGCTCAGGCACAGGCTGAGGAAAAGGAGTAGCGTCTTTTGCATAGTCAAAGGTTATTCCAATTCGATAACGCAAGTATACTGCTTTAAGTGTTTGTTTGGGCCAAAGGGCAGCCGGAATTGTCGGGTGGGGAACAGCTGAAGGGCAACAACAGCTTCACCGGGACCATCACCTT
>CAYNIT010000388.1:0-2765 GCA_964397205.1 uncultured Phaeodactylibacter sp. | reverse complement strand
TAGACAAACCCTCCCCCAGCCAGCCCTGCGGGTCGCGGTTGATTTGGTTGACCATGCCCAGGATAACGGAGAGCGGGGTGCGGAACTCGTGGGTGATGTTGGTGTACAGCCGGCTGCGCAGGGTATTGATTTCCCGCTCCTGTTCCACCTTGGCCTGTGCCAGCCGCCGGTTGAGCTGGAACTTGTAAATGGCGTACAACAACGTCAGCAATAGCAGCCCCCACAGCAAATACGCCCAACCGGTGCGGTACCAAGGGGGCAAAACGGTGATATCAAGAAAAATGGGCTCGCCTTCCAGCCCGTGCCGGTTCCAGCACTTGACTTTGAAGCGGTAGTCGCCGGGCGAAAGGTTGGTGTAGGTAGCTTCCCGGGCGTTGCCGGCCCTGCGCCAGTCCATATCAAAGCCTTCCAATTGAAAAGCGTACTTGATGTCTTGTGGTGCTAGGTACTCCAACGCGGCGTAGCCGATAGTGAATACATTCTGCCGAGGTTGCAGGGTGATATGCTCGGTAAATCCGATCGGTTTAGACAGCACCCCCGTGGAATCGCGAGGCTTCACCGGCACATTCGCCAGATGAAAATCACGAAGGCGGAGCTTTGGCATCCTCGCATCGGCTATGCTGTCGGGATGAAAGTAGGTCACACCATCCTCCAACGGGAAAAACAACCTCCCCATTTCGTCTCTCAGGGGCGGTGAACTGTCGAAATTGACACCTGACAACCCATCGCCTTTTCCGTAGTTGTAAAAAGTATTTTGATGCCGGTCGAAGTAGCTGAGGCTATGCTGCGTACTGATCCACAGCCCCCCGCTAAGATCTTCCTTTAACGTCCCTATCTGTGCAGAAGGCAACCCCTCTGCTTCATGGTAAAGTTCAAAAGTATTGGTTGCCGGATTAAACCGGTTCAGGCCATTATTAGTCGAAATCCAGATATTCCCCGACTGGTCTTCAAGTAGGTCTTGTACCCGGTAATCAGAACTCAGGCTCCCAACTACCTCCTCATCGTGCCGATAGTAATCGAAACAGTCCGATTCGGGCTCATAACGGACTAAGCCCGCAGCATTGAACCCCACCCAAATGCTCCCGTCGCTACTGCACAGAATAGAAATCGCATTACGCTCCGGCAATCCGTCCTTGACCCGTAGGTTATGAAACGCTTTTTCTTCCGGATCGAAACAACTGACGCCCGCCCATCCGGCCAGCCAAATACGCCCGTCTTGGGCCATATCCATATCGATCAGATGATCGTTAAAACAGGTATCCCATCCTTTGCAGGCGTATTCGTACACCCGCGCGCCTGACTTATCGTAGCCATACCATTTAATCTCGAACGGATATTGGTAGATTGCTAGCCAGAGTTTTTGGCGGTCTGTAGACTCCATAAACTTAAAGCCAGATCTGGCTTTTACATACTCTACCGAAGGCTCCCAACCGCCCTCACGCATAGGAGAGACCACAAAGTCCTCGTCTTTCAGGACCATACCGATAGGCTCTTGTTCTTGCTTCAAAACAGGCTGCAAGCCGTTTTGAGTGTGAAAATAAACGGTTCCATCAAAAGAAACGAGAGGCTCACTTGTGCCAGCAAAAGTCAACGGCCAAATGTCATCGGGAAACGGCACCTTGCGAAAAGGCAGGCGGCGCGGCAATATTCTAAATGTCCGCCGGTCCGTTACTACCCAAAGCAGACCGTCTCTGGTTCGGAACAGTTGCCGTACCGGATCTTCTTGATCAGTAAGCTTGGGCAAGTCCAAGAATGGCTTAAGTTTGTCAGCACGGGCATCGTACTCTAATATGCGGTTGCGGCTAGTACCAACTAGGGTAATGCCATCGTTGTAAACCGTGTACACCCGTTCGTCTTGCCGTAAGCCTGCCGTCACCGGCGCGGCTTTCCGGTTTGGGACTTCAAAGCAATAGAGATGACCGCCAAAAGTGATTAGGAAGGTCTTCCGATCAGGAGTAGCCACCACAGGAACCACCGGAAATTGCGTGAGCTCACGGACATTCCCAATGTAGGGAAAATGGACCGCTTCAAGCGTATCGCCTGGCGGATAGCCCACCTTATACAGTTTCTTTTTGAGGAGAGGGTCAAGTGCCCAGATGTTCCCCTTGTGGTCCTCCATGATACCCGAAAGGTGCCAGTATGCACTGACCTTCGCGAAATCCTGAGTAGAAGGTGTGTACTTATATAGCTGCCGCTGCGCGCGTATCCAGATGTCCTTCCGACTGTCTTCGTATATGCCCCAGTAGAACTGAGCGGGTACTTCCCGGGCTTCGTGAAAGGCATCGTGCAGCCGTTCGACTTTGCCGGCCTTAGGGTTATAACAGTCTAGCCCGCAGCTACCGGTAGCAATCCATACGTTGCCGCCGGTATCTTCCGTAAGAAAAGTCTGTCCATTGCATTGCAACCCTACTGTATCAAAAGGGGCTGCTTCGAATTGTTCCAGTTCGTACCCATCGTAGCGCACAACCCGGCCATGCTCGTCTTTCCCCCACAGGTACCCCAGCTGATCCTGAAATTCCGGGTAAAAAGCGTCGCCCGCCGAAAAGGGGAGAACAAGACCATCCCGGTATTCGGACAACGGCTGCGCCGCCAACGAAAGAGATACCAAGCAAAGTAGGGATATTACTACGAAGCGTTGCAGGAGGAAGCCCGCTGCAAAGGGCGAAGTTTCCGTGCGGCCAGTCAGGGCACAAGCATACCAATTTGAGGCATTGGGCATTTGTAATGGGTTAGGTCTTACTACTTGCCTTCTAAAGTAGTAAAAC
>CAYNIT010000387.1:0-2766 GCA_964397205.1 uncultured Phaeodactylibacter sp. | reverse complement strand
CTTCGCCGATCTTTTTTAAAGTCTCCTAATCAAGCAATGCGATATTGTCTTTCAGCGTCTGCAGCTCGTAATATTTGCCTTCGCCAAAGAATTGCTTGGTGTGCACGCCCATGATGCCCCGCACTATTTGATGGTGGTTGGCTAAATCGTATATGGTATTATAGTCCGCCAACCCAAAATTTGTGATTTCTGGCCCTTCCCCTGACGATAAATGTCAGGGTCAAAGACCTGACGATAAATGTCAGGCTTACAGTCCAGGTCGTCAGCGTCTGAGATTAATAACTTGCTCCCCGCCTACTGTGCCAGCATGGCCGGCTGGCCTGCCCACCTTGCCGGTTAGGCTGGCGTTTTTTTTCATCTCGCTGCGTTAAAAAGCCTCGCCGAGCCGATAGCTATCGGCTCGGCATCGCTTGTGTTTTTTGCCCCTGCCTGCTCGCCAGCTAGCTGGCAGGCAGGATGCGAGCTAAAGAAAATAGCTGCGCCATACCTGCCCACCTTGCCGGTAAGGCAGGCGGGATTTCACAAATCTTAAGTTGTTGGACTATAAAAGAAAAAGGCTTCTGCAATCACGTCCAGACAGTACTGGTTTTGAAACCCAGAATATCACCTTCTGCCGATAAACCTACAAAATAAACAGGGTATTCCGAATCGGGGTGCGAGCCGTCGAGGCCGACAACGATATGCGTGATGTGGGTGAGGTGTTTTTCCATGAACTTATGCAGGGTTTTAAACGACTCTAGGGCGGCCAATTGATCGTAATGCTCGTACAGTTCAAACACCCAGTCGTATGCTGCGCGGCCCTGATGCCAAAGCTCAATGGCTTCGGTTGGGTCAGCGTAGTCTAACCCTAATGCAGAACTGAAGCTTTCCTCCGTCAGCTCTTGCAGCTTGGCGTCTTGGCGGAAGGGGGAGAGGTAGGCTTCTGCTTCGTTGGCCCAAGCGGGGAAGTATAAGCCTTCCCCTAGTTCGGCGAGGCTTTCGTAGAGGTTGTCAGCGGTAGGGGCTTCCGCGGCTAGCTGATCCTGCAATTTAGCGTAGCGGACCGCCAGGCGGGCCGTCAGGGACATTTCCGCAATCTCAGCGGCGGACAACCCATTGTTGTTTTTGTCGTAAATATCGATCAGCTTCTCTTTGGCGTAAGCCAAGGTCTCGTCAATGTCCTTCTTGGTGATCCTAGCACCCGGCTTGTAGTCCCGGTGGTCCATGAAGCGGTAGAAGACATCGGTGAGCTGCTGTTCTACGCCCTCTAGCTCCATCAGCTTTTGACGGATATCCTTACGGCTCACGATGGGGTCGTCGCCGGCGGCGCTGAGTATGTTGGCGGCTGCTTTGTCGAGGGCCGCGTGTACTTTGTGTTTGGCGAGTCTGGCCATTGGAGTGGTGTTTTAATGGGTAAATATACTGCTAAAATATTAACTGTAGATTAAGGCGGCTAACAGGCGCAAAGCACGTGTACCACCAACGTTTCCGCTTGTTGCTTGAAAGTGTACTCGCAGAGCTCAATCTTGATGATCAGTTGCTCTTTCCATCCGTTGCCGTTGGCTGGTCAAAAATCATTTCAATCTGTCTCAGAAGCTTTAGGTGAGCCGTTAGTCGAAAAGCCATCGTCGGTATCCGTATTATGGCCTGTCAAGTCAGCATTCACAAGTTTCGGGTTGTCAGACTATAGGATACGATTATTTATGCCTAATTTTGAATAGCCAAAATGCCAAAGCAAATTACACCTAAAATTCGATTATCATGGAAAAAAGTCTCCTGTCAACCGTTCTATTGTCTGTATTAGCCTTGTTCACTTTACTCCTGACCTCTTGCGAAAAAGACATGGGGAGCGCCGCCACCCTCGGGAATGTTATCGAGGAAGCCGGCGATTTCGAGCCGGTAGACGACAGCTACAGTGAATCCGAGCCCGAAGAGTTTGAAGAAACCTCGGGGGGCGAGCTGTACTTTTGCACCCGCAAAACGGTGAGCCTTACGGAAAGCTATAGCGACTATCCGCAGTTTGACCCCAATACACAAGTCATCTTCCCCGGCAACCTGCTGCAGGGTAATACGCTAAATAACGCAACGCCCAGCAGCATACCGGTAGAGCGTGGCCCTGGAACCGTGGTGATCACATTGGTAAACGGTGCCTCTTCTGCCAGTCGAGAATTGGATGTGGTTGGGCTCGGCAATGTGTATGATGCCATGAACGAGATCATTGCCGATAATCCGGGCGACCTGCCGGCGCGAACCACTTATTCCATGGAGCGCATTACCTCCCGTCAGCAACTGGGCGTCGCCCTGCGGGCGGAGTACAGCAACCTCACGACGGATGTGCAGGGGTCATTCAGCTACAATGAGGATGTAAGCTACAACCGGTACCTTGTCCGGTTAACACAGAGCTACTATACCATCGCATTTGAAGCACCGACTGACCCTTCCGAGTTTTTTGGGGAAGGGGTGACGGCTGATCAACTGAGTAATTATGTGCAGCCCGGCAACCCGGCTGCCTACGTATCAAGCGTAACCTATGGCCGCGTCTTTTACCTGCTTATTCAATCCACCGATTCGTACCAAGAAATGAGAGCGTCGATCGATGCTAGCTTCGATGGCGCCGTGGCGAGTGGTTCCATTGGTGGTGATGTGAAATACGTAAGCGAATTAAGCAGTGTACAGATTGGCGGGGATGCCATCGGCGGGGGATTTAAAAAAAGGCCGGGGGGGCGTTACCGCGGGTTTTTTGGGGTTGGTAAGTTTTTTTTCCTGGGGGGGGGGCACACCAAAGGG
>CAYNIT010000386.1:0-2770 GCA_964397205.1 uncultured Phaeodactylibacter sp. | reverse complement strand
GGCTTGGAGTTCCTCAAAACGCACGCGGCACAAAATCCGCTTGATTCACAACCGCAGCCGAGTCCTCCGTGGCACGGATGACAAACAGCCCTTTGCTTTCGGCCATCTGCTCCGCCCCGGCGTCCGCTTGCAGGAACGCCACGGCACCGTAGACGGTATGGGGGGCGTATTCTTCTACCCAAGTTTTGAAGGAATCCATTTTGTCTAGAAACTTCTGGATGTGCTTAGGTTTGAGCATGGTTTTTACCTCTACGGCCACCATCTCGGCACCATTACGCGCGATGATGTCAAATTCATAGTTTTGCCCCTTGTGGCTGCCTTTGACCCGGCGGGCCGTCTGTTCTACCTCAATACCGCGCTCCCGTAGTATGCGCACTAAGTCGCCTTCTATCAAGCTTTCTACCAAACGCCCCTACTGTGAGGAGAATAGCCCGTAAAGCTCGTTGAAGCGCTTGTCTAGTTTGCGGTCTGTTTCCTTAAACTGCAGATCGGTCTCTTGGAACTTACGGTCTGTCTCTTGGAACCTGCGGTCGGTTTCTTTGAACTTGCGATCCGTCTCTGCGAACAAAGCTTTGATATCTTCCCAGCTGATATTGTTTTGTTCTTCCATAATAAAAGGGTTAGTACACTATAATATAACTTCTACACAGCAAGTTTGGTTCCTGAAAGGTAAGACTGAGCCAGGACCAAACTCGCTTCCTAAAGCTGCGTGCTTAGTTTACAGCGCCTTCAAATCCACCACCTCAAAATTACGCACCGCGAAGTAATCATCCAGGCCGTAGTCGGTATTGATGATAATACCGCCCAGCAGCGCCACATGGTCGACCTCAAACTCGTCTTTTGTCGCTTTGAGGTAGTCGTGAATTTGCCGGTCGATGATCTTGAAGGTGGCTTCTGTAATGGCGACCTCTGGCTGGTCCGCAGCTAACACATCCGCCCGGTGAGGGAGTAAGGATTCTTCCAACTTCATTTGCTGGTAGTCGTCATCCGCAATAGTAGGCTGATAGTTGTCGTCTGATTTGAAACGGTCGAGGGCCAGCATGAGCGCGCCGCAGGAATTACCAGGATGGTCCTGGCGTGGGCGGTACATACGGCCGACTTCGCCCTCCAGTGTCACGCCGATGTGCGGGCCATAAAAGATGAATGCAGAGCCATCATCAGGAATATGGTGGGCAAAAGCCGTCATGCCCGTTTTGCCCGCGAAGGGCAATCCACCCAAGCCCCCCATGATGAAAGGGCCGAAGAGGACGTTGAAGAAGGTAGTGGACGGCACGTTGATGTCGTCCGAGCAGAGGGAAGTAGCCATGAGTACTTTGGAGACATCGAGGCCGTAGTCGCTTTGCATCTTTCCCATGTACTTGACAGAAGTGTCTTTGGCATCGAGGGCATTCGGGAAGATACCCTTTACGATTTTGTCGAATTTGCGTTGGAGCATAAAATGTGTGTTTTTAGTGTCAGTAGCAGTAATAGGGAGCTGATAGAAAGGGCTCCTTTACAATAAAAAGGCTTAGTCCGGCATCTAAGTTTTGTATAGTTGGTTTATTTACGGCGCCGCTCGAGCAATTTGAAGGTGTAGGCGTGCTCGTTTTTCTCATCCGGTTCATGGCGCTCGCTGGAAATTACCTCCCAGTTTTCCGGCTGAATCAGCGGGAAAAAAGCATCTCCGCCCTCTACCTCGGTTTCAACTTCTGTCAGGTACAGCCGGTCGAGCAGGGGAAGTGCCTGCCGGTAGATTTCCCCTCCGCCGATGATGAATGCCTCTTCCTCTCCATCTTCCCTCGCCAGCTGCAGGGCTTCGTCCAGTGATCTGGCAATGAGGCAGTTGGAAGCGGCGAAAAAGGGGTCTCGTGTTAGGACGATGTTGGTGCGCTTGGGGAGCGGCCGGCCGATGGATTGAAAGGACTTCCGTCCCATAATGATGTGGTGGTTCAGGGTCTGCCGCTTGAAGTATTTTAAATCCGCCGGGAGATACCAGGGAATTTCCCCCGCTTTTCCAATGACGCGATTCTTGTCGATAGCAGCGATGGCAGCGATGATCATTTGTTTCAGCTTTAGGGCAGGTCTTCCTCTTTTTCCATAAGGTCAGCGTTCATCATACGGGCTTCCAGCCATTTCCGGCTATTGCTAATGGTATCATTCAAAAACTTTTCTGTTACCAGGCTGGCAATAGGGGCGGCGAAGGTGCTGCCGTAGCCGGCATTTTCCACGTACACGGCGATGGCAATTTTGGGGTCTTCCTTAGGGGCAAAGGCGAAGAAGATAGAGTGGTCTTTGCCATGCGGGTTTTCCGCGGTGCCCGTTTTGCCACAGAAGGAAATGCCGGGGATTCTCGACATGCGTGCCGTTCCCGCTTCCACTACTTTTTCCATACCATTGGCTACCAAATCGAAGTGTTTCTTGTCAATGTCTACCTTTCGCACTTCCCGGTATTTTTTAGGTATGGGAATGGCTTTGTCGCCTTTGAATGCTTTGACGAGGTGGGGGATGCGGTAGGTGCCCCGGTTGGCGATGATGGCCGCCAGATTGGCCAGCTGCAGGTTGGTCATCAGCAGTTCGCCCTGCCCGATGCCCAGGGAGCGTATCCACACGGAGTTCCAACGCTGCCCTTCCTGTTGGCGATTGAAGTAATCGGTGTAAAACTGGGAAGTAGGATAAAACCCGCCTTTTTCCCGCGGCAGGTCGATACCTAGTTTGCTGCCCAGCCCCATTTGCGATAAATAGGAATTGAAAATATCCAGCCCCTTCTCCGGATTGCGGAAGGTACCCGGGC
>CAYNIT010000385.1:0-2774 GCA_964397205.1 uncultured Phaeodactylibacter sp. | reverse complement strand
TGCCCGCCCGGAAGGTGTACTGCGGCTTACGCTTATTGCCGGAGCGAAACTGAATGTCAAAGGCACCAGAGAGCGCGTTGCCATACATAGCTGGAAAGGCACCCGTGGAAAAATCAGAATTGCTGAGCATGCTTACGCTGAAGATGGAGATGCCACCTCCGGAAGAGCCGCGCCGCGCGTAGTGGTTGGGGTTGGGGATGTCGATACCCTCAACCCGCCACAGCAACCCAAAGCCTGCATTGCCCCGTATGATGAGGTCGTTACGCTGATCCCGGCTGCCCTGCACGCCCGGAAATCCGCGCGCCATACGCATAGGGTCATTGGCGCTAGCCGCGTAGCGCTGGGTCTCCTCGGCCGAGAAAGACCGGGTACTGACGATAGCCAACTCATTGAGGGGCTCGTTACCATGGCTGCGGGCCCTAACCACCACCTCGTTCATCATCACACTTTCTTCTGGAAGGGCAACGTCAAGTACCAGCTCGCGGGCAGAATTAAGAATAGCATCTTCCACGACGTATGGCTCGTAGCCAATGTAGCTCACTTCGATGCGGTGGCGGCCCACTGGTACGCCCTCGATGAGGAATTCGCCATTGATGTCTGTGGTGACGCCCTTTGGCGGATCAACAGAACGGACCTGCACCGTAGCGCCTACCAACGGCTGCTGGGTGGCTTTGTCGGTTATGGTACCGCGTATGTCTTGAGTGGAAACCTGTGCTAGCAAGCTAAAAGGCAACAAGAAGGATAGCAAAAGAGTATTTAGGCGCTTCATTGTATTCGTTTTGCGCCCTTAGCTTTTATCCTGGCTAGGACCATTCTGGGGCGGCTTATTAGTCTTTTGTGTGATTTTATCGGTACAATTTAGCCATAAATTTCTAAATGAGTAAAAGAGAAAGCAGCCGAAACCAGCTATTCTTGATTTAGCAAAAGACATAATATGGCTGAAGCAAATTAGCGTTTTTGGAGCGAAGTTCTTACCTTTTAACAGGTGGTTCACGGCATTGTCAAGCGATGGGACGCAGCACTATTGCAACAACAGCAAAGGTTGCCCACAATTTATCGCTTCATCGCCCTGCGCAGGCCACTTGCTATTCCAATTTTGGAATAGCAATAAAATTAAATCAAGAATAGCTGAGTATTTCACGGACGAACGACAGCGCCTCTTCCGGCCGCTGCACCAGAGGGCGATCGAGGTAGCGGCTCATCTCCTCATCGGCGCGCAGCTCCAAAACATCGGTGGTGTAGCGCTCGGCGAAGGGTTCTAAACGAAAGCACCGTGTACGCAGGGACGGGCAGTTGAAGTTCAATTGGCCGGGCATAATGGCAATGGGTTAGGTTTCGGTTCAAAAGTAAAAAATATGCTTATATTCCCAGTCTTTCACCTACTATTTTGATTGTCTATGATTCGGCACTTTCTGACACTCCTATCAGCCTGTCTGTTTACCAACATAAGCCATGCCCAGCTCAGTGTGCAACCTGCCCAGCCCATGCTGGAAGACACGGTTACCATCACCTATGATGCAACGCAGGGCAATGGCGCGCTGCAGGGCATCAGCCCTGTTTATGTCCATACCGGCGTACTGACCAGCGAGAGCAACGCCCCCAGCGACTGGAAATTTGTCAAAACAGATTGGGGTGCCAACAGCCCGGAGGTACGCATGGAAGCCCTGGGCAATGACCTGCACCGCATCCGCTTTCACATCTCCTCCTACTACGAGCTTCCCCCTGGCACCGAGGTGCTGCAGCTGGCTTTCGTTTTCCGCAATGCGGACGGCACGGTCGTCGGAAGAACGGCGAATGGCGGCGATATTTTTTACCCACTCCTCCAACCCGAGGCTGTATCGAATGTAGAAGGGCACCGCATCGAGGGCAGCCGGCTGACGCTTTACACGGAAAATGGCGAATACCAGCTGCAAGCCCACCAGGACAACATCATCCGAGCCGCTTACCGGCCGGATACGGCGACGGCACCCGAGCCTACCGGCGTGGTAGTGCTCCCCCTCTCCTCCGAAGGGCAAGTAGAAGAAATGGAGGACTATTTTCACTACCAGACTTCCAGCATGGAGGTATGGATTCGCAAAACTCCGCTGCAATTCACCTACCTCCACCAGGGCGATACCTTGCTGCACGATCTCCACGGCGCTTATCCGGCAGGAGATCAGAAGCTCTGGCTGCAGTTGCAACCGACGGCCGAGGCTGCGCTGCACGGCAGTGGTTCCCGCACGCTGGGCCCTGACTTATACGGATCAGAATTGAGAATGTACAACCAAGCTCAGTACGGCTACGGCGAGTCGGCACCGGTACTGAATACCAGCATCCCCTTCTTGCTGTCCACGCAGGGCTACGGCTTGTACTTTGACCATACCTACCCCTTTACGATAAGCTCGGGGCAGGTGCCGGGGCAGCTCCGAGCGGATGCTGAGCGAGATGATTTTGCCTACTACCTGATCGCCGCGACGGAGCCCGCCGATATACTGGACGATTACACCGTGCTGAGCGGCAAAGCCCCGCTACCGCCCCGCTGGGCATTGGGCTACATACAGTCCCGCTTCGGCTACCAAACGGAAGCCGAAGCCCGCCAAATTGTGGAGGATTTACAGCAGCAAGGGTTTCCGCTCGATGCGCTGGTGCTCGACCTCTACTGGTTCGGCGAGCCCGGCACTATGGGCGATTTGGACTGGGATGAAGAGCGTTTTCCCGACCCAGAAGGCATGATCGAAGACTTTCGCGAAAGCGGCGTCAAAACGGTGCTGATTACCGAGCCCTATGTCACCTCC
>CAYNIT010000384.1:0-2802 GCA_964397205.1 uncultured Phaeodactylibacter sp. | reverse complement strand
CCTTTGCCGGTTTCAATCCTACTTTCGCTGGATAAGCCGTGATAACGAGCTCAACTGGTACATCATCCTGAATAGTAAGGGGGTTTCAATCCTACTTTCGCTGGATAAGCCGTGATAACCAAATGCCTAGCCACAACCACACTGACAACGTGATTGGTTTCAATCCTACTTTCGCTGGATAAGCCGTGATAACCCCGTATTCTGCCTTAATCTCTTGGTGCACAGTGCAGTAGCCCTCGCCTGCACTGCCGCTTTTTGCATCTGCCAAAGGTGTCAAAGAACTTTTTTTCAGCAAAATACCGAGCTGTTTCGGAAGCATAAAAAGCTGATAATCAAAAATTAGCGACCGTTTGAGCAGCAGCCCGGGATAAATTGGCTCCCGGAGCCTTGCGCCTACGTCACAATTTAAGGAAAAATCAGCACACAGGCAACCGGCAGTTTTGCGGGTAGGGTAAGCCCGCCGGAGCCGTCGGCACCACCTAAAAACAGTGCTGGCCCGCACTCCGACGGGCAGCACTGTCTTTGATGTCTTTAACTAAGCTCAGAGCGGAGAGCCCTTAGGCAAACCGGCATACGGCAGCCGTTTAGAAGCCCATGCCGCCGCCCATCTGCTCCAGTTGCTCTGGAGACATTTCCTTGTAGCCCGACTTGTCGAATTCAAAAACAGACTCGTCTACCTCTAGGCTCACTTCAGTAGCCGTGAAGGTCATGGCTACTTTGGGCTGAGAGATGCTGTACTCCAGAGGAAGCCCCTTGAGCTGATCGGCACCCGGCGTATTGCGGAGCACCTCACCGCTGAAGGTCAGGTCCTCGGTGATGTAAGCTGTCAATTCTACGGATTTGCCTTCCGCCTCGGAGCGGATGACCGCCTTGTAAGCATCATAGCCAGCGATCTGCTTGCGGTCGTCCGGGAAATATTCCACATCAACCTCCGCGTCAGACTTATCCTGCTCGGCAGAGGGGACGTTCACCTTCATTTTCTGGCCCATAGCGTCCATGTACATTTCCATGTCGCCGGTTTCCACATCCATTATCATTTTCTGCTGTACCATGCCGTTCATCATATTCATCCTGGTCAGCTGCTGGCCGCCTGTCAGGAAGATGCTCATCGTAGAGCCTTTCATCATCTCCATTTGCTGGCTGACCGCCGGGTCATCGCTGGAGATGTCGGTGATTTCGTAGGTGAGCGTGCCTTTTGCGAGCTCCTTCTGCGCCGTGAGCGTAGAGACGCTTAGGCTCAACAGTAGGAAAAATAACAATCTGAAATTTTGCATGAATGTCGTATTTGAATCTAAAATGGTTTGCAAGTGTCGTTGAAATGCCAATGTAATCCTTTCGCAGCGTTTTTGCGGCATTTTTCCTACGAATGTTGTCGGAGAGTCGGCAAAATAAGCATTGGAGCGGGCAAGGCAGAAAACGTAAAGGGGACCCTTGATTTCGCCGGGGTCTAACGCAGCAAGGCAGCAAAACCCGCCTGCTGTGATATTGCTTTAAGCCATCCTGATAGAACTCCTCGGACAATTTGTCACGTATCCTTTGTCTCCATAACTCGCCCATTACAGGCCGTTCAGTACTTCCCTCGGTAAATCAGGGTTATTGTCCATCACATTGCCGTAAGAAAACTTGAATCAACCGGTAGCCCCTCATGGCTCCCGAAAACTTTTGACAAGACACCTTTCGCCGTTTTTTTTGCATTGCCTACGCACCAGGTGTTAAAGCTTGCAGATCAGCCTTGACTTTGCCAAAAAAAAATTTAAAATTTGAAGAACTAATCAACAAATACTTACAGTATGATTAAAAGGGGGATGCTGAAAACCCTGCCAGGAGGCTGCAATAGAGTAGGCGCTAATGTTCCAAAAAATCCACACCATGAAGCACTTAAATTTACTTTGCTTCGCGTTCGTTGTGATCTCCTGTTTCACGGCAGTGGATGGCTGCGCGCAGGCGCCAAAATGGGTGGCAGATTTGACGAACGATGTTTTTGCTGACCTTGATGTTGCCCAGATCACCCACTGGGAAGAAAGGCAGATGACCTGGTATCATATCAATGATTTAGCAGACGGATCGGATTCGCTCAAGACGCCGACGCTGTATGTCGAGGGCACCACGCGGGCGGGCAAGAATTTCATTGGTGCCATCCCGATTGCGGGGCAGAAACTCAACCGGCTAGGGAAGAGAGGCATCGCTGGGCAGAGCTGTACCGGAGAAGCCGGCTGCCAATGCTGTAAATTTAGGAAAAATGATTATGGCTGTTATTGCGATAGAGCAAGAGATAATTGTTGTGTCGACCAAGACAGCGGCAGCAAGTGCTGGTGTCGACACGGCTTAAAGTCATAAAGCAGCCGGTTTAGAGCCTGACAACATGAGATTCGTGAAAACCTGCCTGCCGGCTTGCCCAGCGGGTGCTCATCCGGTAAGTAAGCTCGGCCGGCTCGTTTGGCAGGCAGATATGACGCCGCTATTTTTTCGGATGGCAAGCCCATAGACCCCAGACGCTGACGGCCTGGACTGTAAGCCTGACATTTATCGTCAGGGGGGGGAAGAGGGGGCAACAATCACAAATCTAGGGTTGGCGTACTATAAATGTTAAAGCTTGCAGATCAGCCTTGACTTTGCCAAAAAAAATTTAAAATTTGAAGAACTAATCAACAAATACTTACAGTATGATTAAAAAGGGAATGCTGAAAACCCTGCCGGGAGGCTGAAATAGAGTAGGCGACAATTAAAATTATTAATCATGCGTATTTTAACATTTTTAGTAGTCCTAACTTTTTGCCTGTTATCTTTCCCTGCTATTTCACA
>CAYNIT010000383.1:0-2802 GCA_964397205.1 uncultured Phaeodactylibacter sp. | reverse complement strand
CTGTCCAGAGCATCTGCATTTCTACTATGAACTGCCTGCCCCGGTTGTCTGTGCAGCGGACGTCTACTATAGAATTTTTGAGAAGCGGAATTTCAGGGACCAGTTCGGCTGGAATGTATTCGATATGCTCTATCTGTTGCCCCTCTTCCAGCGGCAATAAGGCATTGAGAAAGCTGCGCAGCAAATGGGGATGCTGCCCAAATGCCTTTTTGAGGGTAAGATCATTTTTTGGATCAAGGTACCGCATATTCAAAAAATACAAAAATAGAGGGCAGAAGATCCCCAAAGCAAAAGGGCTGCAGCACCGCTGCAGCCCTCCGTTTTATCCGTCTGAAGCAACCCCTACACCAAGATTTGAATCGGGTCTTCCAGTATTTCTCTCACCGTTTTGAGGAAAGCCGCGCCGGTCGCCCCGTCCACCACGCGGTGGTCACAGGACAGCGTCACTTTCATCATATTGCCCACGGCCAA
Source organism: uncultured Phaeodactylibacter sp. (assembly GCA_964397205.1). Taxonomy (GTDB): domain Bacteria; phylum Bacteroidota; class Bacteroidia; order Chitinophagales; family Saprospiraceae; genus Phaeodactylibacter. Next base: position 2,331 of record CAYNIT010000383.1, on the reverse strand, counting down.
TGCTCCATCTTTGACGATGGGCTTCTCGATGATGCCGCCCACGGCGAGGATGCAGCTGTCCGGCGGGTTGATGATGGCGGTGAACTCCTCGATGCCAAACATGCCCAGGTTGGAAATGGTGAAGGTATTGCCCTCCATCTCTTCCGTGGACAGCTTGCGGTTTTTGGCTTTGCCGGCCTGGGTTTTGACCTCGGTATTGATTTGCGATAGCGACTTCATGTCAGCGTAGCGGATGACCGGTACGAGCAAACCTTCCTCCACAGCCACCGCGACACCGATGTTCACATCCTTGTTGTAGCGGATTTTGTCACCCAGCCAGCTGGAGTTGACATTAGGGTGCTGGCGCAGGGCCACGGCGCAGGCTTTTATAACCAGGTCGTTGAAGGAGAGTTTGGTAGGTGCCACCTCATTGAGGCGCTTGCGCACTTTGATGGCGTTGTCCATGTTGATTTCCAGGGTGAGGTAGAAGTGGGGAGCGGAGAACTTGCTTTCGCCCAGGCGGCGGGCGATGGTTTTGCGCATCTGGCTGACGGGCACCTCCTCGTAGTTGTCGCCGGTAGCGGAGATCGAAAATTCAGGTACCTGAGCCGCCGGTGCTTCTTCTTTGGCAGGTTCGGCTGCTGGTTGCTGCGGTGTTTCGGGCGCAGGTGCCGGCTGGGGTTGTGGGGCAGCTTTCTGCTGCTCGATGGCCGCTTCTACATCCCGTTTGACGATGCGGCCGCCGTCGCCGGTCCCGCTTATGGCAGAGAGTTCGAGATTGGCTTCCTTCGCCATGCTGCGGGCGAGGGGAGAAGCTTTGATACGCTTGCCATCATCCCCGCTGTCACTCTGTGGTTCGGCTGCTGTAGCAGCTTCAGCTGCGGCTTGCTCCTTCGGAGCTTCCGTTTCCTCGCTGCTTTCTTCTTTCGCCTCTTCTCCATTGCTGCCGCTATCCTGTTCGGCTTCCAGCGCTGCTTTCCAGTCCTCGCCTTCTTCTCCGATGACCGCAATCACATCGTTGATGGGCACTGGCCCTTCTTTGACAGCGATGTGCAGGAGGACACCATCAAAGTAGCTGTCCAGCTCCATGGTAGCTTTATCGGTTTCTACTTCCGCAAGGGTTTCGCCGGCTTCCACTTCTTCGCCTTCTTCTTTCAGCCAGCTTACGATGTTGCCCTCTTCCATGGTATCGCTCATGCGGGGCATGCGTATGACTTCTGCCATAGTCTTCGGTTGTTTTTTTAGTTAGGTGGTCTTTCGACAATCGTGTACTTTTGACACTATCCGCAAAATAAACGATTCTCCGCCAATAATCATACTAGAAGCCGGATTAGGTTTGCCACAGATGCAGCAAACTAATCGATTCCGTATGAAACCAGCTCGGTCCCAAAGCGTTCCTGTCTGCAAGAGCAGCGGGGCTGGAACCGCAGCGCCCCAATATAACAAAAGAAGGCGTTGGGCTGGTAATTGTTTGCGCTGCCTCTTTATTTCTGCGGATATTACTAATTTTATCCTTATGAACTTTTCGTCCAAATACATAGAAGAAGCGGTCAATGCATTTGCGAGCCTGCCCGGCATCGGCAAGAAAACGGCGCTGCGGCTGGTGCTGCACCTCACGCAGCAGCCTAAAGAGCGGGTACAGGAGTTTTCGGAGGCGATCCACCGCATGCGGCAGCATATCCGGGAGTGTGAGCGCTGTTACAATATTTCTGATGAAAAGCTGTGCGCTATCTGCGCGGATAAACGGCGGGATGCGTCGACGGTTTGCGTGGTAGAGGGCATCCGGGATGTGATGGCTATTGAAGATACGGGGCAGTACCGGGGGCTCTACCATGTCTTGGGCGGGGTGATTTCGCCTATCGAAGGGGTTGGCCCGTCTGATTTGAACATCGACCCACTGCTGCACCGGGTAGATGCGGAGGAGGTCAAGGAGGTCATCATGGCTATTAATCCTACAATTGAGGGAGATACGACGATCTTCTACATTTCTAAAAAGCTGAAAGATAAGGGGGTCAAGGTAAGCACGATCGCCCGGGGTGTGTCCTTTGGCGGCGAGCTGGAATATGCGGATGAGCTGACGCTGGGGCGGTCGATTGTGGCAAGGGTGCCGTATGGGGGGAGGAAGTAGGGGGTAGGGGTTTAGAGTTGAGGAGTTTAGAGTTGAGGAGTTTAGAGGGTTAGGGTTGGGGGAGATAGGAAATAGGAAATAGGAAATGTGGAGATAGGAAATAGGAGATGTGGAAATAGGAAATAGGAAATAGGAAATGTGGAAATAGGAAATAGGAAATAGGAAATGTGGAAATAGGAAATAGGAAATGTGGAAATAGGAAATAGGAAATGTGGAAATAGGAA
>CAYNIT010000382.1:0-2885 GCA_964397205.1 uncultured Phaeodactylibacter sp. | reverse complement strand
GGAACGCACGTCGCCGGCGGCGAAGATGCCGGGCTCACAGGTTTCCAGTAAAAACGGCTCCCGCTCGCGCTTCCAGATTTTTGGGAAAGCCGGGTCCCGCAGCAGGTCATTGCCCGTTTTGAGGTATCCCTTTTTATTGCGCAGCATGCTGCCATCGAGCCAGTCGGTATAGGGCCGGGCACCGATGAAAATGAACAGCGCGTCGGCTGGCTGTTCGTAGGTGCTTTGATCTTCCATATTTTCCAATACCAATTGTTCGAGATGGCCATTGCCTTTGGCTTCGACGACCTGCCGCTTGCCGTGCACCTCTATGTTGGGGATGCTTTCAATTTGGTCTACGAGGTAGGAAGACATGGTTTCCCGCAGGCCCTCGCGGCGCACGAGTATGCGGACCGTTTTGGCAAATTGGGAAAGATATACCGCACCTTGCCCGGCGGAATTACCGCCTCCTACAATGTACACTTCTTTATCGCGGCAGGCATTGGCTTCCGTCATGGCAGCGCCGTAGTAGATGCCGGCTCCGGTGAAATCCGCTACCCCCCTGGCGGGCAGTTTCCGGTAATCGACGCCGGTGGTGATGACGACCGCCCGGGTATTGAGCGTGGTGCCGTCCGCTAGTTCCAGGGTTTTGTATTCTCCCTCCGTGCGGATGCAACGGACTTCCTGAGGAGACAAAAACTCGATGCCGAAGCGGGTAGCCTGGGAGATAGCGCGGCGGGCCAGCTCTGAACCGCTGAGCCCTTTGGGAAAACCCAGGTAGTTTTCAATACGGGAACTCGTCCCGGCTTGCCCGCCCGGTGCCCGCTTTTCTATCAGCAGGGTCTTCAGCCCCTCGGAGCCTCCGTAGACGGCAGCGGCCAGGCCCGCTGGCCCGGCACCAATGATGGCCACGTCGTACAGGTCGGATTTGGCGCTGGGGTGCAGCCCTATCTTTTCCGCTAACGCCTGCACGCTCGGGTCCGCCAGGGCGGTGCCGTCTTCGAACAGGACGGCGGGCAACGACTTGTAAGGAATGCCCTGCAGCTCAAGCAATTGGGCGGCCTCCTTGTTTTGTTCGGCATCCAGCCACTGGTAGGGCAGCAGATTGCCGGCAAGGAAGTCCTTCAGCTCGTGGGATTTGGGACTGTACTGATAACCGATGACCCGTATGCCCCGAAAGGCCGGCCGGTAGCTCGCCCACCATTCGTCCAGCAAGTCGTTGAGCACCGGGTACAGGCGCTCCGCCGGAGGATCCCATGGCTTGAGCAGGTAGTAGTCCAGTTGCACTTCATTGATGGCCCGGATGGCCGCCTCGGTATCGGAATAGGCTGTAAGCAGCACCCGTTTAGCTAGCGGATAGAAAGCTTTGGCGTTCTCCAAAAAGTCCACGCCCAGCATATCGGGCATACGCTGGTCGGAAATGAACAGTGCTACCTCCTCCCCTTTTTTCTTCAGCTCTTCCAAAGCGTCGAGGGCTTCCTTTGCGCGCTCCGTGACGATGATGCGGTAGTCTTTTTTGAAAGCTTTGCGCAAATCGCCTTTTAGCGAACGCAGCACCTGCGGGTCGTCATCGACCGAAAAAATAATGGGTTTTTGTGTGTCAGCCATAGTAAAAAATTATTGTGCAGCGGGGAAGCGCAGCCGGAACACAGTGCGGCCCGGCGCCGTGTCTACTTTGATGTCTCCCCGATGATGTTCGACGATTTTTTTTACAATATCCAGCCCCATACCCGTGCCTTCCCCCATCGGTTTGGTGGTGAAAAAGGGCTCAAAGATTCGGTTGATGATGTCTTCGGGAATACCGCTGCCGTTGTCCTCCACTTCTACCTGTACGAAATCGCGCTCCGGGAAGGCCCGAAGCAGCAGGCGGCCCCCGCTGGCCGGCATAGCCTCCACGGCATTGGCGATGAGGTTGGTCCATACCTGATTGAGTTCGCCGGCCAACCCCTCCACTTTGGGTAGGCCCTCCGCCCAATCTCTGACTACTTCTACCTGTTTGTTCTTGAACAGGTGCTTCAGCATGGTCAGCGTGCTGTTCAGCCCCTTCTTCAAATCAACTGGTTCGAAGGCAGTACCACGGTCCATGTGCGCGTACTCCTTGATGGAGGTTACCAGGCTGGAGATGCGGCCGGAGGCCTCCCGGATTTCTTTGACCAGACGCTCCAGGCTCAAGGTGCTCTCCAGCCACCAGAGTACGGTAGGCAGGGCGTGTTTTCCGACAATTTTCCCAATGTAGATCGCGTCTTCGGCACCGATGCCAAAATCCACGAAAGTGTCGGCGATGTCATCTGCTTCTTCCACGCCCTGTTCCTCCAGCCAATCCAGGAGATCATCAACGCGCTCCTCCCGCTCCATCAGAGAAAGCTCCAGCCCGGGAGCTGCTTGAATCTTAGCGAAGAGGATGCCGTTGACCTCGTCGGTTTGGGCGGGCGTGATGCCCATAGTCATGATGGCTTTAAAGCGCTCTGGCGTGGCGTGTATCTTCTGGTAGAGTTCTTCGGCATTGCGCACCATAGCCGAGGCGGGGTTGTTCAGTTCGTGTGCCAGGCCGGCGGATAGCTTTCCGAGGGCGGCCAGTTTCTCCTGTTGTACACTCGTTTGGGTGAAGCTGCGCACCCGGTCGCTCATTCGGGCTACCAGCGCCTGGGTAAGTTCATAGCTGCGATTGACCATCTCCGTAAAGTACTGCTTGTGCAAGGACAGCAAATGGGTAGGCTCCGTAGCCATCCCCAGGGCCCGCGCTTCCTTCATACGGGAAAAGGGCAGAACCCCAAGGACGGCGCCGCTCTCCCAGAGTGCAATTTCCTTTAGCCCACCGGGCTGTTGGACTTGGATGGAGCACTTACCCTTTATGATGATCTCCATTTCATCTACCGGCTCGCCTGGTTTGAAAAGCTTTTCCCCTT
>CAYNIT010000381.1:0-2910 GCA_964397205.1 uncultured Phaeodactylibacter sp. | reverse complement strand
GGCGGGTTAGATGTACTAAGGTAGCAAATCGCCCCGCTTCCCCGGAAGCAGTATAGGGGTGAAGTAAAAAGGTGTTTTATGTAAAGGCTTGGTTTGCTTAACTTTGTCTCTAACCATCGCTGGAAAGCATTCAGTTCCTGTGTTTCCGCATATCTTTACAATAATAAAAACGTCTATTGTGAACAAATAGTTCATTTGCCCTAGCCTTTTGCGGGGCTGCCCAGCCGAGCGTTGTATTGCCAGAGCAAATGTCAACTGCTTGCACAAGCCAAACAGCCTTGTTCACAAGTTGCCTGAAGTATAAAACAGAGAAGCATGTCAGCTGCCGTCCTCGTTTTACTGTTTGCCTTGCTTTGGACCGTTTACCGTACGGCTCGCCGTGTATGGCAGACTTACCAGTGCCCGCCCAATGAGGTCATTCGTGCCTTTTGGCGAGGCAAGCTGCGGCAGCGTACGGAGGAGTACCAACACTTCATCGCCCACCTAGGCCATTGCGAGGCTTGCCGCGAGCGCCTCCACCGCCTGGAAAAAGGCTTGCCCATAGAGGATCACTTGGTAGAGTAGCCTATACCTGAGCCATAGCCCGCCGCTGGCCGATGCGGTAAAAGAGGCTCAACAACAGGCCGACCATCATAAGGGTGCTGCCCAGCCAGAATAGATTGATGCCCGGAAACTCTATGGCTTCCAGTACAATATAATCGGAACGCAGCGAGTCGGTCGCTACTTCAAAGGGCAGCGGTTGTGCTGCGCCCTCTGCTTCCCCAATCATCAATTCTACTGTTCCCGCCTTCGGATCAATGCCCGTAAAGCGAAAATGCAGGTTGAGCGCTTGTATTTCATCCTTGAAGTTGAGCGGGCGGGAGCCCCGGATCAAATATACGGGCTGAGCGCTGAACTGCTCTCCATCGTTGCCCTGTACCTGTATCATGGCGCTTACGGCGATGTCGTCCGGCTGCGGGTCGTAATTGGGGTGCTGCGGGTTCCGGTTGAAGCCTGCAAATTGTATTTCGTGCCCGTTGTAAGTGATCTTATCGCCCTGTTCGAAGGTAAAGGGCTCGTATTCCATATTCAGCTCCTTGCCAAATACAGCATCGAAAATGCCTTCGTTCAGGCGCACCTTGGCGGATATGTCGTTGATTTGTACCGGATAGCTGTACAGCATTTGCCCACGCAGCACAAGCACCGGCTTGACGGTGTAGACGCTGTCCTCGTCTGTGCGCTGCAACCGGACCTTCAGGCCTACGGGCAAATCTCCTTGCTCCGGCTCGTAGTCAGGGTGGGAGGGGGAGCGGTCAATGCTGACCACCTCTGCTTCGTAGCTCTTGACAAAGAAGGTGTCTTGATCCCGGATAGGGACCGTGTCCCTAAACTTAATCGTTTCTCCCGGAAAAGCGTGGTATTTCTTGTAGTTCAGGCTGTCTTCCTTCTCTTTGCGGGCTTCCATGTTGATTTCCACCTGCGGTAAAGAAGCAATGTGCGTAAAGACATCGCGGTCGAGGTAGCGTTTGGTAGAGGGGTTGGAAGCAGCTACTTTGGTGAAGGACTTGTCATACAAAATATTGGGATACAAGTTGAATTCTTCCACTACATCACCGTCTTCGTCCAGGCGCTGGTAGTTGACCTTAAAGGTACGGGTGAATTGCTCTACCGTGTCTTCCACGTAGGTAACCCGGTAGTTGTCCATGATGAGCGGGGAATTCTTGAACAACAGCACATTTTTGCGCATCTGCTCCTCGGATGCCCCCTCGATCAGCCCTTCCATAACGAAGGGGTTGTTGGAAATCACTTCCTGGTTCAAGCCGGAAGCCAGAATGCCCACGATCATGAGCCCGAAACCGCCGTGGGATACCACCGAGCCCGCCATTTTGACGTTGGAGCGGGCAAAGGAAACCAGGTAGTCCAGATTAGTGATAACAGTAAACCAGCCGAAGAACAGCAGCACCGTGTACTGCCAGGAACCTAAGTCGATCCAAAGGGATGTCAGATAGGACATCAGGGCGGTAATGGCTACAGCAATGCCCAAGTGCAAGCCAAATTTGGCGGCGTACTTGGAAAAGTTTCGTTCCCGGTAGCGCAGGTACTGCGATACGCCGGAGAACATGCCGATGAATACCGCAATCCAGATTTGGTACTTGTTGTAATGAGGTATAGGGTCGGTGATCACGCGCCCAATGTAATTGGGGTCAAAGAACGCCATAATCTTATTGTACACGGGCAGCGAGGTGGAGCCGGTGATCAGCGCTGCGGAGAACAGCAGCACCAGCGAGCCAATGAACATCCAGAACTCCTTGGAAGGGGTGCTTTCTTCCTTTGCAGGAGTAGGGATACCTTTGTACCGAATGCCGAGCAGGACTGCTCCCAACATCAGGAAGAATACATTGAAGGCTACCAGGTGCCACTCTAACCCCATTTCTGTAAAGGCGTGTACAGATGTGTCTCCCAGCACGCCGCTGCGGGTCAGGAAGGTGGAGTACACAATGAAGACAAAGGTAAGGATGTAGAATACATAGGTGGAGCGGATGGACTGCCCTGTAGCGTTAGCCACCAGATTGGTATGGATGCCCGCAATGAGTATTAGCCAAGGCACCAGAGACATATTCTCAACTGGGTCCCAGGCCCAGTATCCGCCGAAGCTCAGTGCCTCATAGGCCCAGGCGCCGCCCATGAGTATGCCAATACCCAGTATGGCGGCACTGAATAAACTCCAGCGCAGCCCAGGCTTTAGCCAACTCTTGTGCTCTTTTTTCCACAATCCTGCTATAGCGTAAGCAAAAGGTATGGTAGTGGAAGCAAAGCCCAAAAAGAGCGTAGGCGGGTGGATGGTCATCCAATAGTTCTGCAGGAGCGGGTTGAGGCCGGTACCGGAAATTTGCTCCACGTAGTCCGCGCTGTTGAAAATAGGCGCGTCTA
>CAYNIT010000380.1:0-2911 GCA_964397205.1 uncultured Phaeodactylibacter sp. | reverse complement strand
TCGCAGAATATACCACAAGCAAGCCGGCGCTGATCCCATATCAGCCCGGCTTTTTTTTGGAAATCCATACCTTTGCACCCAAAATGCCATCGCCTCCGCCCCTTGGCTTAGATGCCATCATCGACTACTACGATCATACCCGCTACGACTATCGGGTGGCCTGGCTGAATGAGGATAATCTGGCGGTCCACTTCGGGTTTTACGACCGCCATACCCACCGGCACGAAGAAGCGCTACTGAATACCAACCGCATTCTGGCAGAAAAAGCCGCTGTTGAAGCTGGCCAGCAGGTGCTCGATGCTGGCTGTGGCAAGGGCGGAAGCGCCCTATGGCTAGCCAGGCAAAAGGGCGCAAGGGTGGTGGGCGCAAACCCCGTCCAGAGCCAGATTGAGGAAGCCCGGGCACAAGCCAGTCAGCGCAGCCTGGAAGAGCAGTGCCAGTTCCTGAACGCCGACTACTGCCAAATGCCTTTGGAGGACGAGCAATTTGATGTGGTATGGGCCTGCGAAAGCCTCTGTCATGCTCCAGACAAGAGCCAATTTTACCGGGAAGCTTTCCGCTTGCTGCGGCCAGGCGGCCGACTGATTCTCGCCGAGTATACCAGATACCGCCGCCAACTGCCCAAAGCACAGGAGCAATTGCTGCTAGATTGGCTGAATCGATGGGCCATACCGGATATCGACAGCGCCGCCGAGCACGAACAGCACATGCACGAAGCTGGCTTTGAACAAATCAAAATAGAAGACTACACCCCCTACGCCTTCATTTCGCTTAAAAACCTGCACCAGATCGCCCGCCGCTGGCTCTGGGCCAACCACCTGCTCCTTGCCCTGGGTATCCGCAAACGCGCCCAGCACCACAATATCGTAGGCAGCATTCGTCAGTTTGAAGCACTGAAGCAAGGCCTCTGGTTTTACGGCCTGATCAGTGCCCGCAAACCCTAATTGGCAAATCCCCATACTTTACCTATCTTTCCGCCCATTGACCATCTACCCACCCTATGGCAATCAAAAGACTGTCCCTTTGGCTCACCCTTCTCCTGCTGGCTGGCTGCGAGCCTTCTCCCAGCTCGGGTGCTTTGCCTATCCCGATGCCGAACCAGGACAGTATCCTAAATTACAATAGCCCAAATGCCTATCTGCTGCGCAACGGCAAAGTCGCTGGGCGCCCCAAGATGCAGCAAATTTACCAGCCTACACCGCTGGACTCCCTCAACATTCCTTACATCAATTCCCTGCTGGTAAAAGCACTGCAGCGCAATCAACGCCTGCTGCGCCGCTCCCCCGGCCGCCGCAACTATCAGTTGGGCAACCTGCGGGTCAATTACGAAGAGCTCCAAGCAGCCGTGAAAGTACTGCTGTCCTGGCAAAACACCCAGCCCTTCGGGCTCAGCCAATACCTGGAAGCCTACCAGATTTGGGGGGAAGACCGATTCGGCAACGTGAAATTCACCGGGTACTTCACCCCAGTGGTGAAAGTCAGCCGGGTGCCCACAGATAAATACCGGCACCCCATCTACAGCCGGCCGCTCGACTGGAAAGGGCCGCTGCCCAGCCGCGCTGAAATCGAGGGCGAAGGCGTGCTGAAGGGGAAAAACCTGGAACTCGCCTACGCCGCCAACAAAGTCGATGTTTACTATATGCAGGTGCAAGGATCCGGCTACGTAGAGTACCCCGACGGCAGCCGGGAGCTGTTCGCCTACAACGGCACCAACCGCCGGCCCTACCGCAGCATAGAAAAATACCTGATGGGGCGCAGCGACCTCAATGTACGCCTCTCCATGGAGGGCATCCGGCAATTCCTGCTGGAACACCCGGAACTCACCGATACGGTGCTTTTCCAGAATCCTTCCTACACCTTCTTCCTCCGCAAACGCTCTTATCCCTCCGGCGCTGGCAATGTGCCCCTTACCGCAGATTACTCCGTCGCTGTAGACCGGCGCTACATTCCGCTCGGCAGCTGCCTGCTGGCAGCATTCCCCGTTTTTGACCACAAGCTGCAGCGCGTAGTACGGCACGAGTACCGCATTCTCACCGCTCAGGATGTAGGCGGCGCTATACGTGGCCCCGGGCATATCGACGTATACACCGGCATCGGCAAAGCTGCCGCCAAGCAAGCCGGCAGCCTGAACGCCTACGGCCAGCTATGGCTGCTGCTGCCCCGCGAAGGGCGGGCAAGCTTCATTTCCGAACAGGCTCCAAACTGATATTAAATTATTGGCATATATTTTGATGCTTTGTAAATGAACTACCTACAAAGTATCGAAATGAATAATTTCATCAAAAAAGCAGCCCGGCCTCATGATTATATAAATATTTTTTATAATATTTGCATAGGCGCAGTTGCCCAGCGGGCAAACGGCCAATCTCAATCAGAACACCAAATTGACGACCTATGCAGTACACCTCAAAAGCGGGTGCCCACTGCCTGGACCGGCTTTGCCCGACGGGCAGCAGCACCCTGCCACCGTAAGCTTTTCTGCACCGCCGGCCGTTTCAGCGCTGGCGGCTCATCTTTCCAAACCGACACCTATGGGTTGCTCCGGCAGGGGCATGGCTTAGCGGCAGCAGCTTCCATTGTCTGCCTCGTCCTCGCTATGCTTTCCGGGCTTTGCGCAAGTACGCCGCTTGCCCGGCCCTGCCTTTGCACAACCCCTAAGCTCGCTAGCGTCCCCGCAGCTTGTCTGCAGCCTGGGATGGCTTTGTCCTGACAGCTGAGGAATGAACCCCTTCGGCTGAAGGGGGGAAGTACGCCCACGCTCTAACATCGGGCACACGCGCCGCCGGTGAACGGCCAGGCAATGCCCAAACCTCATCGCCAGTGAACAGCATCAAGCTGGCCCTGCCCCCCTCATGCCCGGCCGGTGCCCTCAGCGGCAGCAGCCGGAACGGACAAACTATTTCCAAACCCA
>CAYNIT010000379.1:0-2928 GCA_964397205.1 uncultured Phaeodactylibacter sp. | reverse complement strand
CGCACAAAATAACTTCGCCTATTCTAGGTAACTTGTTATTGCGCGACCCCTAATCACCATCAGCGAGCAGGCCAACCCGGATGTGTTTGAACAGCCGCGCCCGCAGCTGGATTTCAACATCAGTAAGAGCCTGACCGAACGTATTGGCATCCGTTTCAGCGCCAACAATATCCTGAACCCGGATTGGCGCCGTACCATGAGCTTCCGCGGCCAGGAGTACATTCTGTTGAATTACCAGCGGGGTACGAACTTCGGGCTGAAGCTGTCCTACAGCATTTAAGCTGCACCGCCTAGTTGTAGAAAAATCTAGCAAAAGCCCCCGTAGCCGCGCACTACGGGGGCTTTTGTTATATTTGAGCTAAACCCCCGCGCCATGCTCCGTTTTATGTTTCCACAAAAGCACTCGCTTAGCGACGAAGAGCTGTTGCAACGCTACCAGCAGAGTGGGCGTATGGACTGGCTGGTGGAGCTCTACGGCCGCTACGCGGAGCTGGTATACGGCTTGTCGCTAAAGTATCTGAAAGGGGAGCAGCAGGCGGAGGATGCCGTGATGTCTGTGTTTGAGCAATTGGTGGAAAAAGCCCGAAAGCACGATATACAGCACTTTCGGCCCTGGCTGCACGTCTTGGCCAAAAACTATTGTCTGATGCAGTTGCGCCGAGCTGCCCACCAACGCGAGCAAGCTACGGCAACTGATCTTATGCAATTGGCGGATGGCCGGCATCATACTATGGAATGGCCGGAGGAGGCGGTTGAGAAAAAGGCGCTGCGGGAATGCTTGCCGAGCCTGTCCGCACCACAGCGGGCTTGCATCGAAGCCTTTTACCTGCAGGGCTACACCTACAAAGAGATAGCCGCAGATCGGGCGGAGCCGGTGGGCAAAGTGCGTTCCCACATCCAAAACGGCCGGCGCAACCTGCGCATTTGCATCGAAAAAAAGAAAACCATTGAGTAGGCAGAGACCAACAAGCCGGGGCACAAAGCTGCTGCAGCGCTGGATGAAGGGCGAGCTGGGCCAGCGGGAAGAGCAGGAGCTGGAGCGCCTGGCTAAGGAGGACTCCTTTTTGGCAGAGGCCTACGAAGGGCTGCAGCAGTTGCCGGAGGGGGAGCACGCCCGCCGGATGCAGTCGCTGCAAAAACGGCTGGAGGGCCGGGCAGCGGAAGGGCAGAGCCGAAGCTGGAGGCTGGCGATTGCTGCTGCGGCCGTACTACTGACACTGTCACTCACACTATGGCTTTACTGGCCCGAATCTTCTTCTGAACTGGCACAGACGCCTGAATTGCCGGTAGCAGAGGAAAAGCGTTCCCCGGAAGCAGAAGAAAGCAGCGCAGCCAGGGAGGCAGCACCAGAAGACGCAATGGATACCGAAACAGCACCCCCCCCACCTCCCGCCGCAGAGGAAGCGCCTCCGCCCAAAGCTACCCCCGCTGCACCGGAAGAAACAGCGGATCCGCCTGCATTTGCCAAAGCCCCCGAAACCGAGGAACCGCCTGCCAAAGCCGAGGAAGCAGCCACCGACAGTTTTTTAGCCTTCAGGGAAGAAGCGGCTTCCGCCCGGGAATCAGAGGTGCCGAGCAACAACGACATATCGCCACCGGTGGCCGCTATGCGAAGGTCAGAAACAGCGGATAGCGGCGCTCCTGACAGGGCCAGGTCCTTCATTAAACGCCTCGCTTCTCCGGTGGTGGGGAGGCAGGCGTACCAGGATTACCTGCGCGACAGCCTGCGCTATCCGCAGGCTGCCCGGGCCATCGGCCTTGAGGGAGAGGTTGCCCTGGTATTTGAGATTGATCAGGATGGGCGGCCGGTACGCATACAGGTGCTGGACAGCCTGGGCTACGGGGCTGAGGCAGAAGCCAAACGTTTGCTGCGTAACGGGCCGGCCTGGGCACCGCCCGGTGGGAAGGGAGTGTACAGCATCCGGTTTATGCCTCCCCGGGATTAAACTGTTAAGAATTAGTTAAGGAAAATCTTAATGTTTTGAGGCTGTACAACTGCCCTCGGATTCGGGTAGTTTTATAATTGCTTTTGTTAGTTAACCAGGTCTAAATAATTATTCAAGTCGCATGGGGCTGCTTCGCAACTTCCTGGCGTTCGTTTCCCTCTCGGCACTGGCGGGCGGCACATTAGCTCCCGGGGCTGCGAGTAAAGTTTGTACTGTTAAGTACTCCTTCACGAATGCCTGCGAGCTGGATCACCAAAATTCAGTTGAAACAGCTATGCTGTTTGACAGCGATGATTGTGGAGAAGCGGCTGAGGTGGCCGCTCACTTTCTTCCCAAACCTATTTCTGCGCCCGGTAAAAAACTACATAAGAGCAGATTCCTAGTTCAAACTGATTTATTCCTCCTACACCAATCCTGGCTTTTCTACGATACTGCAGCATGTTGAAAATGGTTGCCTGTTTTTGGTTTCCCGCCGTTGTTGGAAGCCTATTTCATCATTCTAATAAACACCATTATGCCAAATGCTGAGCAGACGCGTGCCTTCCGGGCACAGAGTTGGTTCAAAGAACTGAAATTCTACGAGCAGGAAATCCGCAACTGCGAGCGTAGCCTAGAGGAAATCCTGCCCGGCGCGGCGAGCGAATCCGATCGTGCCAAGGCGGAGCACTTCCAAAACCGCTTCCTCCTGCAGCGCCTCCATTTGGAGCGCCTGTGGAAACAGCTCCGCGAGGCGCTGAGCTCGCGTGGCCGGTTGGAGGCAGCTTACGCAAAAGCCAAAGAATTCCGAAACCTCTTCAAACAATTGCTGCGCGAATTCGACCAGTTTTTGCACGAGTACTTCTCTATACCTAAGCTGGAAATATAGGGTCCAGCGCTCAGGCGGCGGCTTGAACCTTGCCCTGTTTGATATCAAAACACGCCTTTTCCTGTTCCGTACCTACGGCACGGGGAGGCATCATTGCATTTATTATGCTACCTACGT
>CAYNIT010000378.1:0-2937 GCA_964397205.1 uncultured Phaeodactylibacter sp. | reverse complement strand
AGAGCGGGATGCTCAGCCATACCGAGTACTGCATCGTAAAGTACAGCAATATCCAAAGGGCGATAAACGGTAAAAAAGTAGTTAGTATTTGAAGGACGGCTTTTTTGTTATTGGGAACCTGGTACTGCCTTATGATCGCTTTCCAATTGCTTAGCCTATCCTTAATTTCTGTGTTCAGTTGCTTATTATCCATGCAATGTTTTTCAAGTCGCGGGCTTTTCCCGAATACCTATAGAATGCCGTAGCAGGGTGTTTTGTTGCTGTAAGTCTTATAATCACCGTATTATTGTCCAAAAACTTCAGGAATGAACTAAGGCTTAATCTTTTTTTCTCACGCTAGCTCCCTACAGAGCAGCGCTGTACTGAGGTGGCCTAAAAGGGCATCTACACCATACGGCTACGATCGGAAGGCCGTATACTGGGCAGCTTTCAGCAAATGGTGCAGTAGCCGACTGCGGCAAGGCTTGAAAACTGATCTCAAAAAACAAAATCAATGACCGAACTCGAACTCCTCGTCGACCTACACCAAGACAGTCCGCGGCAGGGCCCCGGCAGCAGTGCGGAAACGCTGCTCGCCCTGCAGCTTACCGGGCTGGATACGGGCCAAGAACTGCAGATTGCCGACATCGGCTGCGGCAGCGGCGCACAAACCCTGGTGCTGGCGCAAAATACCCGGGCGCAACTCACCGCGGCCGACTTGTTCCCGGTATTTCTAGACCGGCTGGAAGAGCAGGCGCAGCGCCTAAGCCTGCACAAGCGCATCACCACCCTGCAAGCCTCTATGGAAAAGCTGCCCTTTGAGCCCGGCAGCTTTGATGCGATCTGGTCAGAGGGTGCAATTTACAATATGGGCTTCGAAGCAGGTGTGAAGGCCTGGAAGCATTTTTTGAAAAGCGGCGGCTACCTCTGCATGAGCGAAGTCACCTGGATCACCAATAACCGCCCTGCCCCTGTAGAGGAATTTTGGCAAGCCGAGTACTCGGAAATCGGTACGGCTGCCCGAAAAATCAGCACGCTGGAAAAGCAGGGCTTCACCCTGACCGGCTACTTCTACTTGGCCCCTGAAAGCTGGATGGAGCAGTACTACCGCCCCCTGCAGGAACGCTTCCCGGCTTTCTTGGAACGGCACGGGCACAGCAAAGCGGCGCAAGCAGTGGTAGAGGCGCATAAGGAAGAGATCGCGCTTTACAGCAAATACCAGACGTATTATAGCTATGGGTTTTATGTAGCGCGGAAAGATGGGTGAATCTTTACCCTTCCACAAACCCCTTCCACGCCCACATATAATCCACAAAGCGTGAGCTCAGCCCTTCCTTGCGCAGATAGGCAGCGGTGACCGGCGTAGCAACGGGCTGGAAATCTGGATCCGCGATCACCCGTGCCGGAAAATCATGGTGGAGGATAGCCGCGCGGCCAATCGTGACAAAATCTAGGCCTGCGCTCAGCGCCTTTTCGGCCTCTGGCCCGCTTGAGATCTTGCCCGCAGCGGTAATCCTGACATCCCGGCGATCGAGATCTGCAAAGTAGGATAGCGCGGTTTTTTGGCTTAGGCCAAACGGTTTAAAGACATCCCAGAGCGACAGGTCCAGAAAGTCGATTGCCCCACTGTCGATTAGCTGCTGGCTGAGCGACTTGATCTCCTCCGGCTCCATGCCAAAGCGTTCCGGCGACAGCCTAACGCCAAGCAGGAATTCCTCTCCGCAGGCTTCCCTTATCCCCTCCACGATCTCGAACAGCAGCCGCGACCGGTTCTCCAAGCTACCGCCGTAGTGGTCCTCCCGGTGGTTCACCTCTCGGCTGAGGAACTGCGTGAGGATATACCCGTGCGCGCCGTGCACCTCTACCCCGTCGTAGCCGGCTTCCTTGGCCCTTAGGGCGGCAGCGACAAAATCTTCGCGAAGTTGCTCCACTTCTTCCAAGGACAATGCGCGGGCATTATTGACTTCGTTATCCGACGGGCAGACCGGCCGCTCGCCGATCACCTCCTGCGGGCTACGCATACCGCCGTGGTGGAGCTGCACGACGGCCAGGCTACCGTGCGCTTGTATACCCGCTGCCAGCCGCTCGTGCCCGGGCAAGTGGCGCTCGTGGTAAATGCCCAGCTGCCCCGGCCAGCACTGCCCGTTGGCCTGAACGTTGGAGGCGCAGGTCATCACCAGGCCGAACTGCCCTTTGGCGCGCATCGTCAGCCAGTGGTACTCTTCGTCGGACAGCCGGCCGTCTTCATGGCTCTGCGTATTGGTCATGGGGGCCAGCATGAAACGGTTCTTTATGGTTTTGCCACAGGGGAAGGTCAGCGCACGATGGGCTTGGGGCGTTTGTTGCATTGGATAGAATACTTGTTTTGTGCGATGTTATTGATTTTTTTGGGAAAGAAGCGATTCTGAAGGCAGGGATTAGCCAGACCGTACAAATTATTTACAACCTGACAATAGTCATGGCTTCTAAGCCGCACAAACCCGAAATTGGGGAGAGGTAAAAACCACCGACCCATGCGAAACCGAATCGTCCTTTACCACAGCAGCACGGGCAACAACCAGTTTCTGGTTGAGCAAATTGCCGATGCCCTGCGATCCGATATCCGACCGCTCCGCCCTAGGTTTTCCAGCATCTTCCTGCTCTACCTGCTTTCCCTGCTCCGGTGGGCCAGCGGCATACGCCTGAGCAGGAAGGACCTGCGGCCTTACCACGAAGTTGTCGTTGTAGGCCCGGTTTGGGGCGGGCTGCTCATCGCCCCGCTGCGGGAAGCGATCAAGAGGACGGTTAAAACAGGCCGCCCGGTCCACTTTGCGACCTGCTGCGGCAGTAGCGACGACCTGAAAGACGACCGCTATGGGTACGCGCAGGTGCTCGATGCGGCCTTGAAAGCGGGTAAGGGTTAGGGGTCGCGGGCGGTGCTGGGGCGTACCTGCATGATCCCCACGGCGCCGGCATGGC
>CAYNIT010000377.1:0-2954 GCA_964397205.1 uncultured Phaeodactylibacter sp. | reverse complement strand
AGCGTGCAAAAAAACGAGTCTAAATCGGTAAGTTATTGTTGCGCGACCCCTTAGGGACGGTCTCAACCGATACTCCGAAATCCGAGTTGCCAAAACTTGCCCCACACTACTCCCCCTCCATATTGTTCACAATAAGCTCCGCCAAGTCGTAGACCATCACCTGCTCCTGCTTTTCTTTAGCCTTCAGGCCATCCCCCATCATAGTGAGGCAAAAAGGGCAATTGGCGGCTACTACCTCGGCGCCGGTTTCCAGAGCCTCCTCGATGCGCTCAATATTCACCCGCTTATCACCGGGCTCATCCTCTTTCCACATCTGCGCACCGCCCGCGCCGCAGCACAGGCCGTTGGACTTGCAGCGCTTCATCTCCACCAGCTCGCTGTCCAGGGATTCCAGGACCTCGCGCGGCGCTTCGTACACGCCATTCACCCGCCCCATATAGCAGGAGTCGTGGTAGGTAATGCGCTTGCCCTTGAACTCGCCGCCCTCCTTCATCTTGATGCGGCCCTCGTTGATCAACTGCTGCAACAGCTGAGTATGGTGCACCACATCGTAGTGCCCGCCCAGCTCCGGATACTCATTTTTCAGGGTATTGAAACAGTGCGGGCAGGTGGTGACGATCTTCTTGATGTTGTACATGTTCAACACCTCGATGTTCTGCAGCGCCTGCATCTGAAAGGCAAACTCGTTGCCGGCGCGCCGGGCGGGGTCACCAGTGCAGCTCTCTTCGTTGCCGAGTATGGCAAAGTCCATACCTACAGCATTAAGAATTTTGCAAAAAGCGACGGTCACCTTTTGGGCACGGCTGTCAAAACTGCCCGCGCAGCCTACCCAAAACAGGATTTCCGGCTCGCGGTTTTCCGCAGCTAATTCAGCCATGGTGGGTATACGGAGATTACTCATTTATAGTCGTTGTTTTTGCGGTTGTCAAATATTGGTGGGCAGGAATCACCTGTCTGCTTTCGCCAAATGCATGCACAAAGGAAGCAGCCGCCATAAAGTCGAACGCTTCCCGGTGAATCGCATCAAGTTGGCGTACGCTCGCCAGGCAGATAAGTTGGAGCCGCTGCCCCACGGCTTTGTCGCGGTAGAACAATAATTGTCCGGCCACCTGTGCGTCTGTCACCTTTTTATCCTGCTTTTGGAAATCCAGCAGTACGGTACTGCCGGGAGCCACGCTGAATGCTCTGGCAAAATCGTCGGAATCCTGCCACTGCTCAAAGCACAGCAGGCCGGGAAAGCGTTTTCGCACTTCTGCCTTTATCTTTTGCCCGGTCGCCGCTTGGCCACACCCCAATACCGCCAAGTAAGGCATATTGTAACCTAGCCAGTCAAGGCTGAATAGAAACTGCCTGTACTGTGTCCGGTCCATTACGGAGCAAAATGCGTTCGCGTTCATCCTTTGTTCATTTGATGATTTAGGCATCGCGCGCCTCTTTGGCCCACTTGTCCCGGTCATCCGGAATAGCCCAAGCCGAGCCGCTGCTTTCCAAGCTGTTGAACATCGGCAGCCAGTCCTGCGGCCCCTGCGATAGGGTGAGGATTTCGTAGCGGCGCATTTTCAGTATCGGCTCCAGCGGGTTGATCAGTACCGGGCAAGCCTCTACACAAGCATTGCAGGTAGTGCAGGCGTGCAGCTCTTCCGGCGTGGTGTAGTCAAACAGCGATTTGCCGTCGTCGTAATTGTCTTTGCTGACTGGCTTGCTCTTGTCTTTGGCGTACTGCTCGTGGCCGCTCTCGATGTTGATGCCAACTTCCTCGGCGCGGTCGCGGATGTCCATCATCACTTTTCTTGGCGACAGCTTTTTGCCCGTGATATTAGCGGGGCAGACCGCCGTGCAGCGGCCGCATTCCGTGCAACTGTAGGCATCCATAATGTTCTTCCAGCTCAGGTTGAACACGTCGTTGGAGCCAAACTCCGGCAGCTCTTCTTCCATATCCATATCCTCCACAGCGGCATTCGGGTCCATCATGCTTTTGATTTCCTTGGTGATGGCGGGCATGTTATCCATCTCGCCCCGCGGCTTGAGCCGAGCATAGTAGGTATTGGGAAAAGCCAGCAGAATGTGCAAGTGCTTGGAGTACGGCAGGTAGTTTAGGAAAACCAACACCATGGAAAAGTGCAGCCACCAGCCGAGGCGCTCCATCACCACGAGCGTACCCTCGCTCATGCCGCCGAACAAAGCCGGGCCGAGCCAGCTGCTGACCGCCAGCGTACCCGTATCTTTGTAATGCGCCGAATCCAGCTCCTGCAGCACCACATCCGTACCGTTCATGGTGAAAATGCCGATGAGCAGCACGATTTCAAAAATCAGGATCAAGTTGCCGTCGAGGCTGGGCCAGCCCTTCATCTCCGGTTGCTTGAAACGGGGCAATTTCAGGAGGTTGCGCCGCGCCAGAAAGATGATGGTGGCGAAAAACGTCAAAAGCGACAGCACCTCTATAAATCCGATGACGAAGGTGTAAAAACCGCCCAGCTTATCGGCAAAAAACCGGTGCTCGCCGCTCACCCCGTCGATGAGGATTTCGAGCAGCTCCACCTGCGTGATGACAAAGGCTGCGTAAATGATAAAGTGCAGCACCGCCGGAATCCATCGCTTGAACATTTTCTGTTGCCCGAAGGCAACGAGCAGCACATTGCGCCAGCGCTGGCTGGTATTGCCGCTGATCTCTTCCTCCTCGCCCAGCAGAATGTTGCGGCGCACGCGCGAAAAACCACGCCAGGCAAAGTAAAACGCCCCGGCGGTGATTAAAATAAATGCTATTTGTTGTATCATCTCTTAACTCAGTTTTATTTGGCAATCTGCCGGTCCACGCCCCCTTACCGGAGGCTTGGCTGCCCGCTGATTGGATGCCGTGGAAGCAGACTATACGGATGCGCTTGGCTCAACTCTAAAGTACTACCACCGGCTTCGCTAAACTTCAGAACAGCCGCCTGAGCTTGGCGCTTCACCAG
>CAYNIT010000376.1:0-2970 GCA_964397205.1 uncultured Phaeodactylibacter sp. | reverse complement strand
GCGGTGATTTTCTGGTAGAGGATACTTACACGCTCGAAGTAGGGGGCGCGGGGAAGAAGAAGTCCCAGATTCATGGTATTCCCAACGCTTATCGGGTGCTAGACGGGCTAGAAATCGGAGGGGAGGATCGCATCCCGCTCTGGCTGTTTGGGTTTTGCCGGTGAAGGTCCGGCAAAACCCATAAAAAGCAAATGTGATCTTAATTCTAAAGCGAGTAAAACACCCCCACCCCAAAGCTCATCACCTCCGGCTGCATAGGTACACCAGATACTTGGCTCCAGTCCGTCAGGCTCTTTTGGAATTGCGCTTCCGCCATCACGCCCCAGCGTGCATTGATACGGTAGCCTACATTTGCCCGGCCCAACCCATGAATACCCCAGCGGTTGTCGATGAGGTTGGTCGTCGCGCCGTCCATGTACTCCAATTCGCCTTGGTAGATGCTGCGGCCTTTGTTTTGCGTAAGCAGGTTTACCGCGCCACCTACAGACAAGCCGGCCTGCCAGTGCTGGCCAAACGTCCAGGCTTTGCCCACCGTCAGCGGGATTTGGAACAGGCGGTACTGATTGTGGTGATGGATATTGCGGGTGGCGTCTACGCTGACTTCCACGTCACCCCGTACTGCCGTGCTGTTGCCAGTCAACGAATTCACCTGTATCTGCAAGATGGTGTCTTCCAAAACCACCGTCATCATTGATCTCCACGGTGCTTCCGTCGCTCAGTTGCAGGGTGAAAGGGTATTGCAGTTCGTAGCAGCCAAACCCGACGACCTCTATCGAGCCGCCAGCTATGTTGACGGGTGGGTTGACGCCTACACCGTCACAGCTTTCTACTAGATTGGAGAAGCCATCATAGGCATCAATAACAAGCTCGTCGCCGTTAGCGTCCGTCACCGTTATGGGCAGGGTGAAGAATAGCTGATCTACTGTTGCAATGAGGTCAATTAAATCATCTTCATCGTCGGCGGTATAAGTATTGCCGTCCAAGTCTTCAAGCCCGACAGGGTATACTAGGTCAAAGCACAAGTCAGTAAACGAGAAAGCAGGGACAAGATCGGACGTACTGCCGTAAGTCCATCCACCGTTCGGAATACAAGCTACGAAGCTTTGCCCGAGCTCATCGATGGAGCTGGCCTGAGTACTATTGCCTCCGGCATCCAAAATATCCAGCGGATAAACAAAGTCAACGGCAGGGTCTTCGGCAGTGGTGTCTGTGGCGGCGATAAAGTCGCTCTCTGAATTGATGGTGACGGTGCTGCCAGACTCCAATTCTAAGTCAAAAGGGTAAAGTACGGTGAGGCAGCCTAAATCCAATCCTTCAGAATCGGTGGACCGCATTGCCAGAAAAAGATTGTTGCTTTCTACAACGTCCGGCGTGTACTCAGGCTCGTCGACGACAATCTCGTCCATGTTGTCCTTCTCGCAGGCCGTGAAGAAAAGGGCGGCCACAAAGAGCAGCAAAATATGTAGTGTGATCGGAAATTTCATAACAGTTGATAATTGTTGTTGGTGAATGAAATAGACTACCGTACGGTTTACACCAGCCTATATGCAGGTGAAGGAGTCAGCGTTGCACGGGGGGTAATTTTTTTAAAAGAAGGTAGGGAAAGCCCGGAAATACAGGAGTTTGCGCGCGATTTATTTTTTTAACACATTCTTGCTGTTCCTATTTACACGCTTGAAAATCTTTATCAACCCAACACTACTGTTATGAAATACCCGTTAATCGTTGCCGCTGCACTACTGTCGGCTTGCGGCCAAAATGCTTCCACCGCCACGGAAACAGCGGCAGAACCAACGGATAGCTGATGAGGCGCCCAACCCCACGGCGCGTGCCCTCTGCAGCTGATCAATAAAAATAGAATCGTGGGGAAGCCAAACACCAACGGCGAGCGGATGGGCTGGAACTGCTTCACAGCGTTTCCACAATATCGTTCCAAACGCGCTCCTCGATAATTTTGACGCTGTACTTTTTCGCCTGGTCCAGCTTGGTTTTGCCAGGCTCTTTGCCAACTATGAGGAAGTCCGTCTTGCCCGAAACGCTTCCCGTAGGTTGGGCACCCAGCTTTCGCGCCCGTTTTTCCTGTTCCGCCCGGGGCAGGTCGAGTTTGCCGGTAAAGGCCACCTTTTTGTCCAGCAAAATGCGCTTGTAGGCTTCGTTCAGCATTTTGAGCCAGCGCTTTTCATTGATCTTTTTGATGCCGAGCTCCTTCGCTCTTTTTAGCTTGACATCACCGGGATCCTTGCCAGCCACCAGATAGTCGGTATTCTTGGAAACGGCATTCACCATACGCGCGCCCACTGCCTCCACCTTCTTCGCATGGGCGCTGCGGCTCTCCGACAGCGCGCCGGTGAAAACGATTGATATCCCGTCGAGCGCTCCGGACAGCCGGCGGTTGCGCTTAATTTTTTGGGAAACGGGTTGGGCCTTTTTGCTTTTAGCGGAGCGCGGAGCGGGCGCGGGGCGGAATTGTTCCAGCGCCTCCAGCAGTTGCTTCATGCCGGGTGCGTTTTTGTGGATTTTTTCCAGCTTTATGGCTTGAATGCGCCGGTAGCCAAAGGGTGGGCGGGTGCCGTCGATCATCGCCGGCAGCAGGATGTTCCGCTCCATCCCTTCGTAGGCTTCCTCCAGCACCCAGTCGGATTCTACCGAATTTTTAGACCAGAGCACCAGTATGCAGGAAGATTCATCCAGCGCTTTGCTGATAGCTCGGTCAAAGCGGGCGCCGGGCGGGATGTTTTTGTCCCACCATACCTTGAACTGTTCCTTTTCCAAGGCGCTGGCCAGGGAACGGACTTTGCTGCGGTCTTTGCTGGAGTGCTGATGAAGATTTGGCTCATCTGGATTTCGTTTCTTTTGCAATAGCTTTTCGGGCTTTGCGCTCTGGCTTCAGTGCGCCGTCGAATTGAAGGGCAGAATTATTACCACGATATAATAAAGTTAACCTGAGGTCAAGCCTCACGTTAAAGTTAG
>CAYNIT010000375.1:0-2998 GCA_964397205.1 uncultured Phaeodactylibacter sp. | reverse complement strand
GCCAAAGGGGGCTCGTTATTGCTCGCCGCGCTCTTCCAGCGCTTTGAGTAAGCCGGAAAGCGTACTGCCACTTGATTGCAAAGCACTGATGACGTTTTTCGCCGGTGATTGCAAAAGGGTAATGACATCTCCTATCAAGTCTTCTTTGGACTTGAGATTCGACAGCTCTTCCAGTTTTTCATCTCCCAGGAAAACGTCAGACTCAATGTATGCCGCTTTCAGTGTGGGCTTTTCGCCATCCTTGCGAAACTCTTTGATAACCTTTGCGGGGGCATTAGCTGTTTCTGTAAACAGCAGTGCGGTGTGCCCTTTCAAGGCTTCGTAGAGTTTTTGGTAATTTTTTTCTTCCGGCGCGCTTTCCAGCGCTTTTTTAATGAGGGTGTTCTTCATCACCTTCATCTCGATGCCTTTCTCAAAGCACATTCCCCGGAATGTATTGACTTGCTCTACCGTAAGGGTGGAGGAGTCTGCCAGATAAAAGAAGTCGATATTGGACAGCTTATCCTTCAACGCCTCGATAGCAGCCGTTTTTTCTGATCTGGTCATTGCTCTTCAGTTTTGAAACGTTTACTTAAGCTAATGCTTTGGCATCCACCTTGATGCCCGGGCTCATCGAGCTCGCCACGGTTACGCTGCGCATGTAGTTGCCTTTGGCAGAAGCCGGGCGCATGCGTTGCAAAGTGGTGATGAGTTCCTTGGCATTCTCCGTCAACTTTTCGGGTGCAAAGGACACCCGGCCGATGGAAGAATGGATGATACCGAATTTATCGACGCGGAAGGAAATTTTACCTCCTTTTACATCAGCTACGGCCGAAGCGACATCGGGTGTCACCGTTCCTGTCTTTGGGTTAGGCATCAAGCCGCGCGGGCCAAGTACCCGGCCCAAGCGGCCTACTTGAGCCATTACCTGTGGCATGGCGATGACTACATCGACATCTGTCCAGCCGTCCTGTACTTTTTGGATGTACTCGTCCAAACCGGCGTAGTCAGCACCAGCGGCTTTGGCTTCTTCCTCTTTATCGGGCGTACAGAATACCAACACCCGCTTTGACTTACCGGTGCCGTGTGGCAGCACTACGGTGCCGCGAATGGACTGATCTGCTTTGCGCGGATCAACCCCCAAGCGAATGTGCAAATCGACGGAGGCATCGAACTTTGCGGTGTTGACCTCCTTAACCAGCTGCATAGCTTCAGCTAGCTGGTAGTTTTTTTCCCGGTCGATCTTCGCATTGGCGGCAGCACGTTTTTTACCTACTTTAGCCATTATTAAAGTGTTTTGAGGTGATAGCGCCCCGGCTTACTTGCTTGGCGGAGCTCCCTCTTTGAAAAATTGTTCTTGCTGTCTTAGACCTCTTCCGTCTCTTCGCTGCCCCAGGGAGGCGTACCTTTTACGGTAATGCCCATGCTGCGGGCGGTGCCTGCTACCATTTTCATGCCTGACTCTATGGTAAAACAGTTCAAGTCGGGCATTTTATTTTCTGCGATAGCTTTGACATCGTCCCAGCTTACGGAGCCTACCTTTTGGCGGTTGGGTTCCGGCGATGCGCCTTTGAGCTTAGCAGCTTGCATGAGCTGTACGGCAGCCGGAGGCGTTTTGATGACGAAAGAGAAGGACTTGTCCTTGAAAACAGTGATGACCACTGGAAGGAGCTGCCCTTGCTTATCCTGGGTTTCTGCATTGAATCGCTTGCAGAATTCCATAATATTCACGCCCTTAGCACCAAGTGCCGGGCCTACCGGTGGTGCCGGGTTGGCAGCACCGCCCCGAACCTGCAGCTTGATGAAAGTACTTACTTCTTTAGCCATTTTGTCTCGCTTTAAAGTCTATTTGGCGCTACTTTACTTCAGGGAAGCTACCCGCTGTTCTCACACTACAGCCGGACAAAAGCACAGTAGCTTTGATCATTGTATAGCCGATCCTGAGCGCAATCAGGATGTCTTTTCTACCTGCATAAAATTAAGCTCTACTTCTGTACCGCGACCGAAGATTTTTACGATCACCTTGAGCTTTTTCTTCTCTTCGTTGACTTCCTTGATGTCTCCGACAAACTCGCTGAAGGGCCCGTCGATGATTTTCACGGTTTCTCCAACGATAAAGGGCTCAATCATAGCCTCTCCAGCTTCCTGCGACTCATCCACCTTACCCAGCATTCGGTTAGCTTCTGCCGGACGCATCGGAACCGGATTGCTCTTGCCCAGAAAGTGGATGACGTTAGGCATGTTGGAGATGATTTGGATCATTTCTCCGCTGAACTTGGAAGGCACAGCTTCTATGAGTATGTAGCCCGGAAGAATGTTGCGTTCGGAAATCACTTTTTTTCCACTGCGTATCTTGTAAACCTTCTCAGTGGGTACCAATACTTGCGTAATGACATCCCCCCATTTCGAACGTTCAACCTCCAATTCGATTCGCTCTTTGATCTTCCGTTCTTTCCCGCTAATCACACGAAGGGAGTACCACTTCTTATCTGACCCGGAAGCCTCTACCGGCTCTTGCTCCTCTTCATCGATGTGATTTTCGTTTTCTTCTTCAGCCATTACGATAAATGCTTATCTGAGAATGCTTACAATTTGATGTCATAGATTCGGTCGAGAATTCCGTTGGACACTACGTCCATTAGAAAAATAACCAAAGCTAAAAGTATGGAAGCGACTAGAACGACAATTGTGCTGCTTTGCAAATTGGACCAGGTGGGCCAAGTCACTTTATTTACCAGCTCATTGTAGCTCTCAATCACGTATAGTTTCAGCCTTTCCATCTCGCTTCGTAATTATGCATTAAACTTAAAACGCTATTGCACGGGCAGGAGGACTTCCCGATAGCAATCGGGATGAATTTCTGCGCCCTCCCCTATGTTCCTGCACGGGCAGGAGGACTTCCCGATAGCAATCGGGATGAATTTCTGCGCCCTCCCCTATGTTCCTGCACGGGCAGGAGGACTTGAACCCCCAGCCTACGGTTTTGGAGACCGTCGCTCTACCAGTTGAGCTATGCCCG
>CAYNIT010000374.1:0-3031 GCA_964397205.1 uncultured Phaeodactylibacter sp. | reverse complement strand
CGCACAAAATAACTTCGCCTACTCTAGGTAACTTGTTATTGCGCGACCCCTAAGCAGCAGCGCTACCAATCTTCTCCAGAGGTATGAAACACCTGCAAGCTCAAGCTGTCGCTCTGCTGCGTACGGAAATTTTCCAGTAAATCTTTCACTGCTTGTTCTTGTTCCGGCGGGAGGAAAAACTGAAATGCGGTAAGGACCTGCCCGCCTTCCGAAGCCGTTTCCCAATCTATACTGCCGTCTTCTATACTGAAGTAGCCGTAGTGGCCATCGTCCAGGGCTTGGGGAATAGCTATGGAAGACAGATCGGAGCGGAACCCCTCAGCAGCACCTCCCAGGCCTTCCCCGCCCTCGGAGCTGATATACCCCCAGATGGTACCGTCCGGAATACGGCGCAGCGTGTTGCGCAAGGGGAGTACCCCTGCTCCTTCATCAATGTACAAACGAAAAAAATCATCCCTTACTATTATCCTGCCTTCAGATTCCACCGCCTCTCGCAGCGAAATGGACAAGGGGTAGGTCCCATTGGAAAGCTCGCCCACTTTCACCGTCCGGCGGGCGGGTGCACTGCCCTCCTGACAATTGTCCGGGTTCAGTATGGATTTTATGGAAAGCTTGTGTTCGTTGTCTCCCAGCCTGCGGAACTCCACCTCTATGCTGGCATTCAGGCATTCAACGGCTTCTATGGTAGTCAACCTCAATTGCAATTCCCGGCGCTGCGGCGTGAAAACCTCCCACAACTCTGCATGAAACTCATCGTCTACATAGGGTACCACAATAGGATCATTCAACGAGCCCAAGTCGCAGGAAGCAACACTCAGGATACACCCTAGCAACAACACACCCAAGAATCGAGTCATCTCTTTCTGTTTTTCACAGCAGTTAAAAATGGCTTTTGCAAAATACGGCTGCTCCGCAGGGAAGGAAAGGCGCCATTTGGTGCTTTTGCCCGACAGCACTCTCACTCCTCTGCAACTTCTTAGGAATAGAACGCCCCAGGTTTTCAAATGCTGCCTTTTGCCCTGCAAAGCTTAGACTCGATGTACCCTATGAAGGCTGCCTGCTGATAAGCTGCAACTCGGAAAAAAGACACTGACGGCATGGCCCGGACAATGGGCGGTGCATCAGCCTCAGGCGGTTTGCTTTTTGAAATACTCCGCGAAGCCCGAAGGGCTCATATCGCCGATGTCCCCTTCTCCCTGAACGCGTACGGACAGCGTGCCAGCTTCTTCCTCTTTTTCTCCAACGATCAGCATGAAAGGCACTTTTTTGACTTCGGCATCCCGGATTTTGCGCCCCACTTTCTCGCCTCTTTCATCGACAAAGCCTCGGATATCGTGCTCGGCAAGCTCTTGCTCCACCCGGCGCGCGTAGTCATTAAAGCGGTCGCTGATGGGCAGTATAGCAAACTGCTCTGGCGCCAACCAAAGCGGGAACTTCCCGCCCGTATGCTCAATCAAGATGCTGATGAAACGCTCCATAGAGCCGAACGGCGCCCGGTGAATCATTACCGGCCGGTGGGCTTCGTTATCCTTGCCGATGTATTCCAACTCGAAACGGTCTGGCAAGTTGTAATCCACCTGAATGGTACCCAGCTGCCAAGAGCGGCCCAAGGCATCCTTTACCATGAAGTCAAGCTTGGGGCCATAGAAAGCCGCCTCGCCCAGCTCGGTGACGGTCTTCATCCCGGCTTCCCGAGTAGCCTCAATGATGGCTTGCTCTGCTTTCTCCCAGTTTTCGGGCTTGCCGATGTACTTTTCGGGGGTATTGGGGTCGCGCAGCGATATCTGCGCGGTGAATTCACCGAAGCCCATCTTGGAGAGCACTGTTTTGGTCAAGTCCAGCACGTTTAAGAATTCTGTCTTGAGCTGATCGGGCGTACAGAAGATGTGAGCATCGTCTTGGGTGAAACCCCGCACCCGAGAAAGGCCGTGCAGCTCTCCGCTTTGCTCATAGCGGTACACCGTACCGAACTCGGCGATCCTCAGTGGCAGGTCCCGGTAGGAATGTGGCCGGTGAGCAAATATCTCGCAGTGATGGGGGCAATTCATGGGCTTAAGCAGGAACTCCTCTCCTTCTCGCGGAGTGGAAATAGGGTGGAAGCTGTCTTCGCCGTACTTCTCCCAATGGCCGGACGTTTGGTAGAGTTCTTTTTTGCCGATGTGCGGGGTGGTGACCAGCTTGTACCCTCGCTTTTCTTGCTCAGTCTGCAGGAAATTCATCAGCCGCTCCCGCATTTGGTTGCCCTTGGGCAGCCATATGGGCAGCCCCTGGCCTACTCGTTCAGAGAACATGAAGAGTTCTAGCTCCGCGCCCAGTTTGCGGTGGTCCCGCTGCTTGGCTTCCTCAATCATTTTCTCGTACAGCTTGAGTTCCTTCTGTTTGGGAAAGGTGATGCCGTACACGCGGGTGAGCTGCTGCCGGTTTTCGTCCCCTTGCCAGTAGGCGCCGGCTACTTTGGTCAGTTTAATGGCTTTGATGTAGCCGGTATCCGGTACGTGCGGGCCGCGGCACAGGTCTATAAAGCCGCCCTGCTGGTAGAGCGTAATGTCAGCACCTTCTTCTTTGCGTTTTTCGAGCAGCTCCAGCTTGTACTCGTCGCCCTTTTCTTTGAAAAACGCCACCGCTTCTTCCAACTCAATCGGTTTGCGGATGTACTCGTTCTTTTCCCGGGCGAGTTCCTGCATCTTCTGCTCTATCTTAGGGAAGTCATCGCTGGAGATGATGTGGCCATTGGTATCAACATCGTAGTAGAACCCGCTTTCGGTAGCTGGGCCCGTACCAAACTTAACGCCCGGATAGAGCGCTTCCAGTGCTTCCGCCATCAGGTGGGCAGAAGAGTGCCAGAATGTCATTTTCCCCTCCTTGTCATCCCAGGTCAGCAGCTGCAGGGTAGCGTCATGGTGGATAGGGCGGGTAGCGTCCCATACTTCGCCGTTAACTTTAGCGGAAAGGACTTTTTTCGCCAGCCCATGGCTAATGGACTTGGCGATGTCCATGGCGGTAGTGCCTGCTTCGTACTGCCGTACGTTCC
>CAYNIT010000373.1:0-3037 GCA_964397205.1 uncultured Phaeodactylibacter sp. | reverse complement strand
CCAATTAGTTCCAGAAGCGGGCAATTTCAGCCAGGCTGCGAGCTAAAAAGCATTAATTAAGAACGATTCTAAATAAATCTAGGCCAAATAGGTAGTCAAAACTTTAATTGGGGGTATCTGTCAATAACAATAGATTTGTAAGCATTGAACGGAAAACCCTGTTAACTGCCTTTTTGGTGAAAAAGCAAAAACAAAAAACATGAGTTGGTTTACCAATTTTCTCACTTCCTCCATTGGGCAAAAGGTTGTCATGAGCCTGACTGGCTTGTTCTTAATCGTGTTCTTGATCGTGCACTTATCCGGCAACCTTCAGCTTTTGGCAGGAGACGATGGGAAATCTTTTAACCTCTACGCGGAATTCATGACAACCAATCCGCTGATTAAGACCGTTTCCTATTTACTCTACGCAGGCATTTTGCTGCATGCCTTTCAAGGCTGGGCGATATGGCGTAAAAACCGCAAAGCACGGGGGCCGCATCGCTACGCCGTCAAAGTGAACAAAGTAGCAGGTACCAACAGCTTCGCAGCAAGCAACATGGCTTGGCTAGGTACCATTATCTTTGTTTTCATCCTCATTCATTTGTACCAGTTCTGGCTGCAGATGAAAATGGGAGCCATTCAAATGGTGACCTACGATGGAAAGGAAGTGGCGGATCTCTACGGGCTGGTTTCGGCTACCTATGAGAATCTGGGCTTTGTGATTTTTTATGTACTGTCTATGGTGGTGATTGCTTACCACTTGCTGCATGGTTTCCAGTCCGCTTTTCAGACGCTGGGGCTGAACCACCGCAAGTACACTCCGCTGATTAAGGGAATAGGTAGAGTATATGCCATTGCCGTTCCTTTAGGGTTTGCGATCATACCGGTGATCATGTACTTCGTGAAATAAAGGGTGAACTTATGGGCACCTATTTTTCTTAAGACCATACAAAACACTATATATCATGCCATTTGAACCTAATGTTCCTCCCGGGCCGCTCGGCGAAAAGTGGACGCGCTACCGCGGCACAATGAACCTGGTTGCTCCCAACAATAAGCGAAACATTGAAATCATCATAGTGGGTACAGGCCTGGCTGGCGCTTCCGCCGCGGCTACCTTGGGTGAGCTCGGCTACAAGGTCAAGTGCTTCACCTTCCACGACAGTCCGCGCCGGGCGCACAGTATTGCAGCTCAGGGCGGTATCAATGCAGCCAAAAATTACCAAAACGACGGCGATAGTATTTATCGCCTGTTTTACGATACCATAAAAGGCGGAGACTACCGCTCCCGGGAAGCCAATGTGCACCGCTTGGCGGAAGTGAGCCGCAACATCATAGACCAAGCTGTGGCGCAGGGCGTACCTTTCGCGCGCGAATATGGAGGCCTCCTAGCCAATCGTTCTTTCGGAGGCGTGCAGGTAAGCCGTACGTTCTACGCACGGGGACAAACCGGCCAACAATTGCTTCTGGGGGCCTATCAGTCGCTGTCCCGCCAAATTGCTAAGGGAAGCGTTAAGATGTACAACCGCCACGAGATGCTCGATCTGGTGATCGAAGATGGCAAAGCGCGGGGTATCATTGCCCGCAACCTTCTGACCGGAGAGCTGGAGCGCCATGCTGCCCACTGCGTTGTATTGGGCACAGGGGGTTACGGCAATGTGTTTTACCTTTCTACCAACGCCATGAACTCCAATGGCACGGCTGCCTGGCGCGCGGTGCGCCGCGGTGCTTACATGGCTAACCCTTGTTTCACCCAAATCCACCCCACTTGTATCCCACAGTCCGGCGATTACCAGTCAAAACTGACTTTGATGTCGGAGTCGCTGCGTAACGATGGCCGGGTATGGGTGCCGAAAAATCAGGAGGATGCCAAAGCAGTGCGCGAAGGCAAAAAAACAGCCAATGATATACCGGAGGAGGAGCGCGATTACTACCTGGAGCGCCGCTACCCGGCATTCGGAAACTTGGTACCGCGCGACGTTGCTTCTCGCGCAGCCAAGGTAGCCTGTGATGAGGGGCTGGGCGTAGCCCCAACGGGGCTGGCGGTATTCTTGGACTTTGAGTCGGCCATTATGCGTTATGGCCAGTCAGAAGCCAATACCAAGGGCATCAATAATCCAAGTGATGCTCAAGTGCGAGAGCTGGGAGAAAAAGTCGTAGAGGAAAAGTACGGCAACCTCTTCGAGATGTACGAAAAAATCACTGGCGACAATCCTTACCAAACGCCAATGAAAATTTACCCGGCTGTACACTACACCATGGGCGGGCTGTGGGTAGACTACAACTTGCAGACCAACATCCCGGGATTGTTCTCAATCGGAGAAAGTAATTTCTCTGACCACGGTGCCAACCGTCTGGGTGCCTCTGCCTTGATGCAGGGCCTGGCGGATGGCTACTTCGTACTGCCCTATACCATAGGCCAATTCCTAAGCCACGAGATTCGTACGCCTCAGATTGACCCGGAAGGGGAAAGCTTCATCAAAGCAGAGGAAGCCGTGAAAGGGCGCCTGGATCAGCTTATGAACATTAAGGGCGATAAGTCTGTAGAAAGTTTCCACCGCCGGCTGGGCAAAATCATGTGGGACTACTGCGGTATGTCGCGCAATGCCGACGGCCTGCAGAAAGCCCGCAAGATGATCCGCGAGCTGCGGGAAGAGTTCTAC
Organism: uncultured Phaeodactylibacter sp.; assembly: GCA_964397205.1. Taxonomy (GTDB): domain Bacteria; phylum Bacteroidota; class Bacteroidia; order Chitinophagales; family Saprospiraceae; genus Phaeodactylibacter. The sequence goes on along the minus strand of CAYNIT010000373.1, from coordinate 395 downwards.
AAGGACGTTTTCATACCTGGCGATGCCAAGGATTACAATCCGGAGCTGGAGAAAGCCCATCGGGTGGCCGACTTTATGGAACTGGGCGAGTTGATGATGATCGATGCCCTCGACCGGCAGGAGTCCTGCGGGGGCCACTTCCGCGAGGAGTACCAGACGGAGGAGGGCGAAGCGCTGCGCGACGACGAAAACTACGCCTACGTATCCGCTTGGGAGTACCACGGCTGGGAGGAAGAGCCTACGCTCCACAAAGAGGAGTTGGTCTTCGAAAACGTCGAGTTGAAAACGCGGAGCTACAAGTAATTGACCGAGCTAAAAAATTGAGCAAATGCAACTTACTCTCAAAATATGGCGTCAGAAAAACGCCAATACCAAAGGGCGCTTCGAAACTTATC
>CAYNIT010000372.1:0-3051 GCA_964397205.1 uncultured Phaeodactylibacter sp. | reverse complement strand
GCGGTGCATCACTGGGAACAGCCTCATCCGGCCTTTCATAGGGTTTTGCTTTACAGAAAAGCTACAAAAAGTTGCTAATGCTGCAAATATAAAACAAAAAAACTTGAAAAGCCAGCTTTTCCCTACGAAAAGTTGGAACCCTGCCCCTTTTCTCTTTGGCAGCTTTGCTCTTGTACAATAAGTATTAAGCTAGCCCGACATTGCCGAAGAGCTTTAAAAAAGCAAAGGCTCCGCCCATGATAAGTCGCACTGGTACTGCCCTGCATTGAAATTCCCAGGCGATCGCTGTATAGAGCGCCCTCGCTTACCTTGACAATGTATGGATTCCATAGAAAAAGTTCAAATATTTAGACAGTTTTTTCATCCTTTGCTTGCTCCTAAAGCAGAATGCAAGTATCCACAGTTTGCTGTACAATCTTGAAACTTTCTCCAATCTCCGGCAGCGCCAAAACAAAATCCGGGCTCGGGCAGTATACTAACAAAAACCGTTAACGCGAATGTCCCTGACACCTGAACAGACCAGCGAACTGATCCGCAAGCGCCGGGCCATTTTTCCCAAAACCTATAACGACCGCCCTATCCCGCGGGCCGTCATCGAGGAGATTCTGGAAAATGCCAATTGGGCTCCGACCCACAAACATACCGAGCCTTGGCGCTTCCGAGTATTCACTGGTGCAGCACGCCAAAAATTGGCGGACTACCTCGCTGAATACTACAAAGCCAATACTCCGGAAGCGCAGTTTTCTGAAAAGAAGTACGCAAAGAACCGCCGCAAACCTATGCAGTCCGCCTGCGTCATTGCCATCTGCATGCAGCGCGACCCAGATGAGCGCGTACCGGAATGGGAAGAAATCGCTGCGGTATCTTGCGCCGTACAGAATATGTGGCTCAGCTGTGCCGCCCACAACATCGGCTGCTACTGGAGCTCCTCCAAAGCCATCCTGCAAGCCCGGGAATTGCTGCAACTGCGGGAAGGCGAGCGCTGCCTCGGATTGTTCTACATGGGCTACCATGACCTGCCGGAACTGCCTGGAAAACGCACGCCAGTGAAGGAAAAGGTGCAGTGGATGTAATGGGAGGCTTATTCACTCAATATACAGGCAGGGTCTTGGAAAGCGGCGTTCCGGACTTCCAATCCTAGCGAGTTCTGAGAAAACTGACTCGGGTGCCCGCCATTCATTGAAGGCATAATCGCTGCTCGCCTGCCTGTGGGAATCCCCCTATCGGCGCTCCCACAGAGCTTTGGCTTGTTCGTAGAGGGCAATGTCCGATTGGTTCAATTGCCGGATACGGCCGACCAGAGCCGGACTGGGCTGCGGATAGCTGGCCTTAATCTTGCGATTGTCATTGACCCGGCGGCTGCGGTCTTCCTCGCTGAGCGTCCAGCCCATCTGCTCCGAAAGCTGATCTAGCCCGCCTTCAAAATCTTCCTGAAAACCGAAGAAGAAAAGCCCCTGCAGCCCAATCCCTTCCAGAAAACGCGACATGACGTTCTGCCGCATGGGCCGCTCAATGAATTCCTCTAGGGTGAGCATCTGAGCATTCGGATCCTCCTGCTGCCGCTTCGGAAACTCGTGGGTAATGTTGTAGTAGTAATTGGAGACGACCCGGCTGACTGGCTCCCGAAGCCAGGTGATCACACGGGTGTTTGGGCCGTGCAGGGACCGCAACAAGGGGTAAGGCAAGTGCCCGTGCACCACCCGGTGCCGCTTCCGATAATAACGACCCAGTTCGTGCCCCGCCCGGCGCAGCGCTCCTTGGTTCTTAGCCAGTACCCGGTGTTGTCCGTATTGACGGTACAGTATCGCCCGGAAGGACAAACCCGCTGTTTTGGGAATGTGAATGGAAAGCAGGTCCGGGAAATCGCCAGGGCCCGCTTGCCCGTACCAGAGATCCTCCATCTTCGCCCGCAGAGAAGTGCCGAATTTTAGCATAAGCCTAATATTTATCAGGCTGCAAGTTAAAAATCCGTGCCGATTGATAAGTAAAACATGGGGTCTTGCACCACCCGCGTTTCGATGCCCCAGGCGTAGTCCAAGCGCACGAAGTACCCGAACAACAACGCCCGCACGCCGCCTCCGTAGCCTGCTACCACCGGGTCACGAAAGTAGTTCACCTTCACGGATACCAGATCGGTATTGTCGATGACCGAAGTGTTCAGGGGGTTTTCCTCGCTGAAGGGGTCGCTGCCTTCCCATGCGGTACCGATGTCGAAAAAGCCTACGAGCTGGAAGTTTCGGAAAAAGGACGAACGGACGCGCTTGGAAAAATATTTGAAAATCGGCATCCGCAGCTCAATGTTCGAAAGCAGGTAAGAATTGCCATTGCGAATATTGAGGTCGAAACCGCGCATGTTGGTGGCCAATGCCTGGAAGGCAATATCTTCTCCTGCCGAGGGCAACGGCACCTCATTGTTGAACGTATTGAACAGCCAGTTGTCTACCCCGCCCAAAAAGTAGATCATACGCTCCGAACCAAAGGAGGTAGCCCCAGCAGCCCGCAGTGCAATGACCGAGTGCTTCAGGAATCGTTGGTAGTGGCGGGCATCAAAGCCGACAATCCCCATCGCTCCCCGGGCGAGGTCGAACTCAGCCCCGTTGGTAAAGTCGAGATTGAATTTCTTGACAAACTCAGCGTAGACCTTGTAACGGCTGCCGTTCTTGATGTTGAGCGCCACATCCAGGGTGTTGTCGAATACATACTCCAACTTTAAGCCCAGCCGCTCTTCGCTCGTGGTGGGCACCTCCAGTGTGCTGCGCTCTGTGGACAATTGGGTGACCCGGTCGCGCCGCAGCGTAGTGGTAGCCCGCAGGCTTCGAAAAATATCAAAGGGGTAGCGTACTCCAAATTGCCCCAGCAGGATGTTGACCTCCCGGCGGTTGGGCACAAAGGACTGGGTCTCTCCCGAAAAACGCTGATTGCGGCGGTATACGGCATAGTGGCGGGCGGGGGGGGGCCTTTTTTTCCTTTTTGGGGGGGAGAAATCTTTGGCGGTGGAAAGAGTGGGGGCCCCCCCCCCCCCCTTCAATTTATAATTTTTTGAAAAGGCCT
>CAYNIT010000371.1:0-3103 GCA_964397205.1 uncultured Phaeodactylibacter sp. | reverse complement strand
ATACCGCACCTTAGCCTGCAGCCGCTTTTGTGCTGCCCGAAGTATATCTTGGTGGTCAAAGGCTAATTTGGGCAATTGGCCCAACACAAACCACTTGGCTGCCCGTGCATCCGATGCTGCCTGCACGGGGTGTTCTGACAAATTGACCAATGCGTAGTAGGCTACGCTGACAACCCTGCCTCGTGGGTCGCGCCCCGGCGCTCCAAAGGTGTACAGCTGTTCGATAAACAAATCCCGCACGCCGGTTTCTTCCTCTAGTTCCCGCAGAGCTGCCGTTTCCAGGCCTTCGTCCATGTCTACAAATCCGCCCGGCAAGGCCCAGTAGCCGGCGAAGGGCTCATTGCTGCGCTGAATGAGCAATACTTTGAGCTGCTGGCTTTCATCCAGCCCGAACACGACACAATCGACCGTCAAAGCCGGCCGCGGATAATCATAGGTATAGGGCATACTAGCAGTTCTATCTTTTCCAGATTGTTTGGTGTATCGCAAAGCAGAGGAGACGGCCGAAACAGCTTTCAAAAAGCCCCTCGCCTCTTGACTTGCCAATAGTAGCAAATTTATTTTGCTTCCACCCGCTTGATGAGGTCCATTTTCCTCTGGTACAGGGCTTCGGATAAGCCATTAGGGTAAGCTTGGGTATCCACCCCTTGGAACAGCGCCTGCTGCTCGAGGCTGTAATTACGTACAGCCGTGAGTTCTGGGAAGTCACACACCAGTTTGCCTTTCTCAAATATGGGCTGCAGCAAGGGTTGCCAGCTGCCCTCCTCCGGCAGCTCCACCAAGTCTTGTTTGCCGTAATCCCAGACTTTGCCAGCTGGCTCGCCGTCGCGTATGTCCTGTATAGCATCGGCCGAGGGCTGGCCGTGGCTGAAGTAGCGCCACAATTGCTGGAGGCCGGGATTGGAGACTTTGATGGATTCCTCCGAGAGTTTGATGCGGTTTTCCCACGCTCCCGACGCATTCTGAATGGCCGAAAGCTTGTAAACGCCGCCCAGCGCGGGCTGCTGCCCAGCGGTGACCATGTGGGTGCCCACCCCCCATACGCCTATTACGGCTCCTCTTTGTTTCAGTTTGCTGATACGGTATTCATCCAATTCATTGCTGGCAACTATTGCGGCGTTTTCAAACCCCGCTTCATCCAACATACGCCGAGCGGTAAGGCTCAAGTCTGCAAGCTCGCCGGAATCCAGTCGGATGCCCACCATTTCGTAGCCCTCCCGGCGCAGCTCCCGGCCTGCTTGAATGGCATTCTTTACGCCCTCTACAGAATCATAGGTGTCCACCAAGAATATGCAATTATTGGGCAAAGCTTTGGCGTAGCGCCGGAAGGACTCCAGCTCGTCTCCAAAGCACATTACCCAGCTGTGGGCGTGAGTACCTTTTACCGGTATTCCGTACAGCTGCCCGGCTTTTACATTGCTCGTAGCGTGGCACCCGCCTATGTAGGCAGAGCGGGCGGCTGTGATCGATCCATCTAGCCCCTGAGCCCGGCGCATTCCGAATTCCAGCACGCTGTCTCCATCTGCTGCCTTTACGATACGGGAAGATTTGGTAGCGATCAGGGTGGAATAATTGATGAGGGTGAGCAGTACTGTTTCAATCAGCTGGCACTGCAATACGGGCCCCTCTACGCGCATCAGCGGCTGATGGGGAAAAGCAATACTGCCTTCGGGCAGGGCTTCGATATCGCAGCTGAACTCCATGCGCTGCAGGTAATTAAGAAACGCTTCATCGAAGAGCGGCTGATTATTGGAGCCGGTGAGGCCTCCCAGATACTGCACATCCTCCGCGCTGAAACGGAACTGCTGTAAAAAGTCGGCCGCCAGCTGCAGCCCTGCCACTAGGGCGTAGTCTCCATCAAAGGGCGGTTTGCGGAAAAATAAGTGGAAAGCAGCCCGGCGCTCCGACCAGCCGTTTTTCCAATAACCATAAGCCATAGTCAACTGATACAGGTCGGTCATAAGGCCGAAACTGCCTTGATAGAGATTGTGGAGGTGCGTATTGGACATTTGAGTTCGTTTTATTTCAAAACTAAGCTGCATTTTCCTTAATACAACCCTTGTCCGGCTGGAAATGTTCTAAGCTGCAGCCAACGCATCTTTGCGTTTTCCGGTCTTTGTTCATAAATTAGGTCTCTATGCGTATATCCATCCTGCTGTTGCTCTGTCTTTTCACAACGCTGCTGAGCGCGCAGAACAATCAATGGAAGGAGGTGAAATCTTACGAAGGGCGTTTTCGCATCATGAGCCCGGGCCCAATGAAGAGCAAGGTCGACAGCGTGCAAACGGCGGTCGGCGAACTGGCCTACAACATCCACTATTACCAGCCCCCGGATGAGGGGCGCAGTGCCCACAACCTGCTGTATATGGTAACCTACTGCGACTATCCGCAGGGGGCGCTGCACGAAGACAGCACCGAGCTGCTACAGGAGTTCTTCGACGCGACTATGGAGTCGGCGGCTTCAGCTGTATTGGGAGAGGTAAAATACGATGCTGAGCGCGATTATCGGGCTAAACCTGGCCGTTTCTGGCGGATTGATTATCTGGATGGAGAGGCGGTGATCAAGACTTGGGGTATCGTTGCTGGGCGTAGGTATTATTCGGTACAAACCATAACCGTAGCTTCCCGCAGCCTCAATAAAGCCAGCGACCATTTTCTGGATTCCTTCCGCATTATTGATCCGGAGCAGCCGTAGCGTAGTGTACAAGGATTGCCATTCTTTTGGATTAAGTTGGAATCCGTTCCCTATCTTTGCCCTGGCAAAACTAGCCCGCTATGTCAAATATTGCTGTATTCCCCGGTTCCTTTGATCCTATTACCGTAGGCCATGTCGACCTGATACAACGATCTCTGCCTTTATTCGACCGCATCATAGTAGCCATTGGCGTCAACAGCCAAAAGAAGTATCTCTTCAGCCTGGAAGAGCGGCTTCACTGGCTGGAAGAGGTTTTCCGCGAGGAGCCCAAGGTCGAAGTAGGGCAATTTGAGGGCCTCACTGCCCACTACGCCAAAGCGATCGGCGCGCGCTACCTGCTGCGGGGGCTTCGCAACGCTTCCGACTTCGACTACGAAAAGACCATATCCCAGCTCAACAATATTGTTG
>CAYNIT010000370.1:0-3123 GCA_964397205.1 uncultured Phaeodactylibacter sp. | reverse complement strand
CGCACAAAATAACTTCGCCTATTCTAGGTAACTTGTTATTGCGCGACCCCTAACCTGGCTTCAGTCCCAAAGCGGTGCCATCAGGCATCGTACCGTACGTTAGTCATTCAATCTGCAACTCAGGTTGTACACACTTTTTATTGTTCATCCATAAATACAATCAAAATGAAGGTTTTTGATCGAATGCACATGCTATGTGCGCTAGTAGCGCTATGCTTGTTGATAAGCTTTGCCCCTCAACAAGCGCAGGCGCAGCAGGAAAATAGGTTCAGTATGAACGTCACCCTCAACTCGGATCAGTTTTTTGGGTTTTACCCCTTCTTTTCCGGGGGCTACCGCCTCAGCGAGCGAATGGATTTGACGTTCTACGGCATCCTTTGGTCAGGAGGCACCGGCGCCGGCTGGGGCAACTGGACAGAATTTGGCATGGGCTTGAGCTTTCAAGCCTCCGAGGCCATCAGCATCACCCCGCAGATCGGTGTATTGGGCGGCAGCCTTTCTATCCAGTGGTGGGGAGGCCGGTGGCGTTTTAGGAGACGGCCTGGTGCCCAACCTCACGGTGGCTTTAGGCACAGACCAACTGGAAGGGGAGCTGTACTTTGGCTACTATGCCCCTTTGCGGGAAGAAGGGTCAACGCTGGCATTCACCCACTACTGGCTGAATGCTGGGTATAAGGCCCTGCCTTTCCTATCCTTCGGCGGGCACTGGGAGCACCTGATCCTCTCGGGGGGCTCTGATGTGGAGGAGTCTTCGGATGTATACCAATGGCTAGGGCCGTACCTGCAGCTATCCAACCCGAATGGCTCTAGCTGGGCGCGGTTTTCTTTCGGTACAGATGTGATGGAAGAAAACGACTCTTTCTACAAACTCACCGTAGGGCTTAGTTTGTAGGCAGGGCTGACTGACGTTCGAAATGGCGCCGGGTACGCACGCTTTGTGCAGTCAAGCGTGGGTACCGGCTGCCTTCCTACTAGCCTTGCTCAAGCCTTTGCCCGCGGCTGGCTCATCACCTTTTCTTGGTGGTTGATGGACTCTTGGTGGACGGCTTTCAGGTATACTGTCACGAACTCTTCGCTCAGGCCTTTCACCTTGCCCTTGGCTACCGCCCGTTCCAAGATTTCCGACCAGCGGCTGGTTTGCAGGATGGCGATATTGTTGCGTTGTTTGTACTCGCCGATGCGCTCCGAGAGCTTCATGCGGGCGCTTAGCAAGTTGAGCAATTCCTCATCCAACTCGTCGATTTCGTGGCGCAGGTGCTCCAAGTTTTCCAGAAACTCCATGTTGTCGGTGGTAAGCTGGCGGAAAATCAGCTGCTCCTTCATCTCCAGAAACTGGTTGGGCGTGATTTGTTGCGCCGCGTCGCTCCAGGCCTTATCCGGATCGGGATGTACTTCCGTCATATAGCCGTCGAAGTTGAGATCGAGTGCCTTTTGGGCTACCGCCTGCAGGGTGTCCCGCCGGCCGCAGATATGGCTGTTGTCGCACAAGATCGGCAAGTCCGGGAATTCGCGCTTCAGGTCAATGGCGATCTGCCAGCGTGGCACGTTGCGGTACTTGCTCTCCCCGTGGTAGCTAAAGCCCCGGTGGATGACGCCGATACGGGTGATGCCCGCTTTGTAAATGCGCTCAATGGCCCCTTTCCAGAGTTTAAAATCCGGGTTGATCGGGTTTTTGATCAGCACCGGAATGTCAACACCCTTCAGCGCATCCGCCACTTCCTGTACGGAAAAGGGATTCACCGTCGTACGGGCGCCCAGCCAAAGCACGTCGATCTGATGCTTCAGCGCTTCAAAAACGTGCTGGGTATTAGCCACTTCCGTCGTGACTTTCATGCCTGTTTCTTCTTTCACCCGCTTCAGCCATTTTAGCCCCTCGGTACCAACGCCCTCGAAAGCGCCCGGGCGGGTACGGGGTTTCCAAATGCCGGAGCGGAAGAGGTCTACGCCCTGATCCGCCAGCCCGCGGGCCGTTTGCAGGACTTGCTCTTCGGTCTCGGCGCTGCAGGGGCCGGCGATAATCAGCGGCTTGTTGGCCGGTTTGTCTTGTAGTAATGGTTGAAAGGTCATCTCCATGGTATAATTATATTTAAATTTTGTGATCCAATATGCGCTTGATGTCGTTCGCTTGCGCAATGAGTTTGTAAAAGGCGTCAAAATCTTTCTTGATCAGCAAGGAGCGAAACCGCGCCAGCTGATTGATATGCTCGTCGAGTACGTCAAGGACGTTATCGCGGTTTTGCTGGAAAATGGGCACCCACATGTCTGGGGAGCTCTTGGCCAAGCGCACGGTGGAACTGAAGCCGCCGCTCGCCAAGTCGAATATCCGCCCTTCGTCTTGCTCTTTGGCCAGTACGGTCAGCGCCAGGGCAAAAGAGCTGATGTGCGAAATATGGGAAACGTAGGCCGAGTGCAGATCGTGCGCCCGGCGGCCGAGTTCCAGTAGGTTCATGGGTATACTTTCGTACAAAGCCTTCACCCGAGCCAGGGCGTCCGCATCGCTGCGCTCCGTGTCGATCAATACGGCTACCTTGTGGTCAAACAGATTGGGGATGGCCGCCTCGGGCCCGGAAAACTCGGTGCCTGCCATGGGGTGGGTGGCCACGTAGCGCCCCCGCTTGGGGTGATGGTCCACCAAATCCAAGAGCGAGCCTTTCGTGGAGCCTACGTCGAGGACCACTTGCTGCTCCACCAAATCCAGCACCTGCGGCAACAGTTTTTCCATACTATCCACCGGCGTGGCCAGGACCACGATGTCTGCTTGCTGCACGCCTTCTTCCAGGCTGGCTTCTTCGTCTATGAGCCGCCGCCGTATGGCTTTGTCCAAATTCTCTTGGCTGGCATCCACGCCGATGATGCGAGAAGCGAAGCCGTTCTCCTTGAGTGTGATGGCTAGGGAGCCGCCGATTAGGCCGATGCCGATTATTGCTATCGTATATTGATGTTTTACAATCATACTGCTTAGTCCGTCTAAAGATTAAAAGTCAAACTGCTGAAAAGGAAAGGTTGAGGCTGAGGTTGAGGACACTCACCCTTTCAGCCTCAACCTCAACCTTAATCTATGCCTTAAAGCGGTTTCCAACCCTCCGCCTAGCCTCCTCATAAAGCCCCCCATCACTACAAAGC
>CAYNIT010000369.1:0-3129 GCA_964397205.1 uncultured Phaeodactylibacter sp. | reverse complement strand
CGTGCAAAAAAACGAGTCTAAATCGGTAAGTTATTGTTGCGCGACCCCTTAATTAGAGGAAGCTACCTGACGCTGTTGGGGAGGCCATTCCTTTTTCTTGCTCTCTTTCAATTCAAAGCTGAAGCCCTCGGCGAGCAACTGCTCGTAACGGTGCCGGTCGAATTGGTACAAACGCGCCGGGCGATGGGCTACGCCTTCTTGGGTTTCCTCCAAATCGATCAGCAAGTCCATAGACAAAATTTTCTTTCGGAAATTGCGCTTGTCAAGGTCTGTCTCTAATATGGCTTCGTAGAGGTGCTGCAATTGAGTCAGCGTGAATTTAGGCGGCAGCAGCTCGAAGCCTACCGGCCGGGAACGCACGGACCATTTCAAGCGGTCGAAGCAGGCTCGCAGAATCTCCAGGTGGTCAAAAGCCAAGTCCTTGATTTTGGATACAGAATGCCACTTTGCTTTACGAGCGATAGAAGAGGGCTGAATCGTATAGTGGCTGATTTTTATAAGAGAAAAGTAAGCGACAGTTATGACCCTTCCAAAAGGGTGGCGGTCCACCGCACCGAAGGTTTTTACTTGCTCCAGATAGACGTTTCGCAGGCCGGTCAGTTCTTCCAACACCCGCTTGGCGGCTGTGTCCAGATCTTCATTCGGGTAAACAAAGTAGCCAGGTAGTGCCCATTTGCCTTGGTAGGGTTCCTCCCCGCGTTTGATCAGCAGTACCTTTAAATCTCCCTCATCGAATCCAAATATTACATTATCTACGGTAAAAGCTGATTTAAAGTATTCGTTGAATTCGTTCATTACTATTATACAGATTGTATTGTTGCCACTTCCTTCAACAGGCAAATGGTGAAGGACAGCATTAATTGAACATCTAATTCAGGTACAACTGCTTGATAAACATTTTTATAGTCTCAATAACAGGGTCAAGCACTTTGTCCCTTCACCACAGGGGCACTAAGATGGAGGCAAAGATAATCAGGATTTTTCACACCTACCTACCGCGTCGCAGGGCATCCGTCTCAGCGGGCCATTCCCAGCATGTCACATTGGACAAGCCCTCAAGAAAGATCAATTTTCCTAGATTAAGGCTTTAAACTACTCAATTGTTCGCTCAAACCCAGTTAAACATGCTCAAAGATTACCGTTCACCTCGCTATTCCCGAAGGCAGAATAGCTGGTTATCAAAAAAAATTAGATAAACAGCATTTGATGGCGGTTTGACATTGAAAAATTTAGAAAAAAATCCTACCTTTAGTAGTGCACCTTAAAACCTGGATCATGAATTGGCGGGAACTACCCATGCTCCGGCTTTTGCTGCCGCTCTTATTTGGCATATTGCTGCTACCGCTTCCGCTGCGCTCCTGGGCAATTGCCATAGCGCTGTTATCTCTGATCGGCCTCGGAGTTCAGCAGAGGGGCTTATTGCCGTACCGCTACCGTTGGCTTGCTGGGCTATTGCTCAGTTTATTTTTCCTGAGCTTCGGTTATTTAATGGCTGATCTGCAGGACAGCCGCAGCCGCGAGGACTATTTCATCCGCCAAAGCAGGGAAGAGGCTGTTGCTGTCCTAGTGCGCATTCAGCGCCTGGAGCCCACAGGTGAGCGGCTTCGAGCCTGGACGGCAGTAGAAGCAGTGCGAGACAGCAGCGGGCAGCGGGCAGCCCATGGCCGCCTTCTGGCCTACTTCGATTTGACAGCCGATGCCAGGTCACTGCAGCCTGGGGATGTTGTTTTGCTAAACGGCACGGTAAGAGCCGTTCCACCGCCACTCAACCCACAGCAGTTTGACTACCGCTCCTATCTGTCATACCGCCGGGTTTATCACCAAATCTTTGTGGATCACTGGGCCCGCCTGGATCATAAGCCCAGCCTGCTCAGCTACGCCGCCGAACTCCGCGGGGCCTGCCTGGCAGTTCTGCGCGATCGGCTTTCCACCCCAGATGAATTCTCCGTAGGCTCCGCGCTCATTCTCGGCTACAAGGCAGAACTCACAGAATCCATAGAAAACGCCTACGCCAATACCGGCGCCATGCACGTTCTGGCCGTTTCCGGCCTGCACGTCGGGCTGGTACAGCTCATTTTGATGGCACTGCTGGGCGGGTTGCCGCTGGAGGGCAGATGGTGGAGATATTTGCGCACCTTGCTGATTTTGCTGGGCATATGGGGGTTTGCACTGGTAACGGGAGCTACCCCCTCGGTACTCCGGGCGGCTACCATGTTCAGTTTTCTAGCGGTAGGGCAGGCTTTTGAGCGGTCGACCAACGTCTACAACACCCTGGCTGCCTCTGCTTTTCTGTTGCTCTGCATTCAACCCCTGCTGCTGTTTCACGTTGGTTTCCAGCTCTCCTACCTGGCGGTGCTGGGCATCATTTACTTTCAGCCCCGTATTTACCGGCTTTGGTACATTGAGCACCCCATTGGGGATTACCTTTGGAAACTGGCGGCGGTCTCTTTGGCGGCTCAACTAGGCACCCTGCCCATCAGTCTGTACTACTTCCATCAATTTCCGCTGTACTTTTTGCTTTCCGGCTTGATCGTCGTGCCAGCCGCTGGGCTTATCCTGGCTGGCGGCTTGTCGCTGTTTGTGCTGCAGGCGGTGCCCTATATCGGTACTGCCCTAGCCCAGCTGCTCTACTGGCTGATCTATGTGGTTAATGCTGGTATATTCACCCTGGAGCAATTGCCCGGCAATCTTATTCAGGGCATTTGGGTAGGCAAGGGGCCGGTACTGCTGCTGTACGGCATTTTAGCCTGCGCGGTCATTGCCCACCGCAGCCGGCGGTTCCGTTGGGTGCTGATAGGGCTGGGGTTGTCAGTAGCGCTGGCAGGCAGCTACGCCTGGCGGCATTGGCGCATTGTACAACAGCGCGGCATTACCGTGTACCACCTCTACAAGCAAAGTGCGCTGCATAGCTTCGCTGGGCGCCGGGCGTACCGGCTGCAGGGCAGTAATCTGGAAGATCGCCGCTTTGCATTTGCTGCTGAGCAGCACCTCTGGTGGCGGGGAGCAAGGGAAGAAGGGCAGCACAGTCTGGTACCCCATACCCCTGTACAAAGTGCAGGCCTTTGGGGGAAAGCGGGCTTTTGGTCGGCCCAAGGCGTACGCCTGTTCGCGCTGCAAGATGCTGAGCAA
>CAYNIT010000368.1:0-3130 GCA_964397205.1 uncultured Phaeodactylibacter sp. | reverse complement strand
CCCCGTTCCGGGTCCTGAACATCTGGCTTCGCCATGGAGAGGCAAAGATAGCGGTTGGGCGTTCGCCAGTAGGCAGAGATTTGAGCGCCGACCAGCGGCTCCTGACTGCTTTGCCCCGCTGCCTTCTGCTGTTTGATCAAGTTTACTGAAACCCAGCGGCGGCAGTAGTGCTCGTTGAGCTGATTGGCGTAGGGGTTGTGCATTTGGGAAAGGTGCAGCTCCTTGGTCATCCGGAAATGCTGCAGCCCCCTAGCGCCAACTAGCCGGATGAAGAACAAATCCTTAATGCCAAAGTGCTGGGGCAGCAGATTGGTCCAGCGCTGCAGCAGCATTTCTGGCGTGACATCGTACTTGCGCAGCAACCGCTGCATTTCGCTGGGCACCCACTCGGTCTGGGCAGCGAAAGCCCGCAGGTCTTCTACCATATGCTCTTCGTCCATCAGCAGAGCTACGGAAAAGTAGGATGCTTTGAAATTGCTGAGCAAACGCTCGAAGCTGCCCAGCTCTACAATTCGAGTAAAGTAAGGCCGCTCCTGAAGCTGCAGGTGCTGAAAGGCCAGCTCCCGGCCAAGCAGGAAGTTCTTCTGCGCACTGCTCAGCCCACTGTTGATGAAAAGCGTCTGTGTGGCGGGCTGGTAGTAGGAACGCTGCGATTTCAGGATCTCCACCCCGGGCATGCGTTCGTAATCTACAGAAACACCGTACCGCTCCTGCAGGAGACGTTCCAGCTCCTCCCCTGCTGCCGGCACCGAGGCCTTCAGCCGGGCTTGAGCCCGAAAATCGCGCACGGCTTGCTCCAGCTCCGGAAAGTAATTGTCGTGCATATCCTGGTAAGAACGCAGAGCCGACAGGTAAAGGTGTTCCCGCTGCATCTGGTAGTTGCGGGTAACTTTGAAGATGGTATTGATGAAAGCATTCACCTTGTCCGGCGTATTCGAAAACAGCTCGAACAGCTTCTCCGGGCTGATGCCGAAGAGTTCCAGCGGAAACTCCTTGACGAAATCAGAACGCAGCAAATCCACAATAGGCTGCAGCTTCTTAGAAGCCCGGGTAGACACCATATAATCATAGTCAACCTCCAGCGCCTCCGCCAAGCTCTGAATGCGGTCTACTTTGGGGTACTTCTTCCCCTTTTCAATTTCGTGCAGGTAAGACTTCGACAGGCCGGAGCGCTCGGCCAATTGTTCGAGCGATAAGCCCTGCTGCTGCCGCAGGTATTTGGCTTTAAAGCCAAAAATCATCTTGAGGGTCGATTGCTGGTCTACCATGTGGCCGGATTTTGCTGCTGCCTCCCCGCTTTTGCAGCGAGTGTCAGGACGAACAAGCATTATACAAAGGAAACAAAAAAAATCTAAAATTTTCCCTTAGCGGAATTTCCGCTTTTTTGCGATTATTCGCATATTGCGAGCAAATAAAGATGATCAAATATGGAGACATTGACGCACCAATCTTATAATACTACGGAGGGAGTAGAGATTACCGGTGCTTTTGAAGCGGCTTTCGCAGAAATACTAAGCCCGGAAGCACAGCGTTTTTTGCTGGCCTTGCACCAACACTTCGACGGCCGGCGGCGGCAACTGCTTGAAAACAGAGCAGAGCGGCAGCGCCGCATCGACGAGGGGCAACTGCCAGACTTTTTGCCGGAGACCCGTTCCATTCGCGAGAGCGATTGGAAGGTAGCGCCCCTGCCGGCAGACTTGCTCGACCGCCGCGTGGAAATCACCGGGCCGGTAGACCGCAAGATGGTCATCAATGCGCTCAATTCCGGCGCCAAGTGCTTCATGGCTGATTTTGAAGACAGCAACAGCCCCAACTGGCACAACACCATCGGCGGGCAGATCAACCTGCGCGATGCCATCCGCAGGGATATTGACTTCGAGGACAAAGCGCGCGGCAAAAGCTACCGGCTTAACCCGCAAGTAGCTACTCTACTGGTACGGCCGCGGGGGTGGCACCTCCTGGAAAAACACATCCTCGCCGACGGCAAACCGATGAGCGGCAGCCTGGTCGACTTTGGGCTGTATTTCTTCCACAATGCTGAAGCGCTGATGGCCAATGGCTCAGGCCCCTATTTCTACCTTCCCAAGCTGGAAAGCCACTTAGAAGCCCGGCTGTGGAATGATGTCTTCGTTTTTGCACAGGATTACCTGGACATCCCCCGCCGCACCATCAAAGCGACCGTGTTGATTGAAACCATTTTGGCTTCCTTCGAACTGCACGAAATACTGTACGAGCTGCGCGACCACTCTGCCGGCCTCAACTGCGGGCGCTGGGATTACATCTTTTCTTACATCAAAAAACTCCGCAATTTGCCGGGCTATGTACTGCCCGACCGGGCGCAGGTCACTATGACAGTGCCCTTCATGAAGGCCTACTCCGAACTCGTTATCAAAACCTGCCACCGCCGCGGCGTACACGCTATGGGCGGCATGGCAGCCCAAATTCCCATAAAAGGAGATGACGCAGCTAACGAAGCAGCCATCGAGAAAGTACGGCAGGACAAACTGCGGGAAGCTAAGGACGGGCACGACGGCACCTGGGTAGCCCATCCCGGCCTGGTACCGGTAGCCACTGAAGTATTCGACAAGTACATGCTGGAGAAAAACCAAATCCGCAACAAGCGCGAAGATGTGGAGGTAAGCGCAGAAGACCTGCTGGCAGCTCCCGAAGGCAGCATCACGGAAGCCGGCTTACGCCAAAACGTTAATGTCGGCATACTCTACATCGAAAGCTGGCTGCGGGGCAATGGCGCTGCGGCCATCTACCACCTGATGGAAGACGCCGCCACCGCCGAAATCTCCCGCACTCAGGTATGGCAATGGATAAACAGCGGCGCACAACTGGAGGACGGCAGAAAGGCCACCTACGAGCTGTTTCAGGAAATCTTGCCGGAGGAACTCCAGAAAATAGAGCAGTACGTCGGCAAAGAAGCCTATGAAAACGGGCGTTTCGCCGAAGCCATCGAACTTTTCGACCAGCTCGTCAAATCCGAGGAGTACATCGAGTTCTTGACACTGCCCGCTTACGAATTAATTGATTGATTTAGGTAAAGAGCCACAGGCTTGATGTTTGGCTGGCCAACGGGCCGCTACGCCAACCTCCCAAGCCTTTCCTCTCTGGCAACATAAGG
>CAYNIT010000367.1:0-3151 GCA_964397205.1 uncultured Phaeodactylibacter sp. | reverse complement strand
CCGGGCCCGGCAGGTAATTATCGCCGGAGGACAGCAGTACGCTGGCAACACCCGCATCTGCACTTTCTGCGCGCAGATCGTCTATTACAGCTTTAAAACGAGCAGCACCGCCGATATCCTCCAAGCCAGCGCCAGCGTTGATCAGCTGCGACTCGCCATCGTTGTTGTGCAAAACCTGCAGGGTGAACGTCTTATCCTCATCGGTAAAGGTCAGGAAGTTCTCGGACAGCTCGAAGCAAATGCTAGCCAGCTCAGTGGCAGCTGCGTCATCTCCTACTTGCGCCAGGATGTCGCCGGCGTACGCCAGCCCCCAAACGCGCACATTGCCCTCGTAGTCGAACAAAGTCGCCTCATTGCCCGGCAGCAGGTCAAGGATGATGTTGTTCTCATCGGTCACCACATAAGCGTAGCTGGAGGTGGAGGAAGTAGTAGAAAAGGCCGTCACATCCGGCCGGCCGCTCAGGCAGGCGGCAGAGGGGGGCTCAGCGGATACCGTTCCGCCGTCGATGGTTTCGGTATTAACCGTCACAAAATTGCTTGTCAGTTCAGAGCAAACGGAAGCCAACTGAACCGCCCCGGCATTTTGGCCGGGCTCCGCTGTCAAGGTGCCAGCAAAGGAAAAGCCCCAAACCCGATAAACACCAGGTTCCAGCGCTGCAAAGTCAAATACTCCTTTTAATTTAGCTTCGATCAGGGTGTTGTCCTCATCGGTCAAGGCGTAGCCTACCGGCGTAGGATTACTGCTGGAAAAGACCCGCAGTCCGTCCAGATTGTCCTCTTGACAAAGCAGTACTTCGGTGCTCCCGTCCTGGGTAGCTACCGTAAGGCCACCTATACACTGTGCCTGCAGGCTAAGTATTCCCACAAACAGGAACACTGCCACCGTTAGCATCATTCTAGGGTTCATATTACGTATTTTCATAAAGGTGAATAAATAAATTACTTACTGGAGGGGGGCATGAGAAAGCTAGGGGAAGAGCCGGGGCTTTTCCCTAGAGAAATCGCAATACTGTTGTTTGCCCTATAAATGAGTAGCTACCTGTTCAACAGCAGGGAGAGGTTTTGCCGTTGTTCTTTACAATTAAGGCTTCTACTACCGTTAAAAACCCTTACTTGTCCATATATTTACTGCGCACTAATTTAACACTCCAATTTGACTATTGCCTAACAAGAACTTATGAGTATACAAAAAATTAATATTGGCTTAATATTGCTATTGATCACCCTTGTGGGCTGCCAGGAGGGCAGCGGTTCTGGCAATGATCAGCCCTCCTCTCCGGCTACGGGAACGGCTGAAAGCAGAACCGACTACCACAGCTTCGCCCGGCCGGAGGAAGCCAGTACCGAGCAGCTCGACCTTCAGCTGGAGGTAGATTTTGAGCAACAGCAACTCTCGGGCTTCGCTCGCTACCAAATCCGGCAAAGCGAGGGGGCGGACAGCCTAGTCCTGGACACCCGCAACCTGATCATCGAGCGGGTCACTACGGGCGTAGGAGATGCCGAGCAGGAGGCTGGCTACACGCTCTCCGCCCCTCACCCAGAATTGGGAGCTGCCCTGAGTATCGATATTGCGCCGCAGGACGAGACCGTCACCGTATACTACAAGACCTCCCCCGAGGGCGCAGATGCACTCGATTGGCTAAGGCCTCAGCAAACTGCTGACGAGGCGGCACCCTTCCTCTACACGCAAGGGCAAGCTATTCTCACCCGGACCTGGATACCCTGCCAAGACAGCCCGGGCATCCGCATCACCTACGATGCCACTGTGAAAGTGCCCGAAGGGCTGCTGGCGGTCATGAGCGCTTCCAACCCTAAGGAAATCAGCGAGGACGGGCGTTATACTTTTAAAATGGAACAGCCCATCCCGCCCTATCTGCTGGCCTTAGCCGTTGGCAAACTGGAGTTTGCGCCCATCGGCGAGCGCACCGGCGTATACGCGGAGCCCAGCGTGGTGGAGAAAGCGGTGTATGAATTTGCCGACCTCGACGAGATGCTGGCAGCTGCCGAAGGGCTCTACGGGCCTTACCTCTGGGACCGCTACGACATCATCGTACTGCCGCCCAGCTTTCCCTTCGGCGGCATGGAAAACCCCCGCCTGACCTTCGCCACCCCGACCATCATCGCCGGCGACCGCTCGTTGACGGCACTTATCGCCCACGAGCTGGCGCACTCCTGGTCCGGCAATCTGGTAACCAATGCCACCTGGAACGACTTCTGGCTCAACGAAGGCTTCACCGTCTACTTTGAGCGCCGCATTATGGAAGAAGTGTATGGCAAAGGTTACGCCAACATGTTGGCACAACTGGGCTACCAAGACCTGATGGCGGATGTGAAAGACTTGGGCCCCGAGAGCAAGGATACCCACCTCAAACTGGACCTAGAGGGCCGCGATCCCGATGAGGGCATGACAGATATCGCCTACGAAAAAGGCGCTTTTTTCTTGTCCATGCTGGAGGGCAAAGTCGGCCGGGAAAAATTCGATGCCTTCCTGAGGGAGTACTTCGAAAAACACCGCTTCGAGACCCTGACGACCGAAGAATTCGTGCAGTACCTCAAAGACAATTTACTGGACAAGTACGGTGTAGAAGCCAATGTAGACGAATGGATTTACGGGCCTGGCATTCCCGACAACCTGCCGCTGCCGGAGTCCGACCGCTTTGCTGCTGTGGACCAGGAAGCCGGGCGGTTCAGAGCTGGAACAGCCCCTGAAAAGCTGCAGACGGAAGGCTGGACCACCCATGAATGGCTCCATTTTCTGCGCCAACTGCCGGAAGATGTGCCGCAGGAGCGCATGGCGGCCCTAGATAAGGCATTTGGCTTCAGCCAATCGGGCAATTCAGAGATTTTGGCGGCTTGGTTTGAAAAGTCCATCCATAACGGCTACAGCGAGCAGATCATGCCGGCAATCGAGGCTTTTCTGACCAAAGTGGGCCGCCGCAAATTCTTGACGCCCCTTTACCGGGCGCTGAAGGAGAACGGACAGCTCAGCCGGGCGCGCGAGATTTACGAACAGGCCAGGGCCAACTACCACGCTGTAAGCCGCAATACCATGGAGGAGCTGCTGGATTTGGAAGGAGAAGGGTAGCCGAGTTTCTGCCCTTAGGGGTCGCGCAATAACAAGTTACCTAGAATAGGCGAAGTTATTTTGTGC
>CAYNIT010000366.1:0-3151 GCA_964397205.1 uncultured Phaeodactylibacter sp. | reverse complement strand
CAGCTGAGAGGGCGCCCTTATTCGGCAGAGGAGCTAATACAAACTTGGAGCCAACACCCGATCAATAACCTCTGCGTAAATTGCAGCTGGGCAAGCGACCGGAAATGGGTTCACAAGATCATCATGGCAGCCTACCGAGCTCGCCAAGCTACTGCTGAACGATAGAAATCGGCTAGCAAGCAATTTCTGAGGAAGCGGAAACGTTCTAGCTGTCGTTTATCCTGAGCCGTTTGGTATGAAAAACAGGCAATTGTGGCCGATTGGGCTGAAAAACGTCATAAGCCTGTATCGGCTCTTCCGAAGAACATTTGCCGTAATGCAGGGGCAATGCTTGTGCTGTTTTTCCTAGAGGAGTACAGCACAGTTTCCCTAAGTATCCGGCTTTCAGCCAAGCCCCAAAAGTCCATTGGCCGCTGTATCACTAAAAAGTGCATGTATGAAAAACTTACTGTTTTTGTCCTTCCTGTTTCCCGCATTTGCCTGCCTGGCACAGGGGGACCTGGGCAATATCACCGATGCCATCAGGCAGGGAGATGCCGCTGCGCTCAGCAGTTTCTTCGACCAGCAGGTGGAGTTGTCTACGCTCGACAAAGACGATAGGTATCCCAAAACTAAAGCTACCGATATCATGCGGAACTTCTTTGCCCAGTACTCGCCAGACTCCTTCCGTACGGTGCACAAGGGTTCCTCCTCCGATAATCAGTACTGCATCGGCAACCTTACCGCTGGAGGCCAAACCTACCGGGTGTATATTTATCTCAAAAACGCGGCTGGCCGACAGGTCATACAGGAGCTGCGCTTTGATCGCGAGTGAGAGCTTGCAGCGCAGAGTAGGGCAGCGTACGGGATGTTCGCTTAGCCAGGCAGCCACCTTTTGATATTAGAAAAAATCGCTATGGCACCCTTTTTGCAGTTGGTTAAAAGAGAGCGATCGCCAGGTTAAACACGCCCGGCCCGCTTCAACCAACTTCAAAGGGGCACCTCTGCTGTACAGGGCAGCGGTTATGCAGCAAAGGGACTGGTTATCTGCAGCGGGCAATGAAGCAGCCCTACAGTTTGCTTTATCAGAACGCCGGGCCGGTCATTTTGCCCTGCACCAATTGTGCTCAGTAGCAGCGCCTTGCCTCATTTAAAATGCTACAATCTAAGTTACATGAGTGCAGAAAAAATGAATGCTATCCACCGGGACATCCGGTTCTGGCTGGTGCTGGCTTCCTTATTGTTGCTAATTTGGATGACCGTAAAGGGTTATCCGATGGCGTGAACAAAAAGAGCTGCTCCAGGCACAGACCCCGCGCTCAAAAGGCGTGGGGTTTTTTATTGTACAACCTTAAGGCTCAGATCCAGGCTCTGCGCAGAATGGGTCAGTGCACCAACGGAGATAAAGTCCACTCCCGTCTGCGCCACCTCCCGCACATTATGGATGTTAATGCCCCCGGAAGCCTCCGTCTCAAACTGCTTATTGACGGTAGCCACCGCCTCGCGCATCAGCAATAGCTCAAAGTTATCAAAAAGGATACGATCCACTTGCCCGACCTCCATCACTTCGTAAAGCTCGACCAGGTTGCGCACCTCTACCGTCACCCGCAATTGAGTCCCCTTGGCGTTCTGGTAGGCAGCCACTTTTTCAATCGCCTCCCCTACCCCACCGCAGGCATCGATGTGGTTGTCTTTGATCATAATCCAATCGTAGAGCCCGAAGCGGTAGTTTTCGCAGCCGCCAAGCTTGACCGCCCATTTTTCCAGCAGCCGCAGGCGGGGTGTCGTCTTGCGCGTGTCCAGGATGGTGACGGGCAAGTCCTCCACCTCAAACTTGAAGCGGTTGCTGAGGGTAGCAATGCCGCTCATGCGCTGCATGGTATTGAGCACAAGGCGCTCTGCCTTGAGCAGGGCATGGGTATTGCAGCTCACCTCAAAGGCGATGTCGCCGTAGCTCACCGCTTTGCCATCCTCCTTGATAGCGTGAAATTCTACCGAGGGGTCTACCCGTTTGAATATCCGGCGCGCTACCTCGAGCCCGGCCAGAACGCCAGGGTCTTTAACGATCAAGTGCGCCCGGCTTTGACTGTCCTCCGGAATGCAGGCCAGGGAAGTGTGGTCCCCCTCTCCCACATCCTCTTGCAGGGATTGCTCGACGAAATCGTCCAGGTAAGTTTTGATGGTGGCTTCTTCAGCGATCATAGCAAGCTGCTTTGTTGGACGCGCAAAAGTACAGGTTTTCCAGCCGAGAAGCAAGGTGTTGCCGGCTTGCCAGATTCCCAGGGAGCCTGGCAAGCTAACACGCACTAAAACATAACGCCCAGGCGCAGTATGATGCCCCGAATTACACTTTTCGGGTCCTGCTCCCGCGCGCTAGAAACACTGCCGTCCTGGTAGACCAGGTCGTTGTCCTTGCTGACATCAGCGAAGCCGAACTGGGCGCCAATGCCCCCAACCAGCGAAGTACTTTGGGATACGCTGTACTCAATCCCCCCGCCAATGCCCCAGAATATATTCAACAAGCTGACATCATCGCGTATATTAAGGTCATTGCACTCGTCCCCGGCATCCCGGATATCTCCGGTGGCTTGTGTGCGGAAGCCCAGCCCTACATTCGGCTCAACGAAGTAGCGCAGGTAACCAAATTCTCGGGTACGCAGCTTTAGGCCCACCGGAATCTCCACGTACTGAATGGAGTATTTCAAATTAGGGCCAGTGCCCATCATATAATCCCGGCAGGGGTCTTGTGGAATCTCTGAGTTGCGCCAGTATTCTCCTTCCTGATCGTGCAGCAGCGTACCGCCGGAATTGAAAGCAAAGCCCAGCCCAGTGGTAACGGCGTAATTTTCCTGAAAGTAAAATTCGCCAATCAGGCCAAGCTTCAGGCCCAGGTTGGTACCGTTGGTGCTTACGGTATTTTTATCGGTAGACATCCAGCCAAAGGTTGGGCTTAGCTGAAAGCCAAAGCGGACGGCTTCCTGCGCCTCAGCTGCTAGCAAAACCGTGAATATTAAAGCGGTGGATACAACAATTTTCTTCATTATGACTTAGTTTTTTGTAAATGGGCAAGCCCGTCGCAGTGTTTTGTGCAATAACTCCTCAGGGCCTAAAATTAAGGCTTAGCCACCACATAAGGGTCTCTAAACTGCATTTTCTATGATATTAAAAAAGC
>CAYNIT010000365.1:0-3179 GCA_964397205.1 uncultured Phaeodactylibacter sp. | reverse complement strand
AGGACATCGGCACCAAAATCACCGTCGAGGAATACAATGCCAAGTGCCGCGAGACGGTCATGCGCTACAAGGACATGTGGGACAACATCACCCGCAAAATGGGCTATTGGGTCGATCTTGACGATCCCTACATCACCTTTGAGAACGACTACATCGAAACGGTCTGGTGGCTGCTGCAGCAGCTCTACAAAAAGGGCATGCTTTACAAAGGCTTTACCATACAGCCCTTCTCACCGGCAGCGGGTACAGGGCTGAGCTCCCACGAGCTGAACATGCCCGGCACTTATCAAGAGATCAAAGACATCTCCGCTATTGCCCAATTCAAAATCAAAGGCACCAAAGACGAGTACCTGCTGGCCTGGACCACCACGCCCTGGACACTGCCGTCCAACACCGCACTGGCGGTAGGCAAAAACATCACCTATGTCAAAGTACGGGTATTCAACCGTTACACCGGGCAGCCCAGCACCGTCATCCTGGCCAAAGACCGGCTGCATGCCTACTTCACCGAAGCCAAGCCTGACCTCAAGCCAGAAGAAGTCAAAGCGGGCAACAAGCCCATCCCCTACATCGAAATCCTGGAGGAGCTGAAGGGCAGCGAGCTGGAAGGCCTGGAGTACGAACAGCTGCTGGACTACGTCACTCCGGAAAAGCCCGCCTTCAAAGTGCTGCTGGGCGATTTCGTCTCCACCGAGGACGGCACCGGCATCGTGCACATTGCGCCAACCTTTGGTGCGGATGACTTTCAGGTGGCAAAGAAATACGACATCCCGCCTCTGATGGTCAAAGACGAGGCCGGCAACAATATGCCGCTGGTCGACCGGCAGGGCCGCTTCGTGAAGGAGATAACCGATTTTGCAGGCCGCTACGTCAAAGACTACGGTCAAAAGGAGGAGCGCCCGGTAGATGCCGACATCGTCATCAAGCTTAAAGAAGAGAACAAGCTGTTCCATTCCGAAAAGTATCTGCACTCCTACCCGCACTGCTGGCGTACGGACCGCCCGGTGCTGTATTACCCGCTTGATAGCTGGTTTGTCAAGGCCACGGCAGCCAAGGAACGCATGTATGAGCTGAACAAAACCATCAACTGGAAACCCGCTTCAACCGGCGAAAACCGCTTCGGCAAATGGCTGGAAAACCTGCAGGACTGGAACCTCTCCCGCTCCCGATACTGGGGCATACCGCTGCCCATCTGGCGCACCGAGGATGCCAAAGAGGAGAAATGTATTGGCTCTGTAGCTGAGCTGAAGGAGGAGATCACGAAAGCCAACCAAGCCCTCGGCCTTCAGCAGAAGGCGCCGGAAGATCTGCACCGGCCCTTCATCGACGAGGTGGTGCTGGTGTCGGACAGCGGCAGGGAGATGCGCCGCGAGCTTGACTTGATCGACGTATGGTTCGATTCTGGCTCTATGCCCTACGCACAGTGGCACTATCCCTTTGAAAACGAGGAGGTCTTCGGGCGTAAGTTCCCTGCCGACTTTATCGCTGAGGGGGTAGATCAGACCCGTGGCTGGTTTTACACCCTGCACGCTATTGCTGCTATGGTGTTCGACAGCGTAGCCTACAAAAACGTGGTTTCCAATGGCCTGGTGCTCGATGCCGATGGCAACAAAATGTCCAAGAGCAAGGGCAATGTAGTGGACCCCTTCAAGGCTATCGAAACCCACGGAGCCGATGCCGTCCGCTGGTATATGATGGTCAACGCCAACCCCTGGGACAACCTCAAGTTTTCCCTCGATGGGGTCGGGGAGGTGCAGCGCAAGTTCTTCGGCACCCTCTACAATACCTATTCCTTCTTCGCCCTGTACGCCAATATCGATCAGTTCGAGAACAAGGCGGAGCAGCTGCCGGTGTCGGAGCGCCCGGAGATCGACCGCTGGATCATCAGCTTGCTGAACAGCCTGGTGCAGGAAGTTGATCAAGATTATGGCAATTACGAGCCTACACAAGCAGCCCGTAAGATTCAGGCATTCGTAGTGGACAATCTCAGCAACTGGTACGTCCGCCTGTGCCGCCGCCGTTTCTGGAAGCCCTCCCAGCAGCAGAATGGGGCGAGGGCAAAGATGGCGGCCGATAAGCTTGCCGCTTATCAGACGCTGTACGAGTGCCTGCTGACGGTATCCAAGCTGCTGGCGCCCATCTCTCCCTTCTTTGGCGACTGGCTGTACCGCAACCTGAACAATGCCACACAGTTGGAGCCGCATGAGTCCATCCA
Organism: uncultured Phaeodactylibacter sp.; assembly: GCA_964397205.1. GTDB lineage: Bacteria > Bacteroidota > Bacteroidia > Chitinophagales > Saprospiraceae > Phaeodactylibacter. Next base: position 964 of record CAYNIT010000365.1, on the reverse strand, counting down.
CCTGTCAGATTTCCCGGCCGTGGATGCTGGCAGGATCGACAAGAGCCTGGAAGAGCGCATGGACTACGCGCAGCGCATTTCTTCCCTCGTTTTTGCTTTGCGCAAAAAAGAGGAGCTGCGGGTGCGCCAACCCCTGCAAAAAATCATGCTGCCAGTGCTCGACAAATCTTTCCAGGAGCAGGTAGAAAAGGTAAGCGAACTCGTGGCCAATGAAGTGAACGTTAAGCACATCGAGTACCTGGACGACACCACCGGCGTGCTGAAAAAGAAAATCAAGCCCAACTTCAAAACGCTCGGCCGCCGCTTGGGCAAGGATATGAAAGAAGCCGCCAAGCAGATCAACAGCATGTCACAGGAAGATATCGCCGAAATCGAAAAAACAGGCGCTTACACCCTGCAGGTCAACGGCAATACCTATGAACTGGCCTTAGAAGACTTTGAGATCACCGCCGAAGATATCCCCGGCCTGCTGGTAGCGAATGATGGGAAGCTTACCGTTGCCCTGGACATTACCCTCACGCCAGACTTGGAAGCAGAGGGCATGGCGCGCGACATCGTCAACCGCATCCAAAATATCCGCAAGGACAGTGGATTCGAGGTGACTGACAAGATCAAAGTTACCCTGCAGCATGCGGATGCTGTCGTGCCAGCTGTCAATCAGTTTGGCGACTACATCAAAGCAGAGACACTCACCTCCGAGTTGCAGCTCGCAGAAGAACTCAAGCAGGGGCAGGAAGTAGACCTGCCCGGTGATGTAAAGGTGCGCGTGCAGGTAGAAAAGGCCTAGCGCTATCAGGCAAACGACCATAAAACGACAGGCAGGCTCAGCGAACTGGGCTTGCCTGTTTTTATTTCGCTATCGGCCTTGCTGCTTGTCTCTTTTTATTGATTGTCTTCTCATACACTGACTTTCCTCATTTTTATTTTCCTCCCTTTGTCGGATTTTTTGGCTGGTTGATCAACC
>CAYNIT010000364.1:0-3204 GCA_964397205.1 uncultured Phaeodactylibacter sp. | reverse complement strand
AATGTGATAGCGAATCGTATTTGCGGTAGGAAAGGGACCCGGCAATATTTTGAAACAGCACGCCCAAACGGTTGGTCGTATTGGCTATTTCTATGGGTATGCCCAAAAACACCATCGTCCCCAGCGAAAAAATCGTCCCGCTGCCTGCAATGGTATTGACCATCCCGGTAACGATACCCGCCAGGAACAACAGCCCCATATCGATTGCACTCATGCCGACAAAGTAGCGATAATCAGCGGCCTATGGTACTTTTCAGTGCTTTTTCCAATTCCTCTACGATATCGGGCCGGCTGCTATACAGATTTGCCTGTTGACGAGGATCCTCAACCAAATTATAAAGTCGTTTTCATCGTAATCTACGACCCGGTGGTTTTCTACGTAGACAAACGGGGGGTGGCTGTTCAGCACCGGCACCCCGAAGTAGTAATCAAACCCCAGCTCCAGCGGCCCGGGCTTCAGCGGCTTGTTCCAGTCGACGAGGCGCTCTGTGCCGAAGCCCAGGTGCCACTTTCCGATGGCTGCCGTGGCGTAGCCGGCTGCTTTCATGACCTTCGCTAGGGTCACCTGCGCCGTGTCTACAGCCAAGGGCGACCGTAGGAACATCGCGCCGTATAAATCCGCCCGCGCCGGGTAGGTGCCGGTAATCAAGGCGTAGCGCGAGGGGGAACAGACCGCCGATGCAGCGTGGAAATCGGTAAACCGCCTGCCTTCCTTGGCTAGACGGTCCATGTTGGGTGTACGGACCATCTTCGCCCCGTAGGCACCAATATCGCCGTAACCCAGATCGTCTACGTTGATCAGGACGATGTTGGGACGCTTGTTTACCGTGCTTTCATCGGGGCTTGAGCACCGCCAGGCGGCAAAGATTACAAACGCCAAAAGGAAGGTTGGGAAAGATCGCATTTGTACTTTGTTTTCGGATTACAAAAGGATCAGCAGATGATCAAAAAAACAGGCTCGCGCAAAATTATGCCTTATCATACCCTTCCCCTAGCACACTAAGACCTTTGCCCCCCGAATTTTCTGGGTTTTCAGCTCCATCAGGGCTTTATTGGCCTGCTCCAGCGGGTAGGTTTGGTAATCGGGGCGGATGCCGGCCTCCGCAGCCAGTTGCAGAAATTCCCGCACGTCGCGCCGGGCGACGTTGGCAACGCTCTTGATTTCCCGCTCCATCCAAAGATGGTCTTCGTAGCGCAGGTTTTGCAAGTAGTCCAGGTCCTGCGGTTCTTTACGTATGGCGTTGACCACCAGCCGGCCGCCCGGGCGGAGCTCCTCGAGCGCTTCCACCACCGGTTTCCAGACGGGCGTTGTGTCGATGATGGCGTGCATCTTTTCGGGGGCGGCCTCTGTAGTATCGCCCGCCCAGACTGCGCCAAGCTCCCGGGCAAACTCCCGTTCTTTAGGGCTGCGGGCGTAGACAAACACCTGGGCGTTGGGAAATCGGTAGCGCGTCATTTTGAGTACCAAATGCCCTGAACCACCGAAACCGGTAAGCCCTAAATACTGGCCATCCTCCAATTGCGTGAGGCGCAAGGAGCGGTAACCAATAGCGCCGGCACAAAGTAAGGGCGCCGCTTCTCCGTCTTCCAATTCATCGGGAAGGGGATAGGCAAAGGCTTCCGGCACTTTCATGTACTCGGCGTAGCCGCCATGGGCATCCCGCCCGGTACCCTGGAACTCCGGGCAGAGATTCTCCTGCCCGCTGCGGCAGTATTCGCACTCGCCGCAAGCGTGGTATATCCAAGCTACACCTACGCGCTGCCCGGCTTTCAGATGCTCGCAGCCTTCGCCCAGGGATTCCACTTCCCCCACTACTTCGTGCCCCAGTACAATCGGAAAGGAGGGCGGTGCGGTGCGCCCTTCAATTTCGTCTAGTTCAGTATGGCAGACCCCGCAGGCGCGTACCCGCAACAGAGCTTCCCGGGGGCCGGGCTCTGGCTTAGGGATGTCCGCAAGCTGTAGAGGGTGCTCGTTTTCTCGGAGGTCGACGGTTTGGTGCAGGAGCATGGCTTTCATAGGCCTTGGGCATGGTTTATGGTTAAGAGGAAAAAAATATACGGAAATCAGCTGATTTTTTCCACTTCACGGCATTGATCATTGCCAGAGCGGGGAAAAGCAGAGTGAGCGCAGCTGCCTGCCCGCCGCTGTCTTAGGGGTCGCGCAATAACAAGTTACCTAGAGTAGGCGAAGTTATTTTGTGCGCTAACAAGGCAAAAAACGTAACCATAGTGGGGCTATGGTGAGGCTTTTTAACGCAGTTAGCGTGCAAAAAAACGAGTCTAAATCGGTAAGTTATTGTTGCGCGACCCCTTAAGCAAGAGTTTTACCCCCATAGGAAGCATCACGCACTCCAGCGCCAACGCTTTATTCGCCGGTACTCTGAAAAGCTAATCATTTTCTCCTGCTCTTCGTCCCAGAGTTTGTATTTCATCATTTTCAGGCTTGGCCAGAACTTGATTTGGGTGACATATTCGTTCAAAAGGGGTTGCTCCCGGAAGCACTTGGGCAGATTGTAGTTGGGAATGACACTGCTCAGGTGGTGAATGTGGTGGTAACCAATATTGCCGGTAAGCCAGTGAAACACCCGGGGCAATTTGTAGTAGGTGCTCCCGCGAATAGCGGATAGCAGAAAGTCCCAGTTGTACTTCCACTGCTTGTAGGAAAACTCATGCTGATGCTGCACGTAAAAAAACCAAAAAGCGACGATGCCGAACAGGGTGACGAGGGTCAGCTGAATCAGCAAAAACATGGGCCAACCTACGAGGGTCCCTACCAGCACATAGGACAATACAATCCAGAAATTGTCTTTGAGCATCATCTTCATGTACTTGCCCCACTTGTTGAAATGGGTAGTCGGATACCGGCACGGGACGAAGAAGTAGTAAATAGGAGCAATGACGAAAGTAACAACAGGAAGCCGGAATATCCGGTACCGCAATTTTTGCCACCAACCAGCATTGACGTATTCGTTGAGCGTCATGGTAGGGATATCGCCGATCTCCCGGACCTCCAGCTGCCCCGTATGCCCGTGGTGGAAATTGTGGATTTTCGACCAGTATTTGTAAGGAATAATGCTGAATACGCTGCAGACGGTGCCGATGATGTTGTTTAGCTTCTTCGACCGAAAGAACGACTGATGGCCGCAATCGTGCTGAATGATAAAAATGCGGACCAGAAAAAAGGCATTGAGAAGGAAGAGCGGG
>CAYNIT010000363.1:0-3220 GCA_964397205.1 uncultured Phaeodactylibacter sp. | reverse complement strand
GGTTATCCTCCAGGCGCTGGAACAATTCATTGATTTCTTCGTCGCTGTCCTGAAACAGGGTTTGCAGAGCAGAAAAAGTAATCTCTGTGCGCCCCATTTCGTAAGGTACGGTATGCACCAGCTGCCGAACACCATCCCCCGGCACCGTATCCCGGAATTTTTCGGAATAGGTTTCCTGGAAATCGCGCCGCAGCTCCAGATCGATGCGGAAGTCCCGTATCGGCTCTATGGTAGCTCGGGCCTCCAAACGCTGACTATAAACTTGCTGGATTTCCCGGTTTTGGAAGAAGCTGCCCGAAAACCACTGTTCGTTTTGCCGCAGCCAGTCTCCTTCCAGATTGCCGGCACTAGGGTTGAAGCGCTGGTTATCGTTGAGGTTCCGGATATTGGGCTGCAGGCCCGCTACGAAGCCCCAGCCCGGAGAATCAAAGCTGGTCAAACCGAGGATTTCGGATTGCGGCATATACCCTGGCAGTACGGTGGACAGGTTTTCGCTGGCGTTGAAACGCACCCGGCGCACCGCTAGCAGGGGGCGGATCAGTATCCGCTCGATAGAGGAAGGCTGTCGGTCTTTTTTCTCCTTTTCCTCCTTGTCCTCCTCCTCGGAGGACGGCCTTCTGCTGGGCCGGCGCCCACGCCTGCGCGATGATGTGCGGCCCCGTTTTTTACCCCGGTCAATTTTCTGCAAATAGTCCACCTGGCCGTAGAGCTTTTCCAACTTAATATCCAGGTCACCGCTTCGGGTCTGGTTGTTTTGTATGGTATTGCCGAGGCTATCCAGGTTCAGGGCTGCTGCAGTCCAAGTGTACCCGCCATTGTACTGCACCTTAGCGGTAATAAACTCTCCCAGAATGGGCAGATGCCGGATGGGCAAATTATAGCCGACACTGATGTTGTGCTGGTAATTCTTGGGCCGCCCAAAGTTTTTCACATTTTCCCAGACACTGTCGCGGCGGATTTCCTTAGCGCGGTCGAAGCCGAATTGCTCCACTAGTGCAGCTTCGTTGGGCTCGTCGATCACAGCGCTGTTCGTGGCATTGAAGTTGATTTTGATGGAGCGGGTCAAGTCCCACTGCAGGTCATAGTCCCGGTCCCAGGTGAACCGTTTGTTGTAAAAGGTGCGGAATTCCGGCGCTACATCCGTGAAGCGGTAGCTCGTCGTCTCAAACGTCCGGTCGAAGATCGAACTGAAGGTGAAGCTGTTGGGCAAGGGGTTGAGATTGATTTTGGAAATGATGCTGAAAGCCTTGCCTTTCAGCCCTTTAAACGGCTCCAAATAGTTGGTCCGCCGGCTGAAGGAATAGTCTAGCACCCCCGTATGCTGCTGTTCTTGGTTGAGTTCAATGATGGGGTCCCGGAATTCCGTCTCGGTATAAGAATAAGAGAGGCTGAAATTAGAGATATCCCAAGGCATGGCTGCTTTGGAGGCATTCGACCGTTCTTTGCGGACATTGGTAAAGTTGACACTTTTGATGGTAGTCACTTCCAAAGCAGAGTTCCGGACAGAATCTCGCTGATTGCGGTCGTCGATATTATCCAGTTTGTCATTCAGGGTGATGTCCAGATCGTAGGGGTCAAATTCCGGCCGGATGGTGGTATTGGAATACTGCGCGTAGAAGGGCAGGCGAATTTTCCAACGCTCCGGCATGAATTTATCCAGATTGAGGTTGAGCGCCAGGTTCAATCCGGTTACCCGCTCTCTAGCGCGTTCTTGCACCTTCTGGTCGATGGCACCGAAGCCAATCGAGCTGATATTGCCTGCTACGGTCATGGAGCCAAGGTCCGCCAGCTGGGCGTCTACCCTTGCGGTAGCAGCAGCGCCGCCCCGCTCATCCAGGCCGGTGAGGCGCATCTCGTTGATCCACACCTCCAAGTCAAAGGGCTCGTCGGGAATCTCGTTTTCCTCAAAGACCTGATCGTCGCGCTGATTGCGGATGCCCACCATCATCACCTTGACCTGCCCCATGTTGGGGTTGCCTTTGATTTTGATGCGGTGGGTCTTGTTCGGGTCAGCCTGCGGCCGGGTTTCCACGTACTCTTCCGCTAGCCCGGTGTTGCTTTCATTGCGCCGTTTTTTGAGGTTAATGAAAGTCTCCAGCGGAAAGTCGAACTCGTTCTCCGGGCGCCATACTTCCCGCTTGTATTCTACAGAGTTGGGGCTGACAGTCATGCCCGCAAACCGCTCCGGGTCGGACATGGTCAGCGGAATTTCGTACTCGTAGTAGTTGTTGCGGAAGTCGCTGCCCATACGGATGAAGATGGAAGTCGCGCCTTCGGGGATGCGGTAGCCGTTTTTCTCTTCGGCGTGGACAAACATCTTGAAGCGCTCGTACACCCGCATATCCATGTTGAGCACCCGAAAAACAGCGCGCTCAGCGCCATTGCACAGCTGTTCTACATTGAGGGAAAGCGATTGCTCGTTTTGTAGCGTATTGAAAACGCCGACTGCTTGCTCTCGCTGAATGCCTTCCGGCAGCACATAATTGAACGGCAGGCGGCTGCTGTTTTCTTCGATATTTACATTGTCTACTGTAAGAGCAGTAGCACTGGTATTGCAGGAGACGTTTGGCCCCTGCGCCCCGTCCGTCAGGTCAGGCCGGTAGCGGCGCCACTGATTGCGCACCAGCTCCAGGCGTGCGAAGCGCAGCGTCACGGGGTCCTGGAAATTGTGCAGGTACATCCGCATGAACTGAATGGAGCGGAAGTCCCTGATGCCGCCAACCGCTTTTTTCATGGGCCCATTGAGCGGGATGCGGAAACGGTACCACACCCGCCCGTTGTTGACTTCCCGCACATCAGTGATGAAGGGCGTTTCATCCAGGTCGATGCGCCCGGGGTTGGAGGGGTCGTGGCGCAGCGGGATTTTGTATTGGAAATAAGCCTCTGACTCGTTCAGGGAGTTATCGCTGTTCAAGTCCTCCGAATCCGGCTGGATGGTGCCGATTTGCCGGAGGTTTTGGTTGGCTTGGTTATCGGAAGCGGACTGGGAGTTGCCCTCCGGGTTGTTGAACTTCCGGTAGCGGTCGTAAACGGAGGCATCATCTGGCCACAGGCCATCATTGTAATACCGGAAGTTGTCATTGGAGGGGTCATCTAAGACGATGGAGTCGATACGGTTGTTGCCTTCTGCCGTAATGAGCTCCACATAGTTATCATATTTGGCTCGTTCCCCTTCATCCGTTAGGCCGTCTAGCCCGACATCCTGTGCCGCCCGGGCGGC
>CAYNIT010000362.1:0-3238 GCA_964397205.1 uncultured Phaeodactylibacter sp. | reverse complement strand
TAATATAATTTAAGGGTTTTATCCTGCCCGGCATTTGAACTACGAGCAGCGAGTAGGCATTTTATTCCAAAACCAACCGACATGCGCGTAGAACTGACTCGCCTTGACCAAGACTTCCACCTGCAAGCCAGCAACGAGGATGGCCTGGCCATCGAATCGGACGGCTCTCCCGATATCGGAGGGCACAACCGAGGGCTTCGCCCTATGCAAATGCTGCTGGCTTCTCTAGGCAGCTGCAGCGCCATTGATGTCATACACCTGCTGCGCAAACAGCGGCAGGAGCTGAAGGATATCAAAATCACCGTCACGGGCGAACGCGACACCGATGCCATCCCCTCTCCCTTTACCGCCATTCACGTCCATTACGTATTGTACGGGAATGTAGCAGAAAACAAAGCCGAGCGCGCTGTCAACCGATCTATGGAAAAGCTCTGCTCGGTGAAGATCATGTTGGACAAAGCAGCGAAAATCACCTGGAGTTGGGAATTCGGCGACAGCAAAGGCCAATAGGCGCTGGAAGCCTGCCCTTTTTTGCCGCCTTTGCCTGAGAAATGCTTATTTTCCGTCAGCTAAATCATCAGCTGGCATGGCATTTTTCCGATCACTCGAGCAAATTCACCCAAAGAGCCTGCTCCACCTGGCTGACCGCCTACAGGTTCTGATCCGCGCCAAACTATGGCTGCAGATACTCATCGCTATGGTACTGGGCATCGGCACTGGTATTGTGTTAGGCCCCAGCGTGGGCTTGTTGCCCGCCGACACCGCCGAAATCATCGGCGAGTGGATTGCCCTGCCCGGCTACTTCTTCCTCGGCATTATTCAGATGATCATTGTGCCGCTGGTATTTTCTTCAGTGGTTCGGGGCATCGCAGCCAACGAAAACGCGGAACAATTGCAGAAAACGGGCCTGCGGCTTTTGATTTACTTCTTGTTCACTACCACGGTAGCGGTTTTCATACAGACAGCAGAAAAAGAGCTAGGTGTGCGCTCTAGCATCGCCCGTTTTATTATACCTATCGGAGCAACCATCAACATGGATGCTTCCGCCCTTTACCAAGGGCTGGCTACCATTTTCATCGCTCAACTTTACGGCATGGAGCTGACTATCGCCGCTCAATTGGCACTGATCTTGACCGCCGTAGGCGCTTCTATCGGTACACCGGCCACCCCCGGCGTCGGTATTGTCATCCTCTCCTCCGTACTCGTAAGTGTAGGCATCCCGATTGAGGGGCTGACGCTGCTCATTGGATTGGACCGCATCCTGGAGCTGTTCCGCTCATCCCTGAACGTTACAGGCGACTTGGTAGCCGCCACAGTGATGGACCGAACCTTAGAGCGAAAGGCAACAATAGCTGCTGCGCAGACAAGGGAAGGGTGATTGGGCGCGGCTGCCTACGTGTAATTGAAAAGGCAGTACAACTACCGCACTGACTGAAAAAACTCAGGAGCCGGCACAGGCCAAGCTCCCAAGCGAAAATAATCGAAGAATTGCAAAATCTTGCGGTTCAGTTTTTAACGGCCCAATTCCATTTAACCAACAACCCGGCGCTCCAAAGTTTGACCTGGCCTACCCCTACCCCAGTCAGCGGTACCTGCAGGAAGGGCTCCACCTGCCAGAACTGCCGCCGCCCCTTTGACCACTGATAAGCGGGCGACAATTGCAGAATGCCCAGCCAGTGGCGGCTGCCGTCATCCGTGGACCACTCGCGTACCGGATAGGGGGCAGACGGGTCAAATCGGTAAGTATAGGCTTCCCGAAGCATGTAGTAGGAGGTAAGGCCGGCCTTGACGTAAGCCCCTGACTGCCGGTGCCCCCGGAAATAGTAGCCCAACAGCAGAGGCAGCTCGAGCATATCGCAAACGCCATCGGTAGAGAGCGGCTCCGATGGCCAGTCTAGTGGGGGTTCAAATTCTCCCCGCTCTGCCAAATAGGCTTTGTGTAAGTAATTCACCCCCAGCCCGATGCTGTACTTATGCCCGTACCGGTACGCTGCCTGCATCCCTATCTTCCAATTGAAATCTTGGAAGTCATCCCCTCCGACGGATGCCAGCTCCAGGCCGGCAGTTACACCAAGCACTAAGACGTTGCCAGCTTGGCTTTCTGCTGCTGATAAGGAAGGAGGGGGCAATGGCTGCTCCGAGCTGCCCCGTACCAGCTCCAAAGAAGCAGGCGGCAGCGCCGGCAACGCCTCGAGCGCCGGGAAGGAGGCGGCAGGCTTTGCTTCCGGCAGCTGTTGTTGCGCCGACGGCAAAACCTCAAAAGTCCTCAGTGGCAAAGAGGACAAAGCCGAAGTGGCCTCCCCCGCTTGGGCGTTGTTCCCAGGGCTGCTCGCTGCTCCCGGAAGCAGTAGAGTTTCCTCCTCGGTGGCAGCAATCAGGTCTTCGCTTTTAAGCTTTACCGCCTCGCCCGCGCTGGCTTCGGTACGCGGAGCATTGCCCGGGAGCCTTGGTTTAGCCTTGGCATCTGCCGATTGGCGTACGGCTTCCAAACGAGGGATAGGGAAGCTGCCCAAACTTGCTTCCGCCGGTGGCATCAGCTTCCAGTAGCCCAATCCCAACAACAACAACCCTAAAGCTGCTACGCCCCACCAGAGCAACAGCCGGCGGCGGCGCTCCCGCTCCAGCAGCGCCTCCATCTGCTGCCAAGCCTCCGGCTTGTACTCAAAGTCGTACTGCTCCGAGCCCCGGCGGAAGAGATGGTCCAGCTTTTCGGGCTTTCGTTCAGACATATCGGCTCTTCATTTTGGCGTCCAGCAATTCCTGCAGTTTGGCGCGGGCGCGGGTCAGGTTGGATTTAGAAGTGCCCACGCTGATGCCCAGCGTCTCCGCTATTTCGTGATGCTTGAATCCATCAATGACGTACATATTGAAAACCGCCCGGTAGGCCGAAGACAAGGACTGCACCATTTCCATAAGCTCTTGGTACGACAGCAAGCTGAGGACATCTTCCTGCGTGGATACCTGCTTTGCTTCCTCCATGCTGATTTCTTTTTTAAATTTCTTCTGTTTTTTGACGTGGTCAATCGAGGTATTGACCAAGATTTTCCGAAACCAAGGTTTGAAGGGCTGCTCGGGATCATAACGTTTGATGTGCCGAAATACTTTTAAGAATCCGTCGTTCAGCACCGATACAGCCTCCGATTCGCTTTCCACGTAGCGGATACAAATGCTCATGCCGTAGGCATAGTACAAGCGGTACAGGGCATTCTGGCTGCGGCGCTTGCGCTGCCGACAACCC
>CAYNIT010000361.1:0-3243 GCA_964397205.1 uncultured Phaeodactylibacter sp. | reverse complement strand
ATTTGTTGTCGGGGCTGGGCACAAAGCGCTGGGCGTACTTGCCGTCAAACAGCTTCTTGTCATCCGTGCCGTCTGTCTTGATGCTGTGGTACGCTTTGGTGATGCTGCCGAAGAGGTAGCCGCCGGTCTGGTAAAAAATACGGCTGCCGTCAGTATTGAAAACCGGGTATTCTCCTTTGGGGCTGACTAAGCTGGGCTCGCCGCCGTTTGCAGCGATGGTATAAATGCCCGGCTCTTTACAAAAAGCGTAGCCCTGATGCCCGTTGCCGCTATCTTTACGATAGACAATTGTTTCGCCGTCGGGCGAAAAGTGGGGCGTACGGTAAATGCCTTTTTCGGTGGTGAGCTGCTGGGTCTGCCCGCTTGCCAAGTCGAGCGTATGTATCGCCCCCATTGCCTCGTCGTCCCAGCTGACATAAGCAATCGTCTTGCCATCGGGGGAGAAAGAGGGCTCAAATTCGAAATTGGTGTCCGCGGTGAGCCGGGTCGGTTTACCGTCCGGCAGTCCCTTTTTCCAGAGGTGGCCAACGGCGCTAAAGACCAAGGTGCTTTCATCCGGGGAGGTCACGGCATGACGGATCACCTTGGCGGTAAATGACGTTTCGAAGGCGTTGTTGGTAAAGCGGACCGTTTCCTGAAAGCGGTGCTCGGCGGTTGCCCGGAAGGGGATTTCCTCGGCCTCGCCCGTAGCGACCTCGACTTTCCAAATTTTGCCTTGCCCCCAAATGACGATGTGTTTGTCATCCGGCGTCCAGTCGAAACCGGTGTACACCCCGAAAATCGCCCAAGCTTCCTGCTGATCCTTGGTCAACCCTTTGAAGAGCGGGAAGTTCTGCCCGGTCTCCAGATCGTGGATGAATAGCACGGACTCCGTTCGCACCCGGCGCACAAAAGCCAGTTTGCTGCCATCGTTGGACACCTCGGGCCGGCACGCTCCACCCGGCCCGGCGACGATGTTTTTGACTTTCCCTTTCTCCCGGTCGTAGCGGCGGATGACGTAAATCTGGCTGTTCGGGTCCTTGTTGTACTGAAAATAGCCGCCCGGGTACATATCTTCACTGAAGTAAACATAGCGGCCATCCGGAGATACGGTAGGCTCGTTGACGTCCTGCTGGTCATTTTTGCGCTCCGTCAATTGAAAGCCGCTGCCGCCGGTTTTGTGGTACATCCACATTTCGCCCGCTCCCAGCGAGCGGGAAGAGGTAAAGTGTTTGCGTGCGATGAAGTATTCGCCATCGGGCATCCAAACAGCGTTGTTGAGCAGGCGGAAATCTTCTTTGGTCAGTTGCTGAGCTTCGCTGCCGTCGCTATTCATTACCCAAATGTTGTCGCCTCCCCCTGCATCGGACGTAAAGAGGATTTGCGTACCATCCGGGCTGAAGCGGGGCTGCACTTCCCAGGCTAGCCCACCGCGCAGCAGGGTAGCTTCCCCGCCGTTGATGGGCATGGTATAAATGTCGCCCAACAAATCAAAGGCGATGGTCTGGCCGTCGGGGCTGACATCCAAGTTCATCCAAGTGCCCTCGGTGAAGGTGAGTTCCGTATTGGTGTGCGGGCCAGGCGGGTTGTTGACGTCCCATTCTTTTTCGGTTTCTTCCTGTGCGCTCAGCCAGCCGGCGCAGAGGAGCCCGGCCAGCAGCATACTGTATCTTTTCATAGTATTTGGATTGAGCCGACAATCATAGGAAAAAACGAGCGAACGGAGAAACAGCTGTTCCATTTACAGCCATCTGTCCCGAAAAAATTGTATCATTATAACAAAAGCAGGACCAAATCAAACCAGAGCTATGACTACCTACCAAGACCAATCCGTAGATCGGGCTGCTATCAAGCAGCTCTTCGAACAGCAGCGTGCCCACCAATTTGAGGTTGCCCAAAGCACTGCCCGGCAGCGTATCGCCAAGCTGAAGCGGCTGCAGGAGGCGGTGCTGAACCGGCGGCAGGCCATCCGCGAGGCAGTGTACGCGGATTTTAAAAAGCCCGCGGCAGAAGTAGACCTGACCGAAATTTACGCCATCACGACCGAAATCAAGCATACCAGCCGCCATCTGCGCCGCTGGATGGCCAAGCACAAAGTCGGTACGCCTTTGCCTTTTCTGGGCAGCCGCTCCTGGGTGCACTATGAGCCGAAGGGGGTGTGCTTGATCATTGCCCCCTGGAATTTCCCGCTGCAGCTGGCGCTCGGCCCGCTGGTGTCCGCGATTGCAGCGGGCAATACCGCCATCGTAAAACCTTCGGAGCATACGCCCCATACCTCTGCCCTGATCCGGGAGATTGTCGAAGACTTGTTTGATGCTCGGGAGGTAGCCGTGGTAGAGGGGGCGGTGCAGACTTCCACCGAACTGCTGAAGCTGCCTTTCAATCACATTTTTTTCACAGGCGCCCCTGCAATTGGCAAAATTGTCATGGAAGCAGCAGCCAAAAACCTGGCTTCGGTGACCCTCGAGCTGGGCGGCAAATCTCCGACCATCGTGGATGAAACAGCCGACCTGAAAACGGCGGTGCGCCGCATCGCCTGGGGGAAATTCCTCAACAGCGGGCAGATTTGCATCGCGCCGGATTACCTTTTTGTGCACGAGCGCCGCAAGGAGGAATTTGTGCGCCTAATGGCGAAACAGCTAGAGGAGCTATACGGCGATAACGCACAGGAGTCTGGTGCGTACAACCGTATGGTTAACGAAAAGCACTACGAGCGGGTGGCCGGCTATCTGAAGGATGCCGAAGAACGCGGTGCGCAGATTGAAATTGGCGGGCACCGCATTGCGGGAGAGGATTTTATTGCGCCCACAATTGTCAGCGAGGTACCCGAGGAGGCGCAGCTGATGCAGGAGGAGATATTCGGCCCGGTGCTGCCGATCCGTACCTACCGCGATGTGCAGGAAGCCATTGACTTTATCAATCAGCGGGAGCGGCCGCTGGCCCTTTACATCTACAGCAACAACAAGCGGAACATCCGCCGCATCATCAGCTATACCCGGGCGGGCGGCACTTGCATCAACAATAATGATGTGCACTTCATGCAGCCCAATCTGCCCTTCGGCGGGGTCAACAACAGCGGCATTGGGAAGAGCCACGGCTGGTATGGTTTTGAGGCTTTTTCCAACGCCCGTGCGGTGTACCAGCAGTTGATGCCCGGAGCGCTGGAGCTGCTGATGCCGCCTTACAGCAGGTGGAAGCAACGGGTCATTGATTGGACGATTCGGTGGTTGTAGGGAGGGCTTGGTGGTGCTTGGTGTAGTTGAG
>CAYNIT010000360.1:0-3277 GCA_964397205.1 uncultured Phaeodactylibacter sp. | reverse complement strand
TCCATTACAATCACAGATATAGGTTCAGGGACCGAGCTGTTTTCAGGCGCTTTCGCCTTCGTTACTGATGAGTTGTATATCCTTCCGCCTCCGCTTTTGGGAACAGGTGGGTCGCTGTCTTGGCTGGGCATTGGAGCAAATAGTAGCCCGTTGCCGGCTTCCGCTTGTGAGGGCGTAGGTCTTACTTTTGATGCCACGGCATTAGTGGAAGGTACTTATGAAGGATCGATTATCATCGAGAGTAATGACCCGGGTCAGCCTTCCATCAACGTCCCGGTTACTATGATTGTCAATGGCACGCCTGCATTGAGTATTTCTGAGGATGATCTTAGCTTCGGTGAGGTACAGGTAGGTGCTACTTCTACTTTGAGCTTTACCTTGGAAAACACAGGTACCGCCGCGACAACCGTAAACGGCCTGCAATCCAGTCTACCTGAGTTCATGGTTCAAGAAGCAGATAGTATCGTACTTGCTCCCTTTGCAACACGGGCCATTAATGTCGATTTTGCACCAAGCGAAATAGGTGCATTTGCGGAAACGCTAACCCTTGCGAATAATGCAGGGGACGATATTCTGGTCAACCTAACCGGCACCGGTATAGCCGCCCCCAGCCTTACGGTCAATCCCACTGAGTTCACCCTTGAGCTGATCGAGGGGCAGGATACGAGCCTGACCGTGGATGTGGGCAATGTGGGAGAAGCGCCGCTGGATTTTACAGTGAATACCCTCTCCAGTGGAGCAACATTCGCCGGCATTTCGCCCACGAGCGGCACGGTAGCCGTCGGCGATAGTGCTCAACTTTTGATCGGCCTAGATGCTACTGGTCTGGAGACTGGCGTTTACAATTTGGCTTATGAGTTGGAGGCCAATGATCCGCTGCAGCCCTTAGTGCCAGTTCATGTGACGCTCTCTGTGATTGCGCCGGTAGCGGCCGCAGTAGAGGCTCCTGACTTTGTATGTGGCACGCTGCCCGTTCAATTTACGGATGCCAGCACTAATGTACCCACGAGCTGGAATTGGGACTTTGGCGATGGTACGACCTCTACGGAACAAAATCCGGTGCATACCTACGCGGAAAGCGGCATTTATACCATTACGCTGGAAGCTTGCAACTCACTGGGTTGTGATGTGGTTACGCTGGCCGATTTCCTGGAGGTGGATCTCGATTGCTTCTCCCAAAACATACCGCAACACGGAAACGAGGTGGTCACTGCCTGCTCCGGCAACCTCTACGATTCAGGTGGCCCCAATGCGCCTTATTTGGAAGGCAGCTTTGGCAGTATTACCATTGCTCCGCCGGGCGCTACCTCGGTTAGCATCACCTTTAGCGAATTCAACTACGAAGAACACGCAGATTTCGTTTATGTATACGACGGAGAGTCCAGCACGGGCACCCTTCTGGGTACTTTCACCGGCAATGAGCTGGAGGGGCAAACCCTGACTGCTGCCTCCGGAGTGCTGACGATACAGGAGTATACCAATCATTTCGTCAACCTAAGCGGCTTTTCTGCTACCTTCAGCTGTTCGGCGGAGCCGCCCGAGCCGCCAAAGCCTTTGTTTTCCATTGCAAGCACCGAGCTTTGTGCCAATGAACCGGCCGTGTTTACGGATGAAAGCCTGGAATTCCCTACCTCCTGGTTCTGGGAATTTGGCGATGGGGGGACGTCAAATGAGCAAAACCCCGTTTACTTCTACAGCGAAGGAGGTACCTATGCGGTGAGCCTTACCGTCTGCAATTCGCTTGGCTGCAATACCCAAGTTCAAGAAATTACCATTACGATTGACCCCGACTGTGTGCTCGAGAACATGCCGGTAAACGGCCAGCAGCTCATCAGCGGCTGCTTTGGAAACCTGTACGATTCCGGTGGGCCGGACAGCAATTATGTGGACAATAACGCTAGCCTGACGACCATCTATAGCTTGGCTGGGCCCATCACCCTGGAATTTGTATCCTTTAGCTTTGAAAGCGGTGTCGACGGGGTAGCTATCTTTGACGGTGCT
This sequence comes from uncultured Phaeodactylibacter sp., assembly GCA_964397205.1. GTDB lineage: Bacteria > Bacteroidota > Bacteroidia > Chitinophagales > Saprospiraceae > Phaeodactylibacter. The sequence continues at coordinate 1,276 of CAYNIT010000360.1, read as the reverse complement.
ACCATAGATGATCCGCTGCTGGGTTATTTTACGGGCACGGATTTACCAGAGGCAATTACTTCTACGGGCTCGGTTATCACCATCGTAGAGTTTTCTGACGCTATAGGCAATGATAGCGGCTTCCAGGTCAGCTACAGTTGCCAGGGAGCATCTAATAGCCTGGCGGGCTCACAGATTAGGGTTGCTAATGAAGAAATGTGTGATGGTATCCGCTCATTCGGGGCCAGTGCCAGCGCCGATGTTGAAAGCTGGAGCTGGGATTTCGGTGATGGCCATACTTCTACGGAAGCGAATCCCGAACATACATTTTCCAATAGCGGTGTTCACGATATTACGCTGACGATCTGCAATGCAGAAGGTTGCGAAACCCTGCAGACTGCGATCTACTCCAACAAATTGACACCGGAAATAATGGTACCAGATACGGTAGCCCTGGGGCAAGAAGTCCAACTGCAAGGGCTTACCCCCGAAGCCACCCACTGGAGCTGGGACTTTGGCAACGGTGAGACCGCCGATCACGCCACACCGGTAACGACCTACTCGGAAGCAGGCTGGCACGATATCCACGTCCACTTGATCAATATGGATGTACATGAGGCCTGCGATGCGAATCATACCCACCCCATATTCGTGGATCGCAACTTGACCAGCACCCAAGTTGCGGAGCTACTGGATTTCACGGTTTTCCCGAATCCAACTACCGATATACTCAACCTGCGCGGCCTGGAAATGGCGGATGAAAACTACGAAATCCGCCTCCGCTCTATGGTCGGGCAAGTAGTGCGGGTGCAGCCTTTGATGACAACGGTTTCATTGGAAGGTTTGCCTTCAGGTATGTATCTTCTGGAAATAGTGGATGGCAAGCAGGTGGTGGGCCGTAAGCGGGTGATGAAAGAGTAAGCCCTCTAGGCTTTTAATGTTTGATAAAGAGAAAGGCAGCACTTTGTAAGAGGTACTGCCTTTCTTCGTTGCTCCACTGAGTGTGCTTGATGGAAGAGTAAGCTTTACCTGCCTTCCCCTTTGAACAAGTCCAGATACTCCTTAAAGGCATACATCTTCGCACGCCTGTCGTTGGGGAGTTGGGTCAAGACATCCGCTTTTTCCAAGTCTGCAATCAGCTTGTAGGCACTCACCTTCGACTTTCCAATGATATTCTTTACCTGCTCTACATTAATTATTGGGCGTGTATACAGGCTGTCTATAACCAGCTTTGCATCCTGTGCGCGCCCGCCAAGGTGCTCTAAACGTTCGTCCATAGATCTTTGCAGTTGTAGAA
>CAYNIT010000359.1:0-3319 GCA_964397205.1 uncultured Phaeodactylibacter sp. | reverse complement strand
TATGGGGAAGAATGATATATGGATAGCCGCCACCGCTAGTGTATACAAATTGAAACTATATACGGCAGATAAAGACTTTGATCATTTAGCAGGTGAATTTATTGATTTGGAGTTCATTGATATTGAAGAATATAGGGGATGAAAACTGCAGCCAACAATGGCTACATGCCATGCCGGTAAAAATCTTCGAAAAGAAAATGGAGATTGGAAAGCCGCTACACTAGCATTTGTGAAATGAGACGAAAATGGTAAATTTAGAGTCCGGCACGTCACGTAGCCGGGCCGTTGGCCCCAATCAAAAGAAAGAAGCCCCCTAAGCTGGAAGAAACTACCAAGAACAGATAGTTGTCACCTTTAGGGAACAGTGGAGCAAGCAAACAGTATAGTATGCAGACAGCTAGCGACGGCTTCCCCATACCTTTAGACCGACTGGGCACATCCGTGAATTCCTTGCGATTGCGCCGGAATTTCACCTCCCCAACCCCCGCCACCCCCGCAGCACAACATCCACATCCTTGCTCGTCTGATAGTCTTTGGCGTAGAGGAAGTTGAGGCGTTGGCGGGTCGGCTCGTCGAAGTCATTTAAGCGCAAGCCGTCCAGCGGGGACAACACCCCGGGCCGTAGCTTCGGCAGGCGGATGTCATGGTTTTCGGTAGCTGCGTAGCCCACCCAAGTCCGCCGGCCGAGCAAGACGCTAGCGATATTGCGCAGCAATCGTAAAGGTTGCTTCACGATCAATAACTGCAAAGGGTAGGTCACAAGCAGGCTGATGGCTAATAGCAAGTCAAACACCCTTTTGTTGCGGCGGCTCATCGGCTGGGCGATGTTGTACTGAATATCGATGGTGTACAGCTGCCCGCTGGTATTTTTGGAGCTGCTGCCGATAATGCTCATGCTTTCCTTGGGTACGATTTTGTAATCGAGGGCGGGGCCGAGACGCGACATCCAGTTCATAATATCCTGCGTGCTAAGGTCACGCGAGCAAAAGATGATCTCCTGCACGCTGTAGATATGCACCACCTCCTCCAGTTGAGGCAACCCGCTAAGGTAATGCGTGCGGTCGGGGGAAGCCTCCGGCGCTACAGTACCGATGAAGTTTTTGGAAACCTCCGCCCGGTGCAGCAACTGCCGGACCCGCTCGCTCTCTTCCTGACTGCCGACAATCACCAGATGCTGGCTTTTTGCCTCCTGCAGGCGGAAGGTACGGTACCGCAGGAAGTGCAGCAGCAGGCGCAGGCCGCTCGTGGCGGACAGCGCCCAGGCCGCTCCCAGCAGAATCAACGCCCGGGAGGGGCGGTAGGCCAGGTCGAGCAGGCCGTACACCGCCAGAAGTACCAGCGTGCCCACCAGCAACCCGCGTATGAGCCGCCGCAGATCGTACCGCTGATCGTACCCCCCGCTGAAGAATATGCCCAGCAGCCAGATGAGGGTATAAAGGGGGAAGTTGAAGTACAGGACAGCATCCTGGTAGTAGTCGGGGTCGTTGAAATGGTAGTTCTCCCAAAAGTCTTTCAGAAACACCAAGCCAAGGTACATCAAACCAGCATCAAGTAACGGCAAGTAGGCCCGGCTGATGAAATTGGACAGCAGCGTTAGGCTGGCCCGCAGGTAAATCGCAGCCTGCAGCATCCATACGAACAACTTGGCCTGGCGCCCCTCGAAGTGCTTGCGCGCAAAGATGATCATGGCCTTGTAGAAAGCCTTGACGTAGTTCAGGCTGCCCTTCTTTGTGCTCTCTCCCTTGTAGTGGATGATCGTCGTCTCGGGGAAATAGTAATTTTTGTACCCAGCCTGTATGATGCGGTACGACAGGTCAACATCCTCCCCGTACATAAAAAATGCCTCATCCAGCAGCCCGATTTCATCCAGCACCGACCGCCGCATGAACATGAAGGCACCGGCCAGCACCTCCACTTCGTTTGTTTCGCACTCTTCCAGATAGCCCAGATGATAGTGGTTGAACAGAGCTGATTTCGGAAACAAGCGCGACAGCCCCACCGTCTTGCAAAACGCGACCCAGGGCGAGGGGAAGCCCCGCTTCGACTCTGGCAGAAACGCCCCGCTGCCATCGATCATCCGCACCCCCAGCCCGCCGGCTTCCGGGTGTGCGTCCATAAATTCAACACATTTCTGGAAAGTATCTTCCTCCACCACCGTATCCGGGTTGAGCAGCAGCACGTATTCGCCCGTAGATTGCCGGATGGCTTGGTTGTTCGCAATAGCGAAGCCGGGGTTGCCTTCATTGGCGATCAAGTGTACTTCCGGAAATTTCTCCCGCACCATCGGCACCGAATCATCCACGGAATTGTTATCCACCACCCACACTTCAGCGTCTAGCCCTACGCACGCGCGGCGTACAGAAAGCAGGGCTTGCTCCAAAAAGTACTTGACGTTGTAGTTGACGATGATGATGGAGAGCTTCATAGCTGGCGCAGCTTCTTGTTTGACGCAGCACTTTGGGCATCATAATGCTCAATCTTCATTCTAGGCTTTCCTGCAGAATCTACTTGCTCACTTATTCTGCTCATGCAATATGCCCATCTATGTCCTTGCTCTTTTAAGAGTGCTTGTCGAATAGCAGATTTGTCACAGTCATCAAAAGTAGCGCCGGGAGTAGAGCGGACTTCCTTTAGCGACTTAGGCTCATTTCTTATGTTTTTTGAAATATGCCTCATTACCCGTTCATAAATTCAAAATGCATGCTTGCTCTCTCGATTTCAGGATCATCTTCACCGTACTGCGCTGCCATTTCTTGAAGGAGCTTTTTAGCCTCTTCCTTCCGTGCTGGATCATCCTCTTTTACTAGCCATGAACTGCTTTTAGGGCCTACTTGGTAATGGGTGTGCTCTTCGCTAAGGCCATAGGGTATCTTTAATTCAATGGCTTCACTATCGTCACTCGGTTTAAATCCAGCCAGTAGCGTACAGGCACTTTCTCCAATCTTCACATCAAAATCACTGAGCTCATCGGTTGGCGCTTTGGCTTCTGACACTACCCTTTCACTCAACCAGAGCAACATCACCTTTATTCCCTCCAACACACTACTCTTCCCCGCCCCATTCCAACCTATGAATACAGCCGCTCCCTTTGCAGGAAAGTCCACCTGCAAATCCGAAAAACCCCGGTAGTTCTTAAGCTCTAATCGTTGTATCCGCATCTGTTGATAATATATTCACCCGTTGTTTCCACTCTTCCTAAAAAAGTTTCCACTTCCGTCAACCTAGTTCAGGATGAGTCCACATTTCCCAATTTCCTATTTCCGCATTTCCTATTTCCACATTTCCTATTTCCTATTTCCTATTTCCACATTTCCTATTT
>CAYNIT010000358.1:0-3365 GCA_964397205.1 uncultured Phaeodactylibacter sp. | reverse complement strand
CCACTGCTAAGCTGGGGCAGAGCGGGAAGCTCTCCTGCTAAGCTGGAGCAGAGCTAGGAAGCTCTACCCCAGCTGTGGCTCACTGGTAAGCTGGGGCAGAGCGGGAAGCTCTACCCCAGCTTACCCGTCCACTCAACACCACATTCCGGCCCGCGCCCGCCAAGCCAGAGGAGTACGGCCGGTATCTTTGGTCGGTCAGGTTTTCCACGCCCGCGCTGATGGTAAAAGTGTCGCTTACCCGGTACAGTGCCCGGAAATCCAGGGTATACCAGGCGGGGGAGTACGGATTGCCGTTTGCATCGGTGGCGTAGAGGTGGGGCTTACCCTGCTCCTCCGGTGGAAGCTCATGGGCAGAAAACCCATTGTGGTACTGCGCGTTGACTTCCAGGTGCAAGGCCTCATGCTCATAGCTCAGCCGCAGCACGCCAAACCAAGGTGCCGCATGCCGCAGGGGCAGATTCGCGCCCTCTTCCCGCAGTTCTTCCCCTTCTTGAATATTGAGGCGGGCGTGCATGCCGAAACCACTTGGCAGTTTGGCGTCCAAGCCCGCTTGCAAGCCCCAGACCCGAGCCCGGGCCGCATTTTGGATGGCCTGCACCCGGCTCAATTCCCCATCGTAACGTATGCTGTCCTGCCCGTTGAGGGTGAAGTCGCGGCGGACTAAGGCATCATCCAGTAGCGTGTAGTAGGCGGTCAGGTCGAGCTGCAACCACGGGCCAAACATCCGCGATACCGTAAACTCGGTATTGTAAGCGTACTCGGCACTCAGGCTAGGGTTGGGCACCACCACCGCCCCCGGCTCCGAATCGAATACCTTGCCGATGTCGTCGATATTAGGGGCGCGGAAGCCGGTGGAAAGGTTGGCCCGCAGCAGCCAGGATTGCCCGGGCCGGTAAACAGAGCCGATGCTGCCTGTGAGCGCGCCATCGTTGAGTGTAGCTTCGCTGAAAGGGAAAGGGAAAAATGTATTGTCGAATTCGGCGAACAGGTCAAAATGGTTGTAGCGCGCCCCCGCCTGCACGGACAGGCGCGCACTGACCTCCAGCTGGTAAGTGAGGTAAGCCGCGTAAGAACGCCAGTGCGACTGCGGGTAGCGAGCAGGGCCGGCTTCCACCTCTTCCGTTTCGATATTCTCCAGCTGCCCCCGGGAGTCTACGCGGTTGTGAATCGCCTCCAACCCATACAGCAAGCGTTGCTGGCTGCCGAGCCGTTTGGATAAATCAAGGTTGGCCGACAGGGCATCCACCTGCTCTATCCTTTCCCGGCGGATGGGATCGCCGAAGTCGCGGTCGATGCGGCTTTCCTCAAAGAATTGATGGGCCAGGCTGAGCCGTGCTTCGTCGTACAGGGCATTCTTGCCGGAGTGCGTGGCTTGCAGTTGGTTGAGTTGCCAAATTTGCGGGCCGTAGCGCCATTCGGCACTGCGGGGCAGCCCGTCGCGGGTAAGAATGTGGCGGTCGTAGCGGGCATAATCCGTAGTGGCGGAATAGTGGAAAGCGTAGGTGAAGTCCCATTGCTTATCGGGCTTGAAGCGCAGCTTTTGCATCAGGTTGGTTTGCTCATAGCCGGAGGGGCGCTGCACCAGCGGGTCTTCGTTCTGTACCACCCGGTCTTCCCCATTGATACGCTCTACGTAAAAGGGGCGCAGGTAGTCTTCAGGCCCGTGCCGCCCCATGCGCAAGTCGCCGTAGCGGTTGTGGGAAAAGCTGGACACGGCCGCCCACTTTTGCCCGCCGATATTGAGGTCAAAATGCCCAGTGAGCTCTTCGTTGGCAGAGGCGTAGCGCAGGGCAGCGTTACCGGAGGTGCGCCGGTCCTGCGTGTCGGCCAGGGTGGGAGTCAGGGTATAGAACGCCATCACCCCGCCAATCGCGTCACTGCCGTACAGCACGGAACCGGGGCCGAAGAGCAGCTCGGTCCGCTCGGTGGCGAAAGGGTCGAGGGAAATCACGTTTTGCAGGTTGCCGCTGCGGAATATCGCGGTATTCATCCGCACCCCGTCCACCGCGATAAGCAGGCGGTTGGTGGCAAAGCCGCGGATCATCGGGCTGCCGCCGCCCTGTTGGCTTTTTTGGATAAACACTTCGCCAGAGCTGCCCAGCAAGTCGGCGGCGGTCTGCGGGTTGCGCAGCAGGACCTCTTCGGCTTGAATGGTGCTTACGCGCTTGGGCGTACGGCTGGTGTTTTGGGCCCAGCGGCTGGCGGAAACGACGACCTGATCGAGTTGCAGGGCAGTAGGGGAGAGGGTCAATGCGAAGTTTTTGGCCTTAGCTTCCGCGTAGCTCAGGCGCCGGGTTTTGTACCCGAGCAGCTGTAGGGCCAGGGTGTCTTGGGGCAGGAAACCCTCAAGCTGGGCTTGGCCTTCCGCATCGGTGACGGCAAATGCGCCGCTCGGCGTCCCGCTGATGGTAGCGCCCGAAAGCGGCTGTTGGTTGGGGTTGGTCAGGCTGAGGCGTTGTGCTGGCAGCAGGGATAGCGTGCCTAGGCATAACCCCAGTAGGCATACGATGTACTTCATAGCAAAATTTGGGGCGGGGCTGTGGTGCAGCACCGCTCATTTTGAAATCGGGAAAAAGAGGTAAGTACTACTACTTGTGGAGTAGGGCATTTTCACAAAGCGAAACCCTACCATTGCGTACAGGCCTGCGGGAAGTGCCCAGCAGGATTGATGGTATGGGGAAAGCGGTCGACTTTATGTTGCCCACGGTTAAATAGTAGGTTTTACCCGTTCGGGAGGCGGCAGGGGAGGCGGGCCATGCAAAATACCACATGGCTGATGGTAGTAATCGAAGAACGGGGAGACAGCGGCCGAAATCGGTAGGGGAGCCATGGGCACAGCCATGCAGTACAGCGAGCGGAAAAAGCAAGTCAGCCGTTCCGATTGCTGTTGCTGCAGCGGGCTTTGTTGCAGCCAGTCTGCTGCCCAGCGGTCCAGCTGATGATGGAGCTCGGTTTCGGCATGGTCCCAGTAGCAGGTGTAGAAGAGGCTATCGTTACGTTGCTCCGTCTTGACCAGGTCGTACATCTGCCCTCTGTACTCGAATTCCCGCTCGTGTTCCCACTCTAGTTGCCCCGCTTCGGATTTGGCGAACGCCAGCACGACGAGCTCGGAGGCTTCCATGCCTTCGCGCAGCTGGGCTTCCACGGCTTCCTTCACGGCATGCTTCTGCCAGGCCGTCGCCAGCCAGGATAGGGCGGCGGGGCTGAGTAGCAGTAGAACTAGCGAAAGACTGATCAGCGGATGTCGCAACTTTTTTGCGCGTTAAGGTAGGAAAAATTGGCGCGATGGTAAAGTTGGCAGGCTACGCTGTCCCGTTAGGCGTAGACTGTGCCTGCGTCATACTGCAAATACATTTTATGCAAAA
>CAYNIT010000357.1:0-3417 GCA_964397205.1 uncultured Phaeodactylibacter sp. | reverse complement strand
CTCTACAGCCACCGGGATGTGATCACCAACTGGGGCCACTACAATCAGCCGCTGGCCCACCCCTGGGGCGCGAATTTCGAGGAGTACCTCTTCCGCGCCCACTACCGCTACCGCCGCTGGCTCCTCGAAGGCGCTGCCCACTACGGCACCCTCGGCCGCGATGCCAATGAGGACGAGAATTTCGGCAACGACATCTACAAGCCCAACACGGAGCGCTCCGTAGAAACCGGCGTATTCACCGGGCAGGGCACCGCCGGGGAGATCCGCTACTTCCGCGCCGAGCTGTCCTACCTCTTCAACCCCGTCTACAACCTGCGCCTGCAACTCGGCTACCGCTCCCGCATGGAGACCACCGCCGGCGCTGGCTTCCCAGACAGCCGCTACCTCTACTTTGGCCTGCGGACTAATGTCTATGATATGTACCAGGACTTCTAGAGAGTGCCCCAACGACCAGCCCCGCTCGTGTCCCCCTTTGACCCTGTGGAATAACCAACTGGTTGCTCTGCCATTCCACAGGGCTGGAGGGGCTAGGGGGAGGAAACGGCAGGAATGTAAAATGTAAAATGCTGAATGCAAAAGGCAAAAGGAAGGGTAAAGCTCCAAAGGCTAAAACCCAGCTCCCCCCAACCCTGTCACACCCCCACCAATTCCAAGCCTGAGAACCCCGACAATACCCCTAAATTTCAATATCCCAAAAAAAAGAGGTAGTTTGTAGCCGTATAGCAGAGACGGCGCTGCAGCAAAAGCTCAGCTACCATCTAACACATACTCTTGGCATACAGATTGTTAGAACACAACACAGAGAACTCCCCATGAAATTCTTCCCACACTACCAGCCCGGGCAACAAACCTGGTTTTCGGGATATGCAACTAAAGTGATTATCCTGGGCATCGACCTCGGGCTAGCGCTGCTGTCTTATTTCACAGCACTTATGATTACCAACAACTTTGCTATGGCACAGGCAGGTGACTATTTCCTGCTCGGCTGGGCACCGCTAATACTGCTCGGGCTAAGAGCCATCGCTTTCGTCATTTTTAAAACCTACTTGATCATCATCCGCTACATCGGCATACGAGACGTACGCAACATTTTTCTAGCAGTAGCGACTTCCTCCCTCGCCTTTCTGCTCGCAGTCGTAATGCAGCCAGGCCTGCTGCCGCCAAATCGGCAAATGGCCATCGTGCTCGTAGACTTCATCCTGCTGCTCGTGCTGACCGGCGGCTTCCGGGCAGTAATGCGGCTGGGCTACGACGGGCTGCGCGCGCGGGCACAGAGCTCCCGCCTGAACACCGTCATCTTCGGAGCAGGCGAAATGGGCGCGCTGCTGCACGATGTGCTGAAGCAGAATGTCTCGCACGACTACCGCGTGGTCGCCTTTTTCGACGACAACCCCAAGGTGCACCGCAAACTGCTGAACGGCGTGCGGATTTTCAACCCCGAAAAGAGCTTCGAACGGGTAGTCCAACAGCACGACATCAAAGTGGCCATCATCGCCATCAACAATCTTTCCGAAGAGCGGCGGGGGGCCCTCATCGACAGCTGCCCCGCACGCCACATCAAAATCATGAAAATACCGGCTACCGAGGCCTGGATCGAAAACGACCTGCAACTGGGGCAATTGCGCAACATCCGCTTTGAGGACCTGCTCAACCGCCCGCCGATTGATCTGGATAAGAAAGCCATCAGCGAATCGGTGCGCGGGCGCTGTGTCATGGTCTCCGGCTGTGCGGGCTCCATCGGCTCGGAAATCGTCCGCCAATTGCTGAAGTACGAGCCACGGCAGATCATCGGGCTAGACATTGCGGAAACCCCCTTGGCGGAAATGTCGCTTTCGCTAAAAAACGCAGTCGAAAGCAGGCAGCTGCTCCCGATCATCGGCGATGTGCGCGACCGCCACTGTATGGACAAGCTCTTCGACCGCTACCGGCCCGAATACGTCTTCCACGCTGCAGCCTACAAGCACGTCCCAATCATGGAACAATTCCCAGCCGAAGCCATCAAAGCCAATGTGCTGGGCACCAAAAATATGGCAGAGCTGGCATCGGAATATCAGGCCGAAAAATTCGTCATGATTTCTACCGACAAGGTGGTCAACCCGAGCAATGTGATGGGCGCTTCCAAACGGATCTCCGAAATCTACGTGCAGGCGCTGAACTTCGCCGACGGCAACAGGACGCAGTTCATCACCACCCGCTTCGGCAATGTGCTGGGCTCCAATGGCTCGGTCATCCCGATATTCCGGCGGCAGATCGAGCGGCGCAAACCCGTCACGGTTACCGACCCCGAAGTAACCCGCTTTTTCATGACCATACCCGAGGCCTGCCAACTCGTGCTTGAAGCCGGAGCCATGGGAGAAGGCGGGGAAATTTACATTTTCGATATGGGCGAGCCGGTCAAAATTGCCGATCTCGCCAAACGCATGATACAAATGGCGGGGCTGACCCCCGGGCAGGACGTACAGATCATCTACACTGGCCTGCGCCCCGGCGAAAAGCTCTACGAAGAACTGCTGGACAAAGGAGAGAACAACAAGAAGACTCATCACCCCAAAATCAAAAAAGCAGCGGTGCGGCACAGCTGCTACCACGAGGTATCGCCTTCCATCGAGGAGCTGATTGCCAAAGCAGGCAATAGCGTTGCCCCAATCGAGATCGTGCGGCAGATGAAGCGCCTCGTGCCCGAGTACGCGAGCCGCAATTCCGAGTACGTCGCCCTAGACCAACAACGGGAGCTTTCGGGATAGCCCGCTGCCAAAATTGTAAAACTGCAAAAATCCCATGCCCATCAGCTGGAAACAACTCTTCCTGCGTACCCTCGGCCGCATCATCCCATCGGATGTGTTTTCCCACCGTTTCCCCGTTTCGATAAAGGGAATATGCTTGGTAGAAAACCAGGTTGTGCTGGTCAAAAACGAGCACGGCGCCTGGGACCTGCCCGGCGGCAAACTGAAGCGGGGCGAGGACATCCGCCACTGCCTCGTTCGAGAGCTCCGCGAAGAACTGAACATCAAAGCAGAAGCCGGCCCGCTGATCTGCGCCACTAGCCTCAACATCCGCAACACCATCACCGTGCTCGTCCTCCTCTACCGCTGCACCACCGATGCCCGCCACAGCGACCTGAAAGTCTCTTCGGAAAATTTTGCCCTCTCTACCTTCCATCCCGAAGCCATCCCCTCCCTCGGCCTACCCCAAGCGTACGTAAAGGCGATCGACATGGCCCTGGCCGGGCAGTTGTAATCTATATCTCCATGCTTGTGCTTGGCAAAAGGAAGGGAAAGCACCAAAGGCAAAACCCAGCTCCCCGCTCCAACACCGCCGCCCCAACGACCAGCCCCGCTCGTGTCCCCCTTTGACCCTGTGGAATATACTAAGCGCGGTCACCAGAGGTGATTTTTATAAACCCCGCATAAATACTAG
>CAYNIT010000356.1:0-3436 GCA_964397205.1 uncultured Phaeodactylibacter sp. | reverse complement strand
AAATCGGGGTGGGGGTGAGCTTTTCTACGGAAAAGAAGGGGGTGGAGGATTGGGGGCTGGGGGGGATGTAAACCGCATTGGTATGACCCTCCCGTTTGAACCGCAAAACAATTTAAAAAATCGCCTCATGGTTTATCCGCTGTTCCGCTTTTTTGTTTACCGTTGCTTTGTTAGTTGGCTTGGGCTGCTGCTTATTCTTTCTGCTTCTTGTCAGCGTACGGATACTTATGAAAATTGGTTTGAGGAGTGCCTGGAAGGCTTGGAAACTAAAGAATTTGAAATCGTCGGATCTGGGCAAAAGGGTATTGCCTATTCCGGCTTTAAAGTCGATTGTTTAGAAGGGGCACCACTGCCAGTCTTTCAAACGGTCGATATGCAGGGCAAGGAAGTTAGTTCGAGTAGCCTGCAGGGTAAAATAACCGTTATGAATTTCTGGTTTATCCACTGCACTCCATGTGTTAAAGAAATTCCTGATTTGAACAAGCTCGCTTCCAAGCATGGCAAGAGCAAAGTTAACTTTATCGCCATGGGAAGAGATTCCGGCTCAGATATCCGCAAGTTTTTGAAGGCTAAACCTTTCCATTTTACTCAGGTACCTGATGCAGAGGAAATTATTCGAGAGCGTTTTAACCTGATGTGGGGCTTTCCGAGCACAATCGTAGCAGACGAAGACGGCCGCATTATTAAAGTTTTTAGAGGTGCCACACTAGATACGGACTCTTCCGTGACCGTCGCTACTGCAGTAGATGAGCTGTTAGCTGAATTGCTGAGCCCGGACACTAAGTGATGTCTCAGAGTCAGCACAGAGAATTCAAAAAACCCTATTTTAGCCCAACAACATTTACGACTGAAACACGACTTCTATGCAAAAGTACCTCCTCTTATGGCTGAGCCTGCTGTTCTGCACGGCTTTGAGCAGCCAGGATATTGATTTGGAAAAATTTGAAGCGCTCGCCCCCCGCAGCATCGGGCCGGCCGGGATGAGCGGCCGCGTGACCACTATTGACGTCATCAATGATCAGCCGAATGTCATTTATATCGGCACGGCCTCCGGCGGCGTATGGCGCTCCCGCAGCGGCGGCATCAGTTGGGAACCCATCTTCGACGATGCGCCCCTGCAGTCCGTAGGCGCGCTGACCATCAATCAGGACAACCCGGACCAAATCTGGGTAGGCACCGGCGAAGGCAACCCGCGCAACTCCCACAACAGCGGCGAGGGCATTTTCAAAAGCCTGGACGGCGGCAAAAATTGGGAGCGCATGGGGCTGGAAAAGACCCGCACCATCCACCGTATCATCATCCACCGCGACAATCCGGATATCGTTTACGCGGCAGCGCTGGGCTCCGCTTGGGGCCCCAATCCCGAGCGCGGCGTCTTCCGTACCAAAGACGGCGGCGAGACCTGGGAAAAGATTTTGTACGTGAATGACTCTACCGGTTGTGCCGATTTGGTGGTAGACCCTTCCAACCCTAACAAGCTGATCGCAGCCATGTGGGAATTCGGCCGCAAGCCGTGGTTCTTCAATTCCGGGGGGGAAGGCTCCGGCATCTACGTATCCTACGACGGCGGGGACAGCTGGGAGAAGCGTACGCACGAAGACGGCCTGCCCAAGGGCGAGCTCGGGCGCATCGGCCTGGCCATCGCGCCCTCCAAGCCCAACATCGTCTACGCACTGGTGGAAGCCAAGAAGAACGGCCTGTACCGCTCCACCGACGGCGGCTTCACCTGGGAGCTGCGCGCGGATGAGAACATCGGCAACCGCCCTTTCTACTACGCCGATATTTTTGTAGACCCGAAAAACGAGAACCGCATCTTCAACCTCTGGTCCTACCTTTCCAAGAGCGAGGACGGCGGCAAAACCTTCGAAGGCTTCGGCCGGGGCACCCACCCGGACCACCACGCCTTTTGGATCCATCCGGAAAACAACAACTACATCATCGAGGGCAACGACGGCGGGCTGAACATCAGCCACGACGGCGGGGAAAACTGGCGCTTTGTGCAAAACCTGCCGCTCGCACAGTTTTACCACATCAGCGTGGATAATGATATCCCGTACCACATCGCCGGTGGCATGCAGGACAACGGTAGCTGGGTGGGCCCGAGCGCAGCCTGGGAGCGCGGCGGCATTCAGAATACCGATTGGCAGGAAATCTACTTTGGCGATGGCTTTGATGTGGTGTTCCGCCCGGACAACAACCGCTACGTCTATGCGATGTCACAGGGCGGCAATGTCTCCTACATCGACCGCGAGACGGGCGAGAGCCGCTTCATTAAGCCAGTACATCCGGAAGGGGAGGAGCTGCGCTTCAACTGGAACGCAGCCATTGCGCAAGACCCCTTCAACGACTGCGGTATCTACTTCGGCAGCCAGTACGTGCACAAAAGTACCGACTGCGGCAAGAGCTGGGAGATCATCTCCCCCGACCTGACCACCAATGACTCCACCAAGCAGCAGCAGTACAAAAGCGGCGGCCTGACTATAGACGATACCCGGGCGGAAAATTACACGAGCATACTGGCCATTGCCCCCAGCCCGGCGGATAAGGATGTCATTTGGGTAGGAACGGATGACGGGAACTTGCAAATCACCCGGGACGGCGGCGAAAACTGGGAAGAAGTTGGCTACAAACTGCCGGAAGCCCGCCCCGGCAGCTGGATTCCCTACATCGAGCTTTCTGAAAAGAATGCCGGCGAAGCGTTCATCATCGTCAACGATTACCGCCGCAACGACTGGCGCCCGATGGCCTACCATACCGACAACTACGGCGAGACCTTCACCCGCATCGTCGACGAGGAGAAGGTAGACGGCCATGCCTTGTCCATCGTGCAGGACCCCGAAGTCCCCAACCTGCTCTGGCTGGGCACCGACTACGGGCTGTACTTCAGTTTTGATACCGGCAAGAATTGGCAAAAGTGGACCGAAGGCTTCCCCTCCACGCCAGTGCGTGACCTGCAGCTGCACCCGCGCGAAAAGGACCTGGTCATCGGCACCTTTGGCCGCGCTGCCTGGGTACTCGACGACACCCGCCCGATACGGGAAATTGCAAAAACCAAGGGCGAGCTGCTGCAGGATACTTTCCGCACTTTCCCCGCCCCGGATGCCTATCTGGCGGAGTTCAAATCGTACGAAGGCTCCCACTTCCCGGCGGATGCCGAGTTTCGGGGCGAGAACCGCTCGCCGCGGGCGCTGATTACCGTCTGGCAAAAGCCCACAGAGGAAGATGCAGAGGAGCAGCCGGAAGCTGAGGAAGCAGCAGAGGGCAGTGATAAGGAGGTGGAAGAAGAAGAGGAAGAGGACGCTCAAAAGCTCGGCAAGAAAGTAAAAGTGCGAGTAATCGATGCTGCCGGCGATACCATCCGCACCTTTACCGAAAAGCTCGATGCTGGCATGGACCGCTTCTATTGGAATCTGCGGGCCGATGGCGTGCGCTTCCC
>CAYNIT010000355.1:0-3447 GCA_964397205.1 uncultured Phaeodactylibacter sp. | reverse complement strand
CTCCTCCCTTGGGGGAGGTGCCCAACCGGGCGGAGGGGGCATTTTACATTTTGCAGTTTTACATTTTGCAGTTCTACATTTTACATTTTACAGTTTTACATTTCCTGGTTTTAAATTTCCCGGTTTTACATTTTACATTTTTCGGTTTTGCAGTTTCACATCTCCATTCCTTCTTTTTTCCGAAATTAGCAGCAAACAAGCAACCAAATATGACCGATTTCCAGCAAGCCATACTCGAAGGCATTCCACAGGAGCTTCCCGCTCCCAAGCCCTACGACCCCAACGTCAGCCACGCGCCCAAGCGTGTCATCGAAGACCACCTGAGCGAAAAAGACAAGGCGCTGGCCCTGCGCAATGCCCTGCGCTACTTCCCGCCCGAGCAGCACGCCACCCTCGCGCCGGAATTCGCCGAGGAACTGGAACGCTACGGCCGGATTTACATGCACCGCCTGCGCCCCGACTACCCGATGTACGCCCGCCCGATCTCCGAATACCCGTACCGCTCTGAGCAGGCCGCTGCCATTATGCTGATGATCCAAAACAACCTCGACCCCAAGGTAGCCAAGCACCCGCATGAATTGATCACCTACGGCGGCAATGGAGCGGTTTTCCAAAACTGGGCGCAGTACCGCCTGACGATGAAGTACCTGGCGGAGATGACCAACGAGCAAACCCTCGTGCTCTACTCCGGGCACCCGCTCGGGCTGTTCCCCTCCAGCCCCGATGCCCCGCGCGTAGTGGTCACCAACGGCATGATGATCCCGAACTATTCCAAAAAGGAAGATTGGAACAAATACAACGCCCTAGGGGTCACCTCCTACGGGCAGATGACCGCCGGCTCCTTCATGTACATCGGGCCGCAGGGCATCGTGCATGGCACCACCATTACCCTGCTGAATGCGGGCCGCCTCAAGCAACTGGGTAAAGACAACCTGCGCGGCAAAGTATTCGTCACCTCTGGCCTCGGAGGGATGTCGGGCGCACAGGCCATCGCCGCGATGGTGGCCGGCGCCGTAGGCGTAGTAGCCGAAGTCGACCCCGATGCCGTGGAGCAACGCCTGGCCGACGGTTACATACAGCAGGAAAACGTCTATACCAGCCTGGACAACCTCATCATCCGTATAGAGGAAGCCCGCCGTCGGGAAGAGGCTGTCGCCCTCGTATACCAAGGCAATGTAGTGGACCTCTGGGAAAAACTGGCCAAGGACGGCATCAAGATAGAGCTGGGCTCCGACCAAACCTCCCTGCACAACATCGAAGGCCTGGGCTACTGCCCGCAGGGCTACACCTTCTATGAAGCCAAAAACCTGCTCGCCCGCGATGAAATCCGATTTATGACGGCCGTCCGCGCTACCCTGCGCCGGCACGTAGCCGCCATCAACCAGATGTGCGAGCGGGGCATGTACTTCTGGGATTACGGCAATGCCTTCCTCAAAGAAGCCGGCAAGTCCGGCGCAGACATCTGGGCCAACGAAGCCGAAGGCCGCTTCCGCTACCCCTCCTATGTAGAAGACATCATGGGCCCCATGTGCTTCGACTACGGCTTTGGGCCCTTCCGTTGGGTTTGCAGCTCGGGCAGCGAGGCGGACCTCCAAAAGACCGACCAAATTGCCGGGGAAGTACTGCGGCAAATGCTGGACGAAGCGCCCGAGGACATCAAGCCCCAACTGCAGGACAACATCAATTGGATCGAAAACGCCGAGGACAACCTGCCCATCGTCGGCTCCAAATCCCGCATCCTCTACGCCGATGCAGAAGGCCGCATCCGCATCGCCCTGGCCTTCAACGATGCTCTGGCCCGCGGCGAACTGAGCGCGCCGGTGGTGCTGGGCCGCGACCACCACGATGTGTCGGGCACCGATTCGCCCTACCGGGAGACCGCCAATATCTACGACGGTTCTAAATTCACCGCTGACATGGCAGTACATAACGTAATCGGCGATGCCTTCCGCGGCGCCACCTGGGTCTCCTTGCACAACGGCGGCGGCGTCGGTTGGGGCGAAGTGATCAACGGCGGCTTCGGCATGGTGCTCGACGGCAGCCCCGAGGCAAGGCGGCGGCTGCGCAGCATGCTCTTCTGGGATGTCAACAACGGCATCGCCCGCCGCAGCTGGGCCCGCAACCCGGGTGCAATGGACACCATCCGGCGCACCATGGAGGAATACCCGGACTTGCAGGTGACCCTGCCGCAGATGGCCGATGAGGAAACGGTACAACAGGCCCTGGAGGCCGCAAAAAAACAATTATGAGCCCAGATATAAAGACCCTGGCGGGCCGCAGCGCTCCCCTCGGCGCCACGGTGTACCAGGCTGGGACCAACTTTAGCTTGTTCACCAAAAACGCCTCAGCGGTAGAGCTGCTGCTGTTTGATGCAGCCGACCACAGCAAACCTAGCCACGTTTTCCGGCTGTCGCCGCGGGTCAACAAAACCTTCTACTACTGGCATATCTTCCTGGAAAGCGTAGGCGAAGGCCAGCTCTACGGCTGGCGCGTCTACGGCCCCTTCGCACCGGAAATCGGCTTCACCTTCGACAGCCGCAAGGTGCTGATCGACCCCTACGCCAAAGCGGTTTTTATGAAAGATTACGATCGGGAAGCTGCCTGCCTGCCGGAGGACAACACCGCCCGGGCCCCCAAAAGCGTGGTCGTTGATACCGACAACTACGACTGGGAAGGCGACCAACCGCTCAACCACCCCTACTCCCATTCCATCATTTACGAACTGCACGTCCGGGGATTTACTATGGACCCCAGCTCCGGCCTGGATGAAGGGCTGCGCGGTACCTACCGCGGTTTGATCCAGAAAATACCCTACCTGAAATCCCTGGGCATCACTTCCGTAGAGTTGCTGCCGGTGCAGCAGTTCGACCCGGCGGATGTGCCCAATGCCCACCTGACCAACTACTGGGGCTATGCCCCGATTGCGTTCTTTGCCCCGCATCACGCCTACGGCAGCACCGAAGACCCCATTGGCGTAGTCAACGAATTCCGGGACATGGTAAAGGCACTGCACCGGGCCGGCATCGAGGTTATTCTAGACGTGGTGTTCAACCATACCGGCGAAGGGAACTTGGGCGGGCCTACGCTCTCCTTCAAGGGCTTGGAAAACCGGGCGTACTACATGCTGAACAAGCAGGACTTTTCCTACCAAAACTTCTCCGGCACCGGCAATACCATGAACGCCAACCACTCCGTGGTGCGCCGCCTAATCCGCGACTGCCTGCGCTACTGGGTGGATGAAATGCACGTGGATGGCTTCCGCTTTGACCTGGCGTCTATCTTGTCGCGGGACGAATCAGGCCGGCCTGTACAGAACCCGCCCATCCTATGGGAAATCGAGTCGGACCCCGTCCTGGCCCCTGCTAAGATCATCGCTGAGGCCTGGGATGTGCAGCAGTACCAGCTGGGCAACTTCGTCGGCGACCGCTGGGCGGAGTGGAACGGCGC
>CAYNIT010000354.1:0-3559 GCA_964397205.1 uncultured Phaeodactylibacter sp. | reverse complement strand
AGTACAATCGAATTAACCTATTAACCTGAAAATTTCTAAAATCATGAAAAGACTTGTATTGTTTCTCTTAGCTATTGCGATGATTGCTTCTTTGAGTGCCAGTTCCCTGATCGATGCCACGAAAACAGACATTCCCGTTGCCCCCCTTGCTTCTGCTCCTGACAAAGTGCAGACCACAGTTATTGTTTGTGGAGAAGACCCAGATGGCAATCTCAACTGTGTAGAGACTGTCTATAACGATGGCGCAGACTGTTTGATTATCGATGACGATGATTTTGCTAGACCAAAAGCACATGGGCCCGATTGCTAATTATTCCTTTCACAAGCAGTTGCCCTTACAAATGCAGGCGACTGCTTGTACATAGTCAACCCTATTAATATTCTTTTTTGAAATGAGGTCATTTTACTTGTTTATTTCTATTTATGTGCATCTTTTTTTTGTTCAATCTCTACAGGGTCAAGGAGTTTCAGTAATTTATGAGTTAACCCCTCCCGACCAACGGCACGAAGTCATACGTAATGCCCTGCCCGAGGTTTCCCAGCAAAAAATAATTGAGCGCTTCACCTTAACCATTAGTAATGGGCGTTCCCGGCTTTCCAGGGATAGTGTATATGTGTTCTATAAAAACAATGATATAAAAGATTACTGGTATTATAAAACGGTTTACAAAGACTACAATAAAAAACTATGGTTGGAAGAAAGCGCCAGATATGAGGAAGGCCACCTGTATGAACAAAACCTCGACCTTATGCGGGAACGGAATGCCCGATGGCAGTGGACCATTACCGACGAACAGCAAAGCATAGCGGGGATTTTGTGTACAAAGGCGGTCGCCAAAAATGGCCATATTGCATGGTTTGCCCCGGACATCCCTTATCTGGACGGCCCTCGTGATGGCGTATTCAGCCTGCCCGGGCTGGTGCTGTCTTACGCCCATCCATTTAGGAATAAATGGACCGCTGTATCGGTAAAATTGGGCAGCTGGCCTGTAACCCTGCCTACCGGGCAGCGTTCTGCTAAAAAGAGCGCTATCGACTTGCCTTACAACGAATGGATGGCGCTCGGAAAGGATAAGGTTATTGTCATTGATGCGCAGACGCCTCAGAAAACCTGGCTGAAGTTTGAGCGGTAAGACACCTATACCGTATTAAAAAAATTTAAGGCAGTTGCCTTTTACATTGGCAATTAACCCTGATTTTTCCATTGTAAATCAAAGCATTAGGAATGAAGGCACCTCAGTCAAGCTTAATTCTCTCTCTCATGCTCTTGTCCTGCATTTCGCTTACTGGGCAAAGCATCAAAGTCGTATACCATGCGACCAGTACGAACGCTGTACGAGAAATATCGCCAGAGCTTTCCCAACGCAAAATAACTTATAGCTACAGCCTGACGATCCATAACGGCATATCTAAATACTCCAGAGACAGCGTTTATCTGCTTTATGATCAGAGCGACGGCAAAGAATATTGGCCTTATAAGGAGATATACAAGGATTACAACAATGGAGTATGGCTTGAAAAAAGCGGCAGGTACAAGGAAGGCTACCTGTATGAACAGAACCTCGACGAGTTGCGGGAAAAAAGCACCCGCTGGAAATGGACTGTTACCGAGGAGCAAAAGGCTATAGCCGGTATTCCATGCAGAAGAGCCATCGCTAAAAATGGGGACGTGGCCTGGTATGCCCCCGATATCCCTTACCTGGATGGTCCCCGGGATGGTGTATTTAGCCTGCCCGGCCTGGTTCTTGAGTATGAAACAAATTACTATAAATGGTCTGCTGTTGAGGTTTTGTTTAATGCGCAGGCGGTGACCTTGCCTGATGGGATACCCACTCGCAAAAAGAATGCTATTCAATTATCGTACAATGATGTGATGGCGCTCGGAAAAAAGCAGATGATTCTCATTGATGCCCAGACGCCTCAGAAAACCTGGCTGAAGTTTGAGCGGTAACCACTAACTATGCACCGGACAGCCCTCGTCTTATTCCTTTACACATGGGCGCTGCTTTTACCGGGCACTGCCTTCGCGCAAGGTTGTTGGGTGCAAGGTACTGCACGCTTATCCGATAGTGAGCAACACGGTGGCATCAGCGTGCAGCTGCTCGACCCTTCTGCGACCAAAGTGCTTGGCTTTCGCACCACCGATGGGCAGGGCCAATTTTCGCTGAGCGCTCCGGAGGGCGAAAGCCGGCTTTACCTTGCTCAGTTCGGGTACCAGGACACGATGCTGATCATCAACTGCCGGTCGGATACACTCCGGTTGGGAACGCTGACTTTAGCCCCGCTCTCGCTTGACCTTGAAGAGATTTCGGTCGTCGACAAGGCAGCGCTGCTGCGCAAATCGGGCGATACCACTATTTTCAACATCCAACTGTTGGCAACCGGCAGGGAGCAATCGGTCACCGATATCATCGAGCGGGTGCCCGGTTTTTTTATTGATAATGGCTATATCTACTACCAAAACAAAAAAGTGGAGGACGTCCTGGTGGAAGGCAGGCAAATTGCCACCGGAAAGGACGCTGAATTCACCGATGGCATACTGTACGAGTCCATTCAGGACCTGCGCCTCATCGAAAACTACTTCCCCGGCAGCGTCAACTTTGACTCAGACAGCACGAACCAGCAGCTGGCCCTCGACCTACGCCTGAAAGAGGAATACAAAGGCCAATGGCAGGGTACCCTTAGCCTTGCAGCAGGCTACGAGGCTTTTTACGAAGCGGACGGCAATGCGCTGACTGCCCGCAAAAAGAGCGCCTTCAGCCTGAACGTGGACGCAGTGAACACCAATCAGGAACCGGACGGCAACAATATGGAGCAAATCCTCCGGGACGCCAAACACGATCAGCTTTTCCAAAACCGCTTCATGTTTGTGCAGCAGCGGGACGCCTACTCCCCATCGGTAGCCTGGGGCAATCAGTTTAATCAACGCAACAGCTACCGGCTGCACGGAGCGGCCGATGTGTCTCTGCACGACCGCGCGAATTACCGGGCTAAGCTGGAGCTGCCATTCACGACCGGCAACCAAAGCTACCGCCTCGAACGCCTGTTCCGCTCTGAGGTTCCGGATCAACTGGGGGAAGAGACCAATGCTTTTACCGCTTCCAATATCCATTTGGATCAGGTACTCAGCGCATCCCTGAAAAACGGAATGAGTTTTGAGCTGGAGCTGCCCGGAACTGTACAGTTGCAAACCGCAGATACTGAAGAAAACATGGAACTGGGCAATATCAGGTATACGAACACCCAGAACGCTTCAGCGGATGCCCTCACGCTTCGGCCCGTCTACAAATTCACCCATACCTTTCCGCACGATATACGGCTCACCGTCGCCGGCAAGTACGAATACGAGCAAAACCAGTATGAAGCCGCCGTTTTCAGCAACGACAGCATAGCTGGCATCACAGCGTTCCAACCGGAGCAGATGGCATTCGCAGGCACCCAGAACCAGAGGTACACCGCTTCCAGGCTCAACCATCAGATCAGGGTCAGAAGGCAGATGGAAAGGCTACTGCTGGAGGCCCATTTCGCTGCAAACAGCAATCGGGAAAGGCTGTCCAAC
>CAYNIT010000353.1:0-3565 GCA_964397205.1 uncultured Phaeodactylibacter sp. | reverse complement strand
GGCGTAGGCTATGCAGTTCGGCGTAGGCTATGCCTACGCCGCCTTCAGCAAGCATTCTACATTACCACAGATTTGCCTTTTACATTAATCACCCCAACGTCTCATGCGCAGCATCCAAAATACCCCGCACCGCATCCGCATCCGGCGCTTGGGCGTAGACGCGCAGTACCGGCTCTGTACCCGAAGGGCGGATCATCACCCAGCTGCTGTCGCCAAGGTAAAACTTGAAACCGTCAATCGTTTCCACCCGCTCTACCTTATAATCGCCGAAAGCTTTGTAGGGTGACTCTTTGCACTGCTTGATGATGGCCTGCTTCTTCTCTTCGGCAATATGCAAGTCGTCGCGGTCGAAGGAGAAAGCCCCGACTTTATCGTATACATCCTGAATAAGCTCCCGCAGGGATTTGCCCGTTTTCGCCATAAACTCCATAATCATCAGGCCAATCCAAATGCCGTCCCGCTCCGGGATATGCCCGCTCACCGCCAAGCCGCCAGACTCTTCGCCGCCGACGATGACCTCCTCCTTGGCCATGATTTCGGCGATGTACTTGAAGCCGATTTTCGTCACTTCACACTCCAGGCCATACTGCTCGGCCAGCGCCTTCATTTTATCCGTTACCGAAAAGGTGATGACCACTTTACCCTGCTGCTTCTTGTGCTCGTGCATGTAATACAGCAGCAACAGCAGGATATGGTGGGAGTCCACGAATTCGCCTTCGTCATCGTACATGCCGATGCGGTCGGCGTCTCCGTCGTTGGCGATGCCCAGCCCGATTGAATGGTCCCCCTTAATCAACTCAGCGAGTTCTCCCAGATTGCGATGTATCGGTTCTGGGGCTTGCCCGTGGAAAGACGGGTTATTGTCGCAGTGCAGCAGCACAGCATCAGGAAAGAGCTTGCGCATGGCGTTCTGGCCTGCACCGTACATAGCATCGTAAGCGATCTTAAAGTCGGCCGCCCGGATCGTATCGAGGTCAAAGTTGTTCTGCACATGCTCTATGTAGATGCCTTCCAGGTCTACATATTCCAGTAAGCCCTGCTGCTCCAGCTGCTCCAGGCTTGGGAGGTCAGCGGAAACGCTTTCGGGGATTTCCTCTTCTACCTCAGCTACCTGAGCGGGAACCATAGGGCCGCCCAACTTAGATTTGAGTTTGTATCCATTGTAAGCCGGCGGATTATGGCTAGCCGTGATCACTACTCCGAGGTCGGAGCTGGTCTGTACAACGCCAAGCGAAACCATGGGAATAGAAACATAGCCCTTAGCAAGCTTAACTCTAAAGCCGTGTGCCCCGATGACGCGGGCGGAAGTAGCGGCGAAAAGCTCCCCGGCAA
The DNA here is from genome assembly GCA_964397205.1 of uncultured Phaeodactylibacter sp. Classification (GTDB taxonomy): domain Bacteria; phylum Bacteroidota; class Bacteroidia; order Chitinophagales; family Saprospiraceae; genus Phaeodactylibacter. Next base: position 2,233 of record CAYNIT010000353.1, on the reverse strand, counting down.
AGCGGGTGTCGTGGCCGATAACGACCTGCTCCGCGCCGTTTTTCTTCATCCAGCGGGCGGTGCCCTCTGCCACCCGTTTGACGTTATCTACGGTGTACTCTTGTGCAATAATGGCGCGCCAGCCATCCGTGCCGAATTTGATTTTTGTCATGCTGTGTTTTTTGCTTTCTCTGTTAAAGTGTTTTGGTGGAGTAATTCTAAAAGGCGACTAAAATTAGTAATTTACAGCCGTACCAACGTAACCTTTTGACACCAGCGGAAACGTAAAACCGTTCCAAGGACTAAAATTAGTAATTTACAGCCGTACCAACGTAACGCAAACCGTAATTCGTGACAGACTCTTACCGCCATAAAGGCCTGCGCAAGCAATTGGTTCAGACGCTTCGCGACAAAGGCATCGAGGACGAGCGCGTCCTGAACGCCATGGAGCGTTTGCCCCGGCACTTCTTCCTCGATAAAGCGTTTGAAGAATGGGCTTACGAAGACAAACCTTTTCCTATTGGGAGCGATCAGACCATTTCCCAGCCTTACACTGTGGCCTATCAGACTAGCCTGCTGCAGGTGGAGGAACGGCAAAAGGTATTAGAAGTTGGTACAGGCTCTGGCTATCAGGCAGCGCTGCTGGCAATGCTCGGCGCTCGGGTGTATACGGTGGAACGGCAAGAGCCGCTCTACAAAAAAGCCAAACAGCTTTTAAAGGATCTGCAGCTGGGCAACGTACGTTGTTACCTGCGCGACGGGCACAATGGTCTGCCGGAGTTTGCGCCCTTCGACCGTATTCTCGTGACGGCAGGGGCCAAAGAAGTGCCTTCGCCCCTGTTGGAACAGCTGCACGAGGGTGGCAAGATGGTCATCCCAGTAGGCGGTAAATCCCAGCGGATGAAGCGCATTACGCGGGTTGAGGAGGATCGCTATGCATTCGAAGATTTCGCCAACTTCCGGTTTGTGCCCTTTTTAAAAGGCATTAACCGAGCATGACCCCATTATTCGCCGACAGCGCATTGCCCGTTGTAGACAGCGCCTTCCTCTACAATCAGGAATTTGGTTTTGATGTCTCCCTGAATGTTGGCCGTACTAGTGAGCTGCAGGGTGCCGCTAATGGCCACATTTCCCTCAACCGTACCGCTGATGACGGCGTTCTCCGCATGGATATCGCCCGCAACGCTGCCGCTGCGGCCCAAGACTAAGCGGCTGTCGCAGTGTAAGGTACCTTCCACCCTCCCGTCGAGGCGGATGTTTTCAGAGGATTTAAAGCCTCCTTCGATTTTGGTGCCCTGAGATACAACGCAGTTGCTGTCGCTTCCTTTCAAAGGCGAAGGAGAAACAGCAGGAGCGGAGGCAGCTTTTGCGTTGGTGGTGGTTCGCATTTTGATGGCTGACATATGGTCGATCTGTTTTTTGGGAAAATACAAGATTCCCTAAATTAAGAATTTTTAAATTCATTTTACACAAATATGAGCACAATCCTTTTGGCAATTGAGTCTTCTTGCGACGACACCTCGGCGGCTGTGCTGCGCGATGGGGTGATACTGAGCAATTGCGTAGCTAATCAGGAAGCCCATAGGTTGTACGGGGGGGTGGTACCGGAGGTTGCGTCCCGCGCTCATCAATTGAACATCATTCCGGTGGTGGATTGGGCCCTTAAAGAGGCAGGAGTAGCGCGAGAAGAGCTCAGCGCCCTGGCTTTTACCCGCGGCCCAGGGCTGATGGGCTCTCTATTGGTAGGCGTATCCTTTGCCAAGGCGCTGGCGCTGAGCCTTGACATCCCTCTGATTGAAGTGCACCACATGCAAGCACATGTGCTGGCGCACTTTGCGGAGGACCCCAAGCCTTCCTTCCCTTTTTTGTGCCTGACCGTATCGGGCGGGCATACCCAGATTGTACGGGTAGGAAGCCCCTACGAGATGGAGGTCATCGGTAAGACGCTGGATGACGCAGCGGGGGAAGCCTTCGACAAAACGGGCAAGCTGCTGGGTTTGGATTATCCCTCCGGCCCAATCATAGACCGCTTGGCGCAAAATGGGCAGCCGGTGTACGAATTTCCGGAGCCCAGAATTCCGGGGCTGGATTTCAGCTTCAGCGGGTTGAAAACCTCTATACTTTACTTTTTGAAAAAAGAACAGAAAGACAAGCCTGATTTTATCAAAGCAAATCTCCACGACATCTGTGCATCGGTACAGTCCCGTATTGTTAGCATCTTGTTGAAGCGGCTGCGCAAAGCTGCGCGGCAAAC
>CAYNIT010000352.1:0-3575 GCA_964397205.1 uncultured Phaeodactylibacter sp. | reverse complement strand
ACCCTGCTTATGTCGTCTTGGATGAAAACCAGCAGCGCAGCGGCTTCTTTAAAGGGTACAAGGATGCCTCTTCCTTTCTTAAGGAGGTGAAGCAGCTGCAGTAGATGGCGCTCAAAGGGGGCTCATATAACGCCCCCTTGGGCGCCAATGTAGTAGCCTGATACACAGCTTATGGTGTTTGTCGCTGAAAAGGACTTACGGATAGCAGAAGGAGGGTTGATCGCGCGTTTCTTCCATTTTCGAGCATGTTTGGAGGGCATAAGATAACGAAGAAGGGCAAGCCGAGATGACTTGCCCTTAATTTCTTGAGACCGGTTTCAGGCTGCAGCGCAATAAAAAAAGCCCCGAAGCATTGTTTCGAGGCTTTTGTGCGCCTCAGATAGGACTTGAACCTATGACCTACGGATTAACAGTCCGGCGCTCTAACCAGCTGAGCTACTGAGGCATGTACACAGGCTAGCACCGCAAGCACAGGCATTTAGCCTGCGGATCGACCCCGCTTTTCCTAGAGCGGGAGCGCTCTAATCAGCCAACCTGAATTTTTTCTATTCCAAAACCCGAAAAATGGCACAATGTGAACCATATTTTAAGGCTTCACCCCTTTCTTCTAAAAGGCGACTGCAAAGTTAGACCATCCCAGATAAATGTGCAATCTTTGTGGGGCAAAAAAATCAAAAATATTCAAAACATGAGCCTACTCGCTGTTGGAACCGTTGCTTTTGATGATATCGAAACGCCCTTTGGCCGGGCAGAACGTGTCATTGGAGGAGCGGCTACCTACATCACGCTTGCTGCATCTTATTTCACCGACAACCTGAAAATTGTATCCGTCATTGGAGACGACTTCCCGGAGCAGGAACTCAGTTACCTCAAATCAAGGGGAATCAACCTAGAGGGCTTGCAGGTAAAGGAAGGAGAAAAGTCTTTTTTCTGGGCTGGCCGCTACCACGACGACCTCAACGGCCGGGACACCCTAGACACTCAGCTCAACGTTTTGGCGGACTTCAGCCCCACCCTGCCCGCTTCTTACAAGGATACGCAATACCTCATGCTGGGCAACCTCACGCCCGCCGTTCAGAAGGAGGTCATCAGTCAGCTCAACGAGCGGCCAAAGTTCATCGCATTGGATACCATGAATTTTTGGATGGACACCGCAATGGAGGGGCTGCTCGAAGTACTCAAGCACATCGACGGCCTGATCGTCAACGACGAAGAAGCCCGGCAACTTTCCGGCGAACACTCCCTAGTTAAAGCCGCTGAGGTAATCCACAAGATGGGCCCAAAATATGTAGTCATTAAAAAGGGAGAACACGGCGCACTGCTCTTCGAGGGCGGCAAAGTATTCTTTGCTCCCGCATTGCCACTGGCTGAAGTCTATGACCCCACCGGCGCTGGCGACACCTTTGCCGGAGGCTTCATGGGCTATATCGCCCGTACCGATGACCTTTCTTTTGAAAACATGAAGCGGGCGGTCATTTACGGTTCCGCCATGGCCTCTTTCTGCGTAGAGAAATTCAGCATCGAGCGCCTGAAAGAGCTGTCGGGCAGAGACATCAACAAGCGCATATCGCAGTTTGTAGAGCTGGTTAATTTTGATGCGGATATAGAACTCTAGCTATTGATAGAGTAAGGCTGATGGACACTCTGTTTTTTGGCCATCAAAGGCAGCGAAAACCATTAGCTGCACCACTTTTCTGCTACCAGCACTCAGGCCAGAGCGTCCGGGCAGCAATCCGTAAGTACAAAGCGGCATTGCTGCCCGCCTATCAGGCAGGTCAGGCTTCCATAGCCTCTTGTATCTGCTCGGTATGGGCTTTGGTCTTCACCTTCTTGAACACCTTCTCGATCCTCCCCTCCTCATCGATGATGAAAGTAGTGCGGTGTACCCCATCATACTCCCGCCCCATGAATTTTTTCGGCCCCCATACGCCATAGGCGTTCAGCACCTCCTTCTCAGTATCAGCTAGCAGGGGAAACGGCAGATCGTGCTTTTTGATGAAGTTCTGGTGCTTGCGCACGCTATCCGGGCTTACCCCCAGCAATTCGTAGCCCTTCTCCCGCAGCGCATCGTAATTGTCCCGCAGGTTGCAGGCTTCCGCTGTGCAGCCCGGCGTATTATCCTTAGGGTAAAAGAACAAGATCAGCTTTTTGCCGGCGTAGTCCGAAAGCTGAATCGTATTTTCGTGCTGGTCGATGCCTTTGAAGTCCGGCGCCTTATCGCCTTCTTGCAGTGTAGTCATTTCGTTTAGCAGTTATTTTGGATTTGGAATACCTGATTAACAAGCCGGCCAAGCGGTAGTTCATGTAAAAAATTCGGGGCGTGGCAAAATTAAACCTCCGGGCAACAAGCTGCTCTAATGAAGTAACTACAAAAATTCAACGCCATGAAGAAAACGATCCTAATCCGCAGCAGCTTATTGCTCGCTGCCCTGGCCATTTTCGCCGCTACCCTCAGCGCCCAGAAACGGCACCACCATCCGCCTCGCCCCTTCCACTTCCTAGAGCAGCATCAGGAAGAACTGGGCCTGACGGATACGCAGCAGGCCGAACTCGAAGCCCTTAAAGCCAATTTTATCGAAGAAGCCAGTGCCCTGCGCGAACAAGCTGTGGAGCCGGGGGAAAAACGCGCCGCCCTGCGTAATCTGCTGAAAACGCTAAAAGCTGAGCTGGAAAGCATCCTGACGGCCGAGCAAATAGAGCAACTGGAAAGCATGCGCCAAGCAGCCAAAAAAGCGCATCGCGCCCGTGCCAAAGAAGCCTTCAGCGCTGTGAAGGCCTACATGGCCCAAAACGTATACCCCGTCATGCTGCAGCAACGGAAAAAGCTCGAAGCGGAGATCAGCCCGCAGGACCAAGAAGAGCTGCAGCGCCTGCGGGAAGCCATCGCTCAACACAAAGCCGAGCGCAAAGCCGCCTGGGAAGCGGCCAAAGCCAAAGGCGAACGCCCACCCCGCCCGAAAAGAGGCGAGCACCCGGAACGGGAAGCCATAATGGCTATGGTCGAAAAGTACAATGCGGAAATTGAGGCACGGTTCGCAGAGATGGCTGATCAGGCAGAGCAGTGGAAAGCAGACATCAAGTTCATTCTGGAAGCGCACCGGCCGGAGGATGCTCCCACGGGGCACCGCCGCCCTGCCAAGCGCCGGGGAGATGATGTGCCCAAATTCCGCTTGTTGCGCAAGGCTCGCTTCTTGCTGATGGACCCCTCGGAGAAAAGCCCGGAAGAGTCTAAGGCGATCGTGCAATCAGCAAAAGCCTTTCCCAACCCGGCGAGCAACCTGCTCAACCTCAACTACGAGCTGCGGGAGTCAGCAGAAGTCGACATCCAAATCCACACCAAAGAAGGGCAATTGCAGCGAACCCTCGAGCAGGGAAAGCTCGAAGCCGGGATTCAGCAAGCAAGATTAGATGTCAGCCAGCTCCGCGATGGTGCTTACTACATCAGTATCCTCGCAAATGGGGAAGTACAAATCATTCCTTTCATAATAGCCAAACAGTAAGACCATTCAGCTTTAGGGGCCGCGCAGTAATAAGTTACCTAGAATAGGCGAAGTTATTTTGTGCGCTACAACCTG
>CAYNIT010000351.1:1332-3594 GCA_964397205.1 uncultured Phaeodactylibacter sp. | reverse complement strand
AGCACGCGAAAAGGTTCAGACAATTCTATGACCGCAATCTTAAAGTCATGGTGCCATATCCGCAGCGAACAAAACCCTTGCCCCTCCTATTTGTTTTTACACCGTATTTACAGAATCGTACACACCGCTTCCATGCCGAAAAAAGATACTGCCGTACTCGAAAAGCCAAGCGCACAGGGCCTTAAGGACAACATCTACATCAAGGGGGCGCGGGCCAACAACCTCAAGGACATCAGCCTGCACATTCCCAAAAACCAGCTGGTAGTGGTGACGGGGGTCTCCGGCTCCGGCAAATCCTCGATCACCATGGATACGCTCTACGCCGAGGGGCAGCGCCGCTATGTGGAAAGCCTGTCTAGCTACGCCCGGCAGTTCCTGATGCGGATGAAAAAGCCGGAGGTCGACTACATCAAAGGCATCTGCCCGGCCATCGCCATCGAGCAGAAGGTGAGCACGAGCAATGCCCGCTCTACCGTGGGCACCCTCACGGAGATCTACGACTACCTACGCATCCTCTTTGCCCGCGCTGGGCATACCATTTCGCCCATTTCCGGCAAGGAGGTCAAAAAGCATGAGGTGTCCGATGTGGTCGACTACATCAACAGCTTTGCGGAAGGTACCAAGGTGCAGCTGTTCATCCCGCTGCCCTACAAATACAAAGACCGGCCGGTCAAGCAAGAGCTGGAGCTGCTGCTGCAAAAGGGCTACACTCGTTTGCAGGCAGACGGGCAACTACAATACGTAGAGGAAGTCATGGAAGCCGCTCCGCCCTACCTGAGCCAAAAGCTGGGCGACATCCGCGAGGAGGGCATCCGGCTGCTCATAGACCGCTTCGTGGTCAAGCCCGGCGATGAGGACAACAACCGCCGGATCGCTGACTCGGTGCAGACGGCATTCTACGAGGCCGAGGGCGAATGCATTGTAGACATTCTGGGCCAGGAAGAAAAGGAGTTCAACAACCGCTTCGAGCTAGACGGCATGACCTTTCTGGAGCCTAGCCCGCAGCTTTTCAATTTCAATAATCCCTACGGTGCCTGCCCCACCTGCGAGGGCTTCAGCCAAGTGATGGGCATAGACGAAAACAAGGTGGTGCCCGACCCCAGCAAGTCGGTATACGAAGGCGCTATCGCCTGCTGGCGCGGCGAGAAATACGGCCGCTGGCTCGACCGCCTGCTGGAGACGGCCCATGAGTTCGGCTTTCCGGTGCACAAGCCCTATCAGGACCTGAGCAAGGCACAGCGCCGGCTGCTCTGGAAGGGCAACCGCTACTTCTGGGGCATTGACGATTTCTTCGCCGAGCTGGAGGAGAAAATGTACAAGATACAAAACCGCGTGATGATGGCGCGCTACCGGGGCAAGACCAAATGCCCGGATTGCGAAGGCGGCAGGCTGCGCCCGGAGGCCACTTACGTAAAAATCGACGGCAGCGATATTACCGAACTGGTAGAGCTGCCGGTGGACGAGCTGCTCGAATTTTTCCGTACCCTGGAGCTGAGCGAGCACGACCAGCAGGTAGCCCGGCGATTGCTGCTGGAAATCACCAATCGCCTGCAGTTTATGTGCGATGTGGGGCTAGGCTACCTTACCCTAAGCCGCATCTCCTCCTCCCTGAGCGGCGGCGAGACGCAGCGCATCAACCTGACCCGCACTTTGGGCAGCAACCTCACCAGCTCCATGTACATCCTGGACGAGCCCAGCGTCGGCCTACACCCGCGGGACACCAACCGCCTGGTGCGCGTGCTGAAATCACTGCGGGACCTTGGCAATACCGTCATCGTAGTGGAGCACGAGGAAGACATCATCGAAAACGCCGACTATCTGATCGATATCGGCCCGGCGGCGGGCATCCACGGCGGGGAAGTCGTATTTGCGGGCCCTTACAAGGACATCTACGAGGATGCTACGGAGAGCCTGACCACCAAATACATGAGCGGGCGGATGCAGATTGAAGTGCCAGCGCATAGGCGGAATTCCAAGAACTTCGTTAAAATCAAAGGTGCCCGGCAGCACAACCTGAAGAACATCGACATCAAGCTTCCGCTCAATACCCTTAGCGTAGTCACCGGGGTCTCCGGCTCTGGCAAGACTACGCTGGTCAAGCAAATCCTATACCCAGCGCTGAAGCAGCAACTGGGCGAAAGCTACTCCCAGGGCCCCGGCTTGTTTGACGGATTGGAGGGCAGCTTATCTACCCTTACGCAGGTAGAAATGGTCAACCAAAAGCCCATCGGCAAGTCTTCCCGCTCCAATCCGGTGACTTAC
>CAYNIT010000351.1:0-1232 GCA_964397205.1 uncultured Phaeodactylibacter sp. | reverse complement strand
ACCAAAAGCCCATCGGCAAGTCTTCCCGCTCCAATCCGGTGACTTACGTCAAAGCCTACGATGGCATCCGCAAGCTGATGGCTGATCAGCAGCTTTCCAAAATTCGGGGTTTCAAGCCTAAGCACTTTTCTTTTAATGTGGAGGGCGGCCGCTGCGAAGCCTGCAAGGGCGAGGGCGAACAGGTAGTAGAGATGCAATTCCTGGCCGATGTCCGCCTGGAATGCGAAGCCTGCGGCGGGCGCCGCTTCAAACAAGAAGTGCTGGATGTGGAATACCGGGGCAAAAACATTTACGACATCCTGGAACTGAGCGTGGAGGAAGCGCTGGAGTTTTTCGAAGACCAGAACGACATCGTCAGCAAACTGCAGCCGCTCTACGATGTGGGCTTGGGCTACGTCCACCTCGGCCAATCCTCGAGCACCCTTTCCGGCGGGGAAGCACAGCGGGTGAAGCTGGCTTCTTTTCTTACGCAGGATCGCAAGAACGAGCACATCTTCTTCATCTTTGACGAACCGACCACCGGCTTGCACTTCCACGATATCCGCAAATTGCTGGATGCGATGAACGCGCTGGTGGAAAACGGCCATACCGTGCTCATTGTAGAGCACAATATGGAGGTGATCAAAAGTGCGGATTGGGTCATTGACTTGGGGCCGGGCGGCGGCAAAGATGGGGGGCAGCTCGTAGGGCAAGGAACGCCGGAGGAACTGTCGGAAGTGGTGGGTTCTTATACTGGGCAGTTTCTAAAGCCCAAACTTGCCTGAACCGGACTTTTTGTGGCTCTGCCTCCGATAATGGAACCCGAAATGGTACGCTGGGCTCCTGCGTGAAGCGCTATGCACCGCTTTTGTATTCCCGTTCGTTCCTCCCTTTACCATGTGTACCCTATCGCCAAGTCAAAGCGCAATGGATTGTGCCATTCCCACGACTCTTCAATACTTGGAGAGAAAAGGATCTTATCAATTTTTTGAAAATTAAATACTCTTGCGTCAAAACCAAAAACAACCTGCCGCCACTGCTACCTAAGCCCAAGCCTGCCTTGAATGTCTTCCAATTCAAAGGTGTTTTCCGAATAAGGAAATCCAAGCCCCCCTCCTTCTGAATGTGTAATGCGCAACATTCTTCTTTTCGCAACTCGATCAAATTCGGACAGCTAAGAACAGTAAGAAGCTTATCCTCTTAGGGGTCGCGCAATAACAAGTTACCTAGAATAGGCGAAGTTATTTTGTGCG
>CAYNIT010000350.1:0-3682 GCA_964397205.1 uncultured Phaeodactylibacter sp. | reverse complement strand
ACAAATATATTTGTATGCCAAGAATATGCCTGTCAGCGGCCCGTTAAAACAGTCGAGGAAGCTGCGGCTGTGCTTCGTTCGTCCTGAGAGGGAAAAGGCGAATGGCACCGGCGCACAACCATCAGCTTCTCTTAATCTTTCAGATACATGAAGCAGTTACTTTTCATTTTGCCCTTTATGTTGAGCCTGGCGCTATCGGCACAGCAGCCCGCTCAGTACAGTTTGTTCATGATGAATAAGGTGAATTGGAACCCTGCCTATGCAGGCATGGAAAATTCCCTGATAGCCACTGGCATCTACCGCTCGCAGTGGCAGGGCATTGAGGGCAACCCCATCACTCAGAACATAGGCGTGCACCTTCCCGTCAACATCATCAGCAGTGGCTTTGGCATCAACCTGGAAAATGATGAATTGGGGGCGCAAAGCCGGACTACGGGTACGGCAATGTTTAACTATCAGATGGCGCTAAGCCCCAAAGCGGTGCTTTCTCTAGGGGTCAGTGCCGGGCTGTCTCAGCGTACGCTCGACGGCGCTAAACTGCGTACGCCCGAGGGCAACTACGTAGCTGATGCCGTCTTTCACAACGATGCCCTGTTGCCAGTCACCCCCATATCGGGCAGCCTGGCCACCTACGGGGCAGGCGTCTACTTCCTCTCTGAGCGGCTGGAAATGGGGGTAGCGGTCCGCCATCTTACAGAGCCCTCCGCTAACCTGAGCGATGCACTGAGCATGCGGCTCAACCGGGCATTCTTTTTTAATGCCCAGGCGCACTTCGACCTCAGCCGCAACCTGACCTTTCATCCGGCGGCGCTTGTACGCTCCGATGCTGTGCAGATACAAACGGACCTGGCCGCTATTTTTCGGTACAACGACAATATAATGGCAGGGGCATCGTTAAGAGGTTATGACAGCAATAGCTTGGATGCCGTTGCCATGATTGTAGGCTTCAAGCTTAATGACCACATCTCTTTGGCTTATGCCTACGATTTCACGCTGTCTGCCATCAACCAAGTGAGCAATGGCTCTCATGAAGTAATGCTGAGCTATGATCTGAACAAACCCCTTGGCGTGGGGCGTCCACCCAAAGTCATTTACAACCCTCGATCGCTCTGATAAACCGCAGGCTGTTTGGGCTGCATCAAAGGCGATTTACTTCAAAAATGGAGGGTGCGGCGATCGCTTAAGGTGCCGCGAGTGGAGCTGTTCGGAGGGAGCAAGGCAGGGAAGCGGAGGCTGCCCATACAGTGTTTGGCAGCTCGCAGGGCGGTTTGACAATTCAGAGATTCCTTCCTAAAAAGGAAAAATTAATTTTTGATAAGCTAGGCAAACAGCCTATATTTACGATTGCTTTATTAGACTGCATTATATATTCAGAAGGAAAACAAGGGTGTTAACATGAAAAGATTAATCAAGATTGCACTAGTCCTGCTAGTGTTCGTCGCTGCTTCTTGTGGCGGCGGTGAAAGCGGACAGCTGATCGGCGTTCTCGATCGTCCAGCTTGGAAAGGTATCAATCCTTACGGTATGGTTTATGTACCTTCCGGTACCTTGCACATTGGCCCATCCGATGAGGATGTGAGCAATACCTTCGTACAGCGCCAGAAGGCTATATCCATTCAGGGGTTCTATATGGACGACACTGAAATCACCAATAATGAATACCGCCAGTTTGTGTACTGGGTTCGGGATTCTTTAGCTCACGATTACCTCGGGCACTTCATCCAAAACTCCGAGGGCGAGGAACGCATCGATTGGGAATACGAGATCGACTGGCAGGACCCGGCAGTGGAAGGCATGTTTTATCAGGGAGATGACCGTTTCGCCGGCAAAAAAGAATTGGATGCCAGCAAGCTGGTATATGAATACGAGTGGTACCAATGGCAAAAAGCGGCGCACGACCGTGGCCGTTCTCCCCGAAATACTTTCATCAAGCGCAAAAAGGTAAATGTCTACCCGGATACGCTGGTTTGGATACGCGACTTTTCCTACTCTTACAACGAGCCCATGACGCGTAACTACTTCTGGCACCCCGCCTTCGACGATTACCCGGTAGTTGGTGTAGATTGGCATATGGCCAATGCCTTTGCCTACTGGCGTACCAAGCTCTGGGATACTTATGAGGCTACAGCAGGCAGTGGTGTCAACAGTGAGGACTTCCGCCTGCCAACGGAGCACGAGTGGGAGTACGCTGCCCGGGGCGGTCACGATCTGGCGATGTATCCATGGGGCAACTACTATACTCGAAATGGCAAAGGCTGTTTGTTGGCTAACTTTAAGCCCGGCCGTGGCAATTACCCAGAAGACGGTGGCCTCTATACCGTGCGAGCCGATGCTTATTTCCCCAACGATTATGGCCTCTACAACATGGCAGGCAATGTAGCGGAGTGGACTTCAACGGCTTACTACGACAACGCCTATTCTTTCCTGCACGACTTGAACCCGGACATCCGCTACGATGCTAAAGACAGCGATCCGGAAGCTTACAAGCGCAAGGTAATCCGTGGCGGTTCCTGGAAAGACATAGCCCACTACATGCAGACCGGTACTCGCCACTGGGAGTACCAAGATACTACCAAGTCCTACATTGGCTTCCGTTGTGCCCTGACTTTCTTGGGCCGTTCCCTCAATGATTTTTAAATAGCAAAGCGATAAAGGCGGATGGTGAAAAGCATGCTTTTCACCATCCGCCTTCAACTTCTACATGCTCCGCGATTCGGTCTTTCAGCCTTTTCTTATCCTACATTCCACCCTAATCTAGTCTTAGCCACTGTTGTTTTGCCCTGCCCCCTGGGCGGATGGGAAAACTTTGCAAAGATGGTGTAGAAGAAAAACGGAAGAAAAGTGCAAAAAAGTCCAAAGTGCCTTGTAACCTTTCGTCGAGCAGTCATTATGAGGTTGGATTGGGAAAAGCCAAACCGACAAACATTGAATTTATAACAAACTTTTTAAAAGACTACTAACGATGAGTTTCTTAAAGTCAAAAGGGTTCAAATACGTTAAAAACCTGATCATTGGTGTAGGTGCGTCTGTTGTACTGACAGGAGCGCTTTTCAAACTGGAAAGTTGGGAAGGAGCCTCTACTATGCTGATCATCGGCCTGTCTGTTGAAGCCTTCATTTTCCTCTTCCTCGGTGTGATCGGCCCAGAGCCCGATTACTACTGGGACAAGCTCTACCCCGGCTTGAGTGACTACAACTCAAATATTGCTCCCCTTACAGAGGGAGACCCCCAATCTTCTGGCGTACCCGCTACTACACCGCTCAATGGAGAGGTGGTAGAACAGCAGCTCGGCGGTATGCTCACCGAGCTTCAATCCATGTCGAAGAGCTTATCTTCTCTGAAAGCCCTGCAAGAGGTAGACTTCTCTGGCACGAGCGATCAGATCAAGACCATGAGCAACTTCTACTCCAAGCTCAACGAAGCTATGGCGGACCTTAGCGATTCCCTGGAAGATACCAAGCAGTACAAAGATCAGCTGAATGCGCTTAACCAGAACATCGGTTCTTTGAACCAGACTTACAGCCAGCTGAACAACGTATACGGCAACATGATCTCTGCCATGTCTAACGTAAAGCAACAATAATACGGAGTTGTTTGCGATTTTTTTCCTGAATTATAAAAAGCGATAAGCTATGTCAATTCCAAAGGAACCGCGGCAGCTCATGATCAACCTCATGTATCT
>CAYNIT010000349.1:0-3693 GCA_964397205.1 uncultured Phaeodactylibacter sp. | reverse complement strand
TGGACCGCGAGGAAATCTGGCAATCCATCCTGCTCAAGAACGGCTCCGTACAGCATCTCGAAGGGCTGAGCGATCACGAAAAGGCGGTCTTCAAGACCTTCCGCGAGATCAACCCGCAGGAAATCATCGTGCAAGCCGCTGCCCGCCAGAAGTTCATCGATCAATCGCAGTCGCTCAACCTCAATATCCCGCCGCAGATTCCGGCCAAAGAGGTCAACGCGATAATGATCGAGGCTTGGAAGCTGGGCGTGAAAAGCCTATACTACCAGCGCTCTTCCTCCGTAGCGCAGGAGATGGCGAACAAGTTCCGGGAGTGCGTGAGCTGTGCTTCGTAGAGACCGCTTTTTACCATAACTTGCTGATAAAAATGGGGCATCGTGGCTGGAGCTGCGATGCCCTTTGTATAGTTGCCTGCTTCGGTGATGCACCCTCTAAAAAAAATAACCCTCCGCCCTATGATCTGGTAGCGCCAGCCTTTTTCTCATAGCGCAAATGTGCTAACCCTAAAATGGAGAATAGCGAGAAGCTCTGCCTGCTCTTTTGGGGGCAGAACGTGGAGCAGCACAATAGATGAGACGGTGTTTTGCCTGCTCCTTCAGGGGGCAGAACGTGGAGTAGCAGCAGCATAATAAATGCAATGATGCCTTTGCGTAAGGTAGGTACGGAGCTGCACCATTCCTTACATCGCCCGCAGCGCCTTCACCAGGTAAGTCAGCGAAAACGGCAGGGCGACCCAGAACCATTCATTGGCGAATATCAGAAGTAGTACTACGATAGCCGTGAACACCAAAAAGAGGATCCAATCCATCGCCGTTGATTTGTTGTTTGCTTCTGCTTCCATTGCTGATGCATTTTCGGCAAAAATAGGAAGTAATCCATTAAGGACAAAGGTGGGGGCAGGTATTTATACCGGAGCAGCAATAATTTGCAATGTCCGCCATTTCACAAGAGCGGAACACGGGCTTAAATGCCCCAACCCGAACATGCGCCAAGCGCGCCCCGTTTCTATTGTGAATTATATGAACAAAAAACCATATCCATACATGCGCTACCACCTTACCGCCTGTTTCGCCTTACTGCTGTTTTACATAGCTGCGCTGCCCGCTCAAGACAGCACGCAGGAGCTGAGCATCCGCATACGTCAGACCTTGTTCCCGGAAGATTTTACCGAAAAAGAGCTGCGCGTTTACCAAATTGAGCGAGGCTCCGTAGAAATCCTCATCGAAGGCTTCGACGATACTGAAGCGGAAGTCTCCGTGCAGCAACCCCTCACCGCCGAATCCCAGCGGCGGCTGACCCGCACCATCGAAGACCAACGCATCATGAGCAGTTACATCGACTGCCGGGTGTTTGAGCAAAGCAAGGAGATACGGCTGAAGACGGAGCTAATGATCACCTACAAAGGCCAGACTAAGGTTTGCTACTCCTTCGACAAGAGCTTCTCCGGCCCCCTGCGGGACCTGATCGCCGCCATCAACCAAATGCTGCCCAAAGAAGAATATTATGTTGAAATGCCCGAGCGCAATGCTAAATTGGGCGATTGGGAGCATTAAATGGCGGAGCTGAGCTGTTCCTTTTTCTGCTCAGCTGCTCCCCCAACGAACAATTCCCGTTTGATTTGCCTGGCCAACACCTCCGCCAGCCTTACCGGCACTGCATTGCCAATCATCTTGTAGCCAGCCGCAACATTTTTATATTGGAATACAAATTCGTCCGGAAAGGTCTGTATGCGGGCGCACTCCCGTACGCTCAGCCGGCGGTACAGCAGCTCGTAGCCCGGTACAAAGCGCCGGACATCCTTTTCCACCAATTCCATTTTGGGTGCTTGCGGATGCAGGGGCGCGTGCCGCCCACCCGCTTGTATGGTAAAGGAGGGCTCGTCCCAGGCCCGCACCCGGTTTCTAGACATGTAGATGCTAGAAAATCCGCCGCGCCAGAATTCGTGATTGGGTACCCGGCAGTCGGGATTGGCGTAATTGCCCTCCAAAGCAGGGGCCACGCTATCTTTCAAATCCCAGACGGCTTCTTCCAGTGTAGCCTGCTCCGGCTGCGGTTCGGGAAACTCAAAGGATTGCTCCAAGTCCCGCCGGTAGCCGACAAAGAACACCCGCTTCCGGTCCTGCGGCACGCCATAGTCTGCCGCATTGAGCATTTGGAAGCTCAAATGGTAGCCTTCTCCGGCATTTTCAAACATGGCTTTGATGTTTTCCAAAGCTTGCCGGTGCCGCGGCACCAGCATACCCGCCACATTTTCCGCCAGAAAGAACTTTGGCTGCTTCGCCTCCAGTAAGCGGATAAAATCAAAGAACAACTGCCCGCGCTTGTCCTCAAGGCCACGCAGCGCTCCCGCCGCCGACCAGCTTTGGCAGGGCGGCCCGCCAATGATGCCGTCGCAATCGGGCACTTCCGATGCGGCGATTTCACCGATGCTGCGGCGCTCCAGGTAAGTATCCCGATGGTTGTGTTCGTAGGTTGCCCAAATGTCTTTATCGTATTCATTGGCCCAAACTACATTGAAGCCTGCATTTGCAAAGCCCAAATCCAGCCCGCCGGCACCCGCGAAGAACGAAATCAATTCCATTTCAGAGCATTTATTGTCAATAGAATTGAAACAATAGGGAAATGTAAAAATAAAAACGCAACTGAGCGACAAAGTGTTTTAGAAGTTACTAACACGAAACACTTGAATTCATCCAAATTGTTAATAACTCTTAGGCTTACCACTAAGTAAAAGCCGCGTCCCCCTCCCCGTCCTGCCAGCCGTACGCCTGTTCTGCCGGGTCCCAACCCATGGCCTTGCCGACCAGAGCATACTGACGGATTTCTTTTTGGTAGAAAGCCGGACGCTTGTCCCTGCGGAGCGCTGCCGCCAATTCGGGCTGGTAGGTCGTAAAGCCCTTGATGCGCCAGGCCAGCAGCAGGTATCGGATCAGCTCTGCCAGCCGTTCGGGCGGACAATCAGCGTAGCAGCAGGGCAGTTTCAGCCAGTCGTTGCGGCGGGAGAAGATGAGGAAAGCGCGCAGGCGGTGCCGCTCGTCCCGCAGCTTGAGTGCATGAAAGCTAAAGTGCCGGTCCAACGAAGAGAAGTAGTACTTGCGGCTGTAGGGGTCAGGAGCTGGCGCCGACAGCACCCAAGGGTGGCGCAGCATCCAGTTCCACTCGGCCGCCCCGCGGCGGAACAATTGCCGTTCCTGCCGGGCAGCAATAAAGTCCCCTGCCTCTTGGTCTGCCCCGTCCACGTACTCCAGCGACCAGTTTTCCAAGCTGGCTTTTATCAGCTTTAGCCGCCCTTCCAGGCCAACATTCAACAGGCGGTCGCCCAGGCGCAGCAAGGGCTGGGCACGCTCAAAAACCGGCCGCTTGGGCGGCAGCAAAGTAGCAAAGTCCGCCTGCAAGTACAGCCGCAGCCCTATTTGAACGTGGGGCGCCGGCAAAAAGGCTCTGCTGCGGTCGTACATCGGCCGGATGGCGGGCACATAGTTGGCAGCGAACACCCGGCCGCCCCAGGCATCGAGCGCCTTCCGGGTCAGTTTCCCGCCGATGCCCTTGCCCCGCGCTGCCGGGTTGACCCAAATGCAGCTCAGCCAGCCGCATTTTTCCGCAGTCGCACCATCGAAGTAGGCCCAGTCCGGCAGTACGCCCAGGTACCCCAGCAGCTCCTCCCCTTCCCGGGCAAGGATGAGCAGGGTGTCC
>CAYNIT010000348.1:0-3725 GCA_964397205.1 uncultured Phaeodactylibacter sp. | reverse complement strand
GCCAACCCGAGCGGCACGGAGATTATCCCCGGCGGTGCGGCGACGGGCTGCGACAGCATCATCCGTGTGGATCTGACTTTTGGCGCGGCAATTGAAGAGGCCATTGCGCTCAGCTTATGCGAGGGCGAGCAGATTGAGGTCAACGGCACTATTTACGATATTGACAACCCCAGCGGTACGGAGGTCATAGAAGGGGGCGCTGCTTCCGGCTGCGACAGCATTATTGTAGTCGATTTGGATTTCAACGAGCGCCCGGTGGGCAGCTTGGAAGGGCCGTCCTCTGTTTGCGCCGGCGATTCCTTACTGCTTACCTTCCGGCTAAGTGGGGGAGAGGCCTATGATCTCAGCCTGAGCGATGAGAATGGCGTGGTGGATTCCTTTACCGGTGTGCAAGACGGCTTTACGTATGCCGTCAGTCCTGAGGCATCCACCAATTACTTCATTTCCAGTCTTAGTGCCGTTATCAACCTATGCCCGGCCGAGCTGGGGCCAGGGCTCCGGGTGGAGGTCAGCGAGGTGGAGGCTGCCGCTGTGGCTACTTCTGACTTCGGCGGATTTGCGCTGAGCTGCGCGGAAAGCGAAGACGGTGCCGTTCAGGGCAGCGCCCAGAATGGCCTGCCGCCCTATGCCTATGCTTGGAATACGGGCGCGGCGGCCGATGCCTTGCAGGGGCTTTCGGCGGGCACCTATACTCTTACCGTGACCGATGCAGCGGGCTGTACTGCTGTGGATAGCGTTGCCTTGGTTGCGCCGCCACCGCTTTCCATCAGTGCGAGCGGCTTGTCGCCGGCCTGCGAGGGCGATCCAAGCGGACAGATTCTGCTGGAAGCGCCGGTAGGGGGGACTCCTCCCTATGCGTATTCGCTCGATGGGGCTTTCTTTACGGGCGTGACGGACTTCCCGGCTTTGATACCAGGCCTGGAGCCGGGAGCCTACGACATTACCGTACAGGATATCAATGACTGCCGAGCGGAGCAGGAAGTTACAGTGGAGGAAGCCGTGCCGCTGCCGCTGGACCTCGGCCCAAATCAGACCATTGAACTGGGCGACAGCATTCAGCTGATGCCTCAGGGGGAAATCGCGGTGGATACTTTCTTCTGGCGGCCGGACGGGCTGACGGATTTTGAGCCATTCGTAAGCCCTACCAACACTACTACCTACCGACTCACTGTAGCTGACAGCAGCGGCTGCAGCGCGAGTGACCGCATCACTGTCATCGTGGAACGCCGGCGGGAGGTCTACGCTCCGAACGTGTTCAGCCCGAACGGCGACGGCGCTAACGATAGTTTTACCCTCTTCGTGGGCGATGATGTAGCAGCTGTTACCAATTTCCGCATCTTCGACCGCTGGGGCAATATGGTGTTTGAAAAGACCCGCCTGCTGCCCAATGTCGAGGAGGAGGGCTGGGATGGCACTTTCCGCGGCAACGAGATGGACTCGGGAGTATTCGTGTTCTTCGCTGAGGTGGAGTTCATCGATGGGGAGACGGAAATAGTGAAGGGGGAGGTGGTGTTGTTGCGGTGATTGGCGGCCTACGGCCAAATCCTGCGCGAGCATACCAACTGCAGCCCCGCTGTCTACCTCACCACCTACCACGAGCGCGACAAGGAAACCGGCTACGACTACCGCGGGGCGCGTTTCTACGATGCGGAGGTGGGGCGGTTTTTGGGGGTGGATCCGATTGCAGCAGATTTTTCAGCCTGGTCGCCCTTCTCGTACACATTCAATAATCCGATTCGGTTTATTGATCCCGACGGGAGAGCACCAAAACCACCAGATGATTTCTATTTTGATGAACAAGGAAATTTTGTAAATAGAGTTGAGACTGGCCAACCTGACAGGTTTTTTGTCCAAACGGGAACAAGACCGGTTCGGGATGACCCGACAAGAATTCATTTCGAAGACCCTGTTTATTCTGAAATAGCCCTCGATAGTGATGTTGGACACATGGCACGAACTATTTATGCAGAAGGGGCAGGGCAAAGTTCTGAAGCCAAAGTTGCTTTGGGTGAGGTGATAAGAACCAGAGCAGAAGATAATACAGAACCAAGTGCAGCCAACAACTACAATGCCCAATTTGCTGATGTTTCAACTTATGAAGAAGTAGTGACCCAAGCTGGTCAATTTGAATCCGTAGCGACGGGTTCACCTCGTTACACAAACACTTTAGCCCACATAGGCGGTGACGGTCCTGGAGGAAACAGGCGGAATGAAGTTCGGACTGCAGCATTTGTGGAAAGCATGGGGGCAGCTATTCGAGTTGACAGACAAAACCCTAATACTGCTCAAGGGGCAACTCATTTCTTTTCTCCGTACATACCTACTCCAAATTGGGCAAATACAATGACCCCTGTACAAGTGGAAGGAGTCGATAATAATGATTTTAGATTTTATAGATATTAAATATGAAACATATATTACAGATGATAATTTGTATTTCGCTTACTGCATTTTTCAGTTGTTTTGATGTGACTGAGAAAAGTAGCAGCAGATTACCAACTATGGCAACGGAAGAAAACTCAGTAGTTTCTCATGACACTCTGTTTTTCGAAAATGACTCTATTGTTATCGCCCAACCAGTTAAGGAGGGAAAGGCGGCAGTACTTAAATGGGGAGTGGTTGGTAAAGAATTTAATACTGGAAAAGACACACTACCTTATTCGCCACTTGGATTTAGTAGAACCTACAAAGTGAGTGACTATTTTGTTGTAGAGGACGGGTGTGGAACAGGTTGTAAATATTTGTATTTTGTATCATTTCGGTCAAACCGAGAAGGCTTGTTTTTATCGCCTCTGATTTTTGATTTGGATAAAGAAGTAATTGTATATCAAGGAGAGAGTATGAATGAGTTAGTTACTGTTCAAAATATCGCTTCTGGAAAAAAACTAAAAGTAGAAAAGGAATTTGATAAAACTAAACGCCCATATAGCTTGGCAATAGATACCGTTTTTATTGCCCGTAACAAGTTAATATTGACATGGTATTCTCCAACACAAAAGAAGATGACGAAGGAAATTGATTTAGAATCTGTACTTTAGAAAAGCGAAGTCAAAAAAGCCTCTGCAAGTTACAGGGGCTTTTTCATTGGTAAGCCATCCTTGCCTTCGCATCTCTAAGCAGCCCATCGAGGGCAAAAAGAATCCCCTGCCGGTCTTGCTCAGGCAAATTGGCCAGCTCTTCGACCCTACGCAGGAGGCTTTTATCAAAGACCTGCATCTCGCCGATACCGACCAGATAATCCAGTGAAACTTCAAGTGCGGCGGCCAATTTGGTGGCTGTCTCTATAGAGGGCTTCATCTCATCGCGTTCGTACTTGCCGACGATATCGCCGGAGATGCCGGCGCGCTTGCCCAGCTCGCTTTGCGATAGCTGCTTCTCTTTTCTGATTGCGGCCACACGGCTTCCAAAAGTCATGATCCTTCAGTTTTAATGTGCGAAAACATAGATTACAACAAAAGTAAGCGAATAAAAGTGCAGAAACAATTTTGATTATTCTTGTTTAGTTCTGAATAATCCTATAGTTTTTTGAAGTATTATTCAGGATGAGAATTTTCAAACTTTAACATTCTGCCATAGAAATCGCCGAGATCAAGACCCGCCTGACGCTCTCACAAGTGCTCAAGCACTACGGCCTGAAGCCGGACAAGAACCTGCGCGACCATCCCACCCGCTAAGCGGTTCACTCTGTCAAACGTCCACAGGACATTTGGTTTTCTCCGAAAACT
>CAYNIT010000347.1:0-3772 GCA_964397205.1 uncultured Phaeodactylibacter sp. | reverse complement strand
AAAATCATGCAGGTATTTGTATAAGAATGGCGGGGTTTGCCAATTTTTTGGTTTTAAACCAGATTCAGTTTAGTTTAACTGGAAAGCAGTAAACCAAATACCATAGCGGAATGGTTTGAAAAGCAAACCATCTTTGCTTCGGCACAGCAACCGACAGGACAAACCTGGAAAGCGATAAGGAATAAAGACAATCAATGGAGATCAAGTACCTGAACCGGGAAGAAATTGATAAAGTAAAGTGGAACAGCTGCGTACATTACGCGACCAACGGCAACATCTTTGGTTACATGTGGTATCTGGACCACATTGCGAAAGACTGGGATGCCCTGGTGGAAGGAGATTATGAATCGGTTTTTCCGCTGGTCTGGCGAGAGGGGCTTTTCAAAAAGCGAGAGTTGCACCAGCCCTCTTTAATGCGGGAACTGGGTATCTACTCCATTCACCTGCTTTCGCAAAAGCGGGTAGCCAATTTCCTGGAAGCCATCCCGGAGCAATTCCAGAAGGTAGATATCCGGATCAACGAGCAGAACCCTCCCCCGGAAAAAGCCGAGTTTAAGGTAGAGGAGCGCACCAACTACCAGCTATTTTTGAATGAACCCTACGAGACCCTCGCCGATAATTTCAGCCGCCCCCTCTTGGAGCAATTGCAGAAAGCGGAGGATGCCGGCTTGGTGATGACCTCAAGCTTGAAGCCGGAACAAATTGCCGATTTTTACAGAAAGCACCGGGCCAAAAGCCGGCAGTCTGATCAGGACTTCCACGGTATACAGCGAGTGATGTACAACGCTCTGCATCGCGGCTGGGGCTTTGCTTCTTCTGTCATCAATTCCAAGGCAGAGGTGCTGGCGGTCAACTTCTTCCTGTACAGCCACGGCAAGGTGATCAATTTTGTGCCAGTTGAGTCTGCTGCAGGAGCACAGCAGGGAGCTTTAGCCTATCTGTTTGATGGCTTGATCCGGAGCCACGCCGGGAGGCCAGTTATTCTGGATTTCAACACCGATGGAGAGGGCGAGCTGGCGAAGGCTTTCGGTGCCAGGCCGAATCCCTACTACAAGATATACCGCAATACGCTTCGGCTGGGCTTGTTTTAATTCGGCTGCAGGGCGGGGCGCCTCCGCTTGGCGAAATAGCCAAAGGCGATGGTAGTGAAGAAGGAAAAAATGGCGTAGACAAGAGTCGGCTTGGCTACTTCGTTGCTGTCAAGCAATACGCTCGCAACCAAAAGGGCCAGGGTAGTATTCTGAAGCCCCACCTCGATGCCAATAGTGACCGCAGAGAGGTGTTCTCGCTTCGTGCGCACGGCTATAATGTAACTGCTTATCATTGTAATCAGGTGAAAAACCAGCATGATAGGCATGAGAACAGCCAAGTCTCGCCAGCTTACATCGCCGCCGCCGCTCTGTTCACCAGCGAAAAACTTAATGCCGAACACCACTGCCAACAAAAGGGTAGTCACTACTTTGATCGGAGTCTTCAGCCGGGTAGCCAGTTCGCTGTACCAGTAGTGGAAAAGCAAACCTAAAGCTGCCGGCAGCAGTATCACAAACAGCACATTAGTGATCGTATCGGCAAAAGACATGTTCAAGTCGGGATGGCCTCCAAAGAAAAAGCTGGTGGCTAGGTCAACTCCCAGGGGTATGGTCAGCAGGATGAGTATGCTGTTCAAGGAAGTTAGCGAAATAGAAAGCGCCGTTCTCAGGTCCAGCAGGTAAGAGACAAAATTGGAAGTAGCGCCCCCCGGGCAGAGAGACAATATGACCAAGCCTAACTTCCATTCCGGCCTTACGGGCAAGAGCAGCGCCATCAGGAAGGCTGCGGCAGGCAAGAAAAGCATTTGCAAACCCAGGCCCAGGCCAATGGTCTTGGGGTGTCGGGCAATATTTTTAAAGTCTTTCGGTTCCAGCGAGGTGCCAACGCCGAACATAGTCAGCGCTAGTACCACAGGAATCAAAACATCAATTGTCTGCATGCCTACCGTTTGGTGGAGGAAGCTAGCTGAGCGAGGCTCCGACATGGGAACGCCCCTTCCGCTGCGAGGTTGATACCTTGGGCGCAAAGATGCAGAAACTTTGCTAACTTAAAGCCAAAAAAATGGGAAGCAAACCGGACGGTTTAGAGCGTTGGCGGCTCATTCTAGGGAAAGCATCCGACCCGGAGGGCGAGGTGTCGCTTTCTTCAGAAGCAAAGGGCATGGACCGGGTGCTGCAGGCCCTGTACGAGGGCGAGCGCAAAGGGGGGTTAGGCAGCTCTTCTCCCCGCGTCAATCGCTGGCTGGGAGACATAAGGCGCTACTTCCCTTCCCCCGTGGTCCGGATGCTGCAAAGGGATGCCCTGGAACGCCTAGACCTCAAGCGGATGCTGCTGGAACCCGAACTGCTGGAGTCTATTGAGCCTGATGTGGCCCTGGTCAGCACCATCCTCAGCCTGAACGAAGCCATGCCCGATGAAACCCGCGCTTCCGCCCGGCAGGTGGTCCGCCGATTGGTTGAAGAACTCGAGCAGCGGCTGGAAAGGCCCACCCGGCAAGCCATCCGGGGAAGCCTCGACCGCTCCGTGCCCAATCGCCGGCCCCGCTTCAACGAAATCGACTGGCACCGTACCATCCGAGCCAATCTGAAGCACTACCAGCCGGAGTACAAAACGATTATCCCGGAGCGCCTGTACGGCTACGGGCGGAAACGGGCGCAGATGCACGATGTCATCATCCTTTCCGACCAAAGCGCTTCCATGGCCGAATCGGTGGTGTACGCTGGTATCCTCAGCTGTATCCTGGCTTCTATGCGGACGCTCCGCACCCATTTCATTGCCTTTGATACCACCGTAGCTGATTTGAGCGAACACTTGGGGGACCCGGTGGACTTGCTGTTTGCTACACAACTCGGTGGAGGCACAGATATTGGGAAAGCCTTGGCTTATGCCCATCCTCTGGTGCGTAGGCCTGAGCAAACTACCATGATACTGATCAGTGATTTGTACGAAGGTGGAAGGGAAGGGGAAATGCTGCGCTTGCTCAACCGCATGCAGGCCGCTGGAGTGACCATCATCTCTTTGCTCGCCCTGAATGATCAAGGGGCTCCCGCCTACGACAAACAGATGGCGCAAAAGGTGGCGGACATGGGTATTGCCTGCTTTGCCTGTACGCCGGAACAGTTTCCGCCCATGATGAGCGCGGCGATTGAGAAGCGGGATATGCAGGGGTGGGAAATAAGGCAGAATGTAGAAGGTAAAATGTAAATGCCAACCTTTTATACAGCAGTACTCGTCTCCAAAATACACCAAAACAGGAAATACATCATGAAGACCGTCCAATTACTTCTATTCGCCACGCTGATCATCGCCCTTTCGAGTTGCGAGTCGGAGGATATTCACTCATACGAATACGGCGGATCCCCTTCCTCCGACAATAGTGTAGACAACAATGGCTCATCCGACATTTCTGGCGAGGGCTACAGCCCAATCGTAGAGAACCCTTTTGTCTTGGTCAGTGAAGAGCCGACTTCTACCTTTTCCATCGATGCAGACGGGGCTTCTTACAGCAACGTACGCCGCTTTTTGAACGATGGCGTAATGCCCCCTGTGGATGCTATCCGCACGGAGGAGTTGATCAATTATTTCGATTACGATTACCCCAATGTGTTGCCCGGCCATCCCATCGCTTTAAACGGGGAAGTCAGCACTTGCCCCTGGGAACAGGCCCATAAATTGATCCGTATCGGCCTTAAGGGGTCGCGCAACAATAACTTACCGATTTAGACTCGTTTTTTTGCACGCT
>CAYNIT010000346.1:0-3788 GCA_964397205.1 uncultured Phaeodactylibacter sp. | reverse complement strand
GATTGGCAGTCCGGCAGCGGCGGCGAGTGGCAAAACTGGTTTGTGGTGGACGGTGAGTTGTTCCGCATTGCGGAGACCGATGGCGACTGCTCGGCGGTACTGACTTCGCTGGATGCAGAGCAGGCCACTAGCAGCGGGTTGCAGGTATTCCCTAACCCTGCCGGCAATACCCTCTACTGGCAGCTGGATAATAAAAAAGCTGATGCCGTACTGACACTGCGCGATGCTTACGGGCGCGAAGTACGGCACTGGCCGGCCGCTACGGAAGCCTTATCCCTGCAGGGTCTGCCTTCCGGTGTGTACAGCCTGGAAGCCCGGGTAGGGGAGCGGCGCTGGGTGGAGCGCCTGGTGAAGCAATGAGCGAGCCTCAGAACCTCAAATTCAGCCCTACGCCATTGCCATGAAAGCTTAGCCCTTGCAGGATCGGCTGCAGCTCATCATTGCCGGCGGCCTGCCAGAAGTAAGCCCCGAGGTCGAAGGCAAAGAGGAAAGCGCCCTGTAAAATGATGGAGCGCCCGAAGCCCCGCAGCCGTTCCGGCTTGTTGTCGGTATTTTTAGCGCGCTCCATGAGGTAAGCGCCGCCGAGCACATAGCCTACATCTAGGCCGGCATTGAAGAGGAAGATTTTCTGCAGGCGGTGCTGATCGTTTATGCTTTCCATAAGGGTCAGGCTCGCAGGGTCCCCATTAGTAGCGCTTAGGTAGCCAGCTGTCGCCAATCCGAGATTGACTAGGTTCCAGCCGGCATTCATGCCGTGAAAATAACGGGCTTCGCCCTCGCGTTGGCTGGCCAGGGTAGCCCCGACGGCGATGTTGCCGATGGCCCAGCTGCCGAGCACGATCATGCTGACTTTTTGTTTGCGGAAGCGCTCGGCATTAAAGTCTGTCAAGCCCGGGCTAAGCTGCGCGTAAGCGATGGTCAGGAAGTTGAGGAAGGTAAGGGTGAGCAGAATGCGGCGAATAAGCATAAGCGGATGCTGTTTACCTAATGAATAGTGCAGCCCCGTTTTTGTTCACGCCTCTCCATCGAATAAAGTGCCGGTACGCCCGGGCGGCACGACTCCGAGATGTTTGTAGGCCTTCTCCGTGGCTTCGCGCCCGCGCGGAGTGCGCTGTATATAGCCCTCCATGATGAGGAATGGCT
Source organism: uncultured Phaeodactylibacter sp. (assembly GCA_964397205.1). Lineage (GTDB taxonomy): Bacteria > Bacteroidota > Bacteroidia > Chitinophagales > Saprospiraceae > Phaeodactylibacter. The sequence continues at coordinate 2,645 of CAYNIT010000346.1, read as the reverse complement.
CGTGCACTTCTTCTATGGTGCCGGCTTCTTCGCCCACGGCGGTTGCGATCGTGGTGATGCCTACGGGCCCGCCTTTAAATTTGTGGATGATGGTCGACAGGATTTTATTGTCCATTTCATCCAGTCCGCCCTCGTCCACATTCAGGGCAGCGAGGCCGTACTCGGCAATTTTTTTGTCGATCGTCCCGTCGCCCTTGATCTGTGCAAAATCGCGGATGCGGCGCAGCAGCGCATTGGCGATACGCGGCGTGCCCCGGCTGCGGCGGGCAATTTCCTCGGCGCCGGCTTCTTTGATGGGTACGTCGAGTATTCCGGCGGAGCGTTTGATGATGCGCTTCAGGGTTGGGGCATCATAGTAATCAAGGTGGCAGTTGATACCAAAACGGGCGCGCATGGGAGCAGTGAGCAGGCCCATGCGGGTGGTGGCGCCGACGAGCGTAAAGGGGTTGAGGGTAATTTGTATGCTGCGTGCATTGGGCCCGCTGTCGATCATGATGTCGATCTGGTAGTCTTCCATAGCCGAATAGAGGTATTCTTCGACTACCGTATTGAGGCGGTGGATTTCATCGATGAAGAGCACATCCCCTTCCTCCAGGTTGGTCAGCAGGCCGGCTAGGTCGCCCGGTTTTTCCAGCACCGGGCCCGAGCTCATCTTTAGTTCTGCCTGCAGTTCATTGGAAATGATGTGGGAAAGGGTGGTTTTGCCGAGGCCGGGCGGGCCGTGCAGCAGTACGTGGTCTAGTGCTTCTCCGCGTTTGCGTGCGGCCTGGATGAATATACGCAGATTTTCCACGATCTTCGGTTGTCCGCTGAAGTCGTCCAGGGCTTTCGGGCGCAGTTCTAGTTCTGCCTGTTGTTCTTCGGGCGGCAGGCCTTCGCCGTTGGGGTCGAGATGTGGGTTGCTCATATCGGGCGCTTTATGCTGCAGGCAAATATGGCGATTTTTTGGGAATAGGGTGGGAGGGGGGACCCGGTATTGACAATGCCGGGAGAATACTGTATTTTTAATATTTCTACCAATCCGCAATTTATGCCCAAGCAATTCCCCGGAATGGACCCCTATCTGGAGGGTTATCTCTGGCCAGATGTGCATCAGAGCCTGTCCTACCTGATCAGCGCGCAATTGACGCCGCAGCTGGGCGACTCCTATTTGGTACAATTGCATACCTATACGGTGATGGATAGGGCCCCGCAGGAAGATATCGGGATACTCTACCCAGACGTAGAGCTGCTGAAGCGGGCAGAAGAACCACAGGAAGTTTACGGCAACCCATTTACGCCGGCCACGCTCTGCCTGCCGGATGTGGAGCCGATTGAGGTGCGTATACCGGTGGTGGAAATCCGCGACCGAAAGGGCAACGAATTGATTACTGCCATAGAGTTGCTTTCTCCGGTCAATAAGCGCTATCCCGGCTTGGCTGCCTACCGCAGTAAACGAGAGCGGCTACGGGTCGATGGCGTACATTTTATCGAAATAGATTTGTTGCGCAGAGGTGCCCGCACGCTTACTCATCCCGATTTGCCAGCTGCGCATTACCTCATTGCCCTAAACCGGGCAGGCCAACCCCAAACGGATATCTGGGCGTTAGGCCTGCGGGATGTTTTGCCGGTAATCCCGGTCCCGCTGCGCCCGCCGGATGCAGATTTACCGCTGGATTTGGGGCAAACCCTGGATAGGCTCTACCGGGAGCGGACTATTGATAAGTCGATTGACTACCAACAGCCGCCGCCCCCGCCGGCGCTGACGGAAAAGGAGTGGGAGTGGGTGCAGTCGATTTTTGAAAATCAAAAAAAATTGTAGTTCATGTCCAAACGATTCCCCGGAATGGACCCCTACCTGGAAGGCTACCTTTGGCCGGATGTGCACAGTGGGCTGGCCTTCGTTACCAAAGAGCTTCTGATACCTCAATTGCCGGAGGGCTATACCGTACGCACAGAGTTGTATGCTGTAGTAGATACCGAGTGGCAAGAAGACCTCGGCATACTCTACCCGGATGTTGAAGTCCGCAAATCAAAACTGGAAGAACCTGCAGGGGCCTACGACGCCGCCTTCACCCCGCCTACTGCTGTTGTAGACCAGGCAAACGGCATATCCAACCGAATCCCCAGCGTTTACATCCGCCACCGCAAGAACCAGCAGCTGATCACCGTAATAGAATACCTTTCCCCCGTCAATAAACGCAGCCCTGGACGCGCCGACTATCTGGAAAAAAGGGCGAAGCTGCAACAGGCTAAGGTCAATCTGCTCGAAATCGACCTCATTAGGCGGGGAGAACGCGTTTTCCAGCATCCACAAATTGAAGAAGCCTCCTATGCTGCATGCCTATACCGGTCTGAAGACTCCCGCAACTACTTGTGGGCCATTCGGCTGGATCAAGCGCTGCCCGTCTTGCCCGTGCCGCTCCTCGATGGCGAAGAAGATGTTAAGCTTCCGTTACAAAAAGTGCTAAACACACTGTTCGAGCGCAGCTGCTACGAACGGGAAATTGACTACAGCCAGCCGCCGCCACCTCCGCCGCTACAGCCTGGACAAACAGATTGGATAGGATCGCTTTTGTGAATACAACATCTCGCTAAAGATGAAAAGCGGCTACGGTACAGAAAGAAAAGCCACAGCTAACAGCTCTGCACCGCGCCCTTCCGCC
>CAYNIT010000345.1:0-3795 GCA_964397205.1 uncultured Phaeodactylibacter sp. | reverse complement strand
AGAAAGCCTGCAGCGGGGAGCGCCCAATTTTGCGGAGTAGCGCTTAGCGGCCTAAAGCAGCCATGCCCGAGTTTGCTTAGTATGAAACCGAGAGCCGTGCCTGGCCCTCACCGTTTAACCAGGTAAACGCCGCTGAGGATGAGCCCCATGCCTATGAAATGGAGCAGCGTGATGATTTCCCCGTCGAAGAACCCCCAGGATACAGCGACCAACGGTACCAGATAGCTGATCATAGAGGCAAAGACCGGGCTAGTGCGTTGTACCAACTGGAAGAAAATCAGAGATGCCAGCACCGTACCGAACACGCTGAGCAAAGTGATATAACCCAGCGCTTCCCAGGCACCGGGCTGCACCGACAGCTTCTGCACAAAATCGGTTTGGAACAAATAGGCAAAGGCCGGTATGCCCACGATGGTGAAGGAAGCAGCACTTATGATCACCGCTTTCATGTCGCGCAGATAAGTGCCCACCGTATTCGAGCTGATGGCATAACAGATACAGCCTACGATGACGAGCAAGCCATACCAGGGGTTGCCTTCCATACCAGCTTCCTCCCCCCTCAAAATGAGCGTGGCTGCCCCCGCCAATCCGACCAGCACGCCCAGCAGCTTGACCCAGGGCGCTTTCGCCCCGAACAGCAGCACCCCTAAAGTCAGGGTGAACAGCGGAACCAGAGAATTCAGCACCCCCGCCATCGAACTGCTGATTTCCGTCTGGGCGATGGCAAACATAAAGGCGGGTATGCCGGTGCCCGTCAGCCCCACGAGCAGCAGAAAACGCCAGCGCGACCAGTCCACCCGGCCAAACCGCCAAATCAAGACCGGCAGAAAGCAGACCGATGAGATGGCCAACCGCAGGCAAGCCACCTGTGTGCTGGAGTATACGGCCAACCCCTTTTTGATAAGGATGTAGGAGCTGCCCCAGATGATGCTCAGGGTAATCAGGATCAGCCAGCTGATGAGGTCAGGCTGTTGTTGCTCCTGTGCTTTTTGGGCGAGTTGGTTTCGATCTGCGTTCAAAATTTTCTATCTTTTGGTAAGAATACCATTGGAGAACCTAAGAAGACCTTAAAAGTTGAGTAGGTATGGAGGCTGCAGATTTTAAAGAAGACATGCCCACGCGCCTGAAGCACCTCAAGCAACGGGCCAAGAGCGACCGGAAAACCAACAAGAAGTATTTTAAAAAGCTGCGCAGGCGCTCGCCCAAAGCGCTCGATGCTACGGTGGCGCGCCTACACGATGAGGTGTTTGAGGACACCGAGTGCCTCCACTGTGCCAATTGTTGTAAAACGGCCAGCCCCATTTTCCACAAGCGCGACATAGAGCGGATTGCCAAACACTTGCAGATGCGGCCCGCAGCATTCGTAGAGCGCTACCTGCGGGTAGACGAGGAGGGCGATTACATCCCCAATGCATTGCCCTGCCCCTTTCTTGGGGACGACAACCGCTGCCGCATCTACGAGCAGCGGCCCAAGGCTTGCCGGGAGTACCCCCACACCAACCACAAAAACTTCCATCAAGTACTAGACCTTACGCTCAAAAATACCAGCGTGTGCCCCGCCGCACTCGAGGTGGTGCGGCGCCTGCGGGAAGCCCTGCCCCTCTGATGGTCAGAAGCGGCTGCCCCCGCTCTTAGCTGCTTCGATACCGCCAAAGTAAAACTGGAAACCAATTGAAAAGTCGAATTGATTGGTACGAGTTACCGTCTCCCGCTGTATGCCGGCGATGTCGGTGTCAAAGCGGCTGCGGGCGTAGTTGTACTTAACCAAGGCCTCGATGCCCACGGCGCTGCTGCTGAAAATTGTAAAACCCGGCCCTACGCCAAAAGCCATAATGTTGGTGTTGAGCCGCTGTGGTTCCCCGGCGATGATCATATTGTCAGAAGCATTGCCAAAACCGAAATTGCCCTCAAGGAAGAAAGCCATGTCATTGGTAACCGGCATGTAGTAGCGGCCGAATGGGCCAAAGAGCAGGTCGCTGTCCTCGTTGTTGTCCCCGCCGCTGCGCTCTACCTGGTTGAAGGTATAGTCCATACCGATGCCTATGGCCAGGTTGTCCGCTAGGAAATAGCCAATGCTCGGGGCGATGCTGAACTGGGTCGAAGTGGGATTTTCGGTGGCGATGTCCCCCGCACCATCGTCCTGCGTGACCTTAGAGTTGGCGGAAGAAAAGCCCAGTGTAGAGCCGATAACGAAGTTGCCCTGAGCGGTATACTGGGCCATCAGGGAGCTGCTCAGTAAGGCCGCAATTAGTATTAGAATAAGCTTTTTCATGTCCTTTGGTTTTTGGTTAGAAAAAAGTAGGAAAAATAGGACACTAAACAGGCAGTGGTCAAGTTAGGCGAGGGCACCGCCGGAGGCAATCGGTTTCGTCACCAACGGGCAGTAACAATTGTCAATGGCTGAGAATTCAGGTTGATGAAAAATTTGTATTTTCCGCCAACACATTCGCCCCCGTACACCAAACACTTATGCCAACGGACCAACTGCTGATACTGACTTTCCTTTTGATCGCCATTATTGCCGCTCTGTTTGCCGGCACCTTGCTCCTACAAGCCCGCGCCCGGCAATACCGCGCCAGCCGGCTGATGATTTGGTTGCTCTCAGCGTTTACCCTCGCGGCGCTCAACCGCTGGCTGAGTATATTGCTGCTGGACAGCGGCTCCCTTGCATTCCATTTGCTGCTGGGCTTTGCAGCGGCTCCCTTGCTGCTGCTGTATTTGCGCAGTTTGCTGGGCGACCGTTTGAGCCGGGGGCGCGACGGTTACCACTTTTTCCCGTTTTTCGGAATCGCGTTGATCAGCTTGATTCCCGGGCAATTGGATGTATGGTACAATTCCTGGTGGGCCACGCTGCCCAACCTGTACGTGGCAGCTTATCTTGTAGCCTCTTTCCTCTACATCAAGGAACGCCTGCCAAGTATGGTGGAAATCAGAAGCCGCCTGCCGATGGGCAAGCTGCGGATGCTTAAGTTGTGCTTGTTGTTGTGGCTGCTTTTTCTGCTGTCGGATGGGGCAGGGGATGTATTCCGCTTGCTGGAGGCAGAAAGCGAGCCCATGGCAACGGTCTCGGCCGGGCTTCAGATGCTGCTGGTGCTTGGGCTGGCGGGGGCGGCGCTCGTGCGGGAGCGCCCGGTGGGGCCTGCCGATTTGCAAGAAGAAGCTTTTCTCCACCTCATCGCCGGCCGGGAAGAGCCGGAACCGGAGGACATCCGCAGCAGCGCCAGCCTTTTCAAAACCTTGGATGCAAGCATGCAATCTGAAAAATACTTCTTCGACGATGATCTGCGGCTGAACCAACTGGCCGGCCTTATGAAAAAAACGCCCCGCGAAATCTCCCGCGCCATTCACCACGTCGGCGGGCAAAGCTTTTTCGACTATGTGAACGGCTACCGCGCTTTGGCTGCTCAAGGTTTGATCGACAATCCCGATAAACAGCTGAGCCTGGAGGAAATACGGCACGCCTGCGGCATGGAGTCAAAACTGGTCTTCCGCACCACTTTCAAGCGGCTGACGGGCTCCTCCCCGAAGGCGTATTATAAGCTGAATGCTTGAAAAGGCAACGCGCTCCGGCAACGGCCACTTGGGTGGGTGCTTTTGAAAAAAAGTGCATGGCCGCGGGAAGCCCTCGCGCAGTAAACGGCGATTCTAAGGAGGGGCGCAGCCGAGGGCCATTAACAGCTACAGCATTATCCAGGATAGACACCGCAGGCGCCGCACTTCCCCGCCGAGCTTAGACAGTAAGCCTTAGGGGTCGCGCAATAACAAGTTACCTAGAATAGGCGAAGTTATTTTGTG
>CAYNIT010000344.1:0-3802 GCA_964397205.1 uncultured Phaeodactylibacter sp. | reverse complement strand
ATGATGTGAATCTGGTACCCGGAAAGGAGGGCGAAAAGGGGAAGGTGATTGTGCGTACTAGACGTTATGCCTATTGCTTTGAAGCGGCAAGGTGAGCAAGGAGGCGTGAAATTTGCATCCGATGGAGCTGATATGCAAAAATTAGACTAGAGAACAGCATTTTCAACCCTTTACCTGCCCGCCGGAGCATTCCCCCGGCGGGCCGTTTTCGTAAATCATCACTCCACCACCAGCCGCCTGCTCCAACTGTTGCCATTCTCGCTTTTGACCCGCAACAAGTAGAGCCCGCTGGGCAGCGCTTCGGTAGAAACGGGCCATACCGTCTCGCCCTTTGGTACCTCCTGCGACTGCTGCTGCACCACCTGACCGGTGAGTGAAACCAGCTGAATGTTCAGGCGCATCGCCCGGGGCAGTTGCAGGCGCAGTTGGGCGACATCCCGGCTGGGGTTGGGGAAAACGCTCATCTGGAGCTCCGGTGGCGTTTCCGTAGCAGTAGAGGTCAGGGTGTTGTTGCCGTTGAGGTAGAAGGCCGAAAAACCAGGAATTTCAAAGTCGATGAAGTAGTCCTGTTCGTTGATGTTACCGTAGCGCAACTGCTTGTGCCCTTGCCCACCGCCGCCGAAGGGGCCGCAGCTGCCGCCGGGAACGCGCGTCAGCGAGAGGTGCCAGGGCGTCTCTATGCCCGCACCTGCACCCTGCAGCGCCTGAAATTCTTCCAGCGTAAAGTACAGCCTGAGGCGGACCGGCCTTACCGCCGCCTGCTCCGTACTGATCTGCCAGTTGCGGTTAAGGTAAGGGTTCCCGGAGGCATCTGTACGGATCATCCCATCATGTACCTGCAGGCTGCTGCTGATTTCTCCCAGAGCATTCCCCCCGTCTGCTATCGATGCGATCAAATGGCCGGATTCATTTGCCAGGTGCTGCCAGGCATTTTTGCCTTGGGATACAGGGGCCAAAGCCGCCTCCGTACAGCCTGGGCTGCCGGCCATGAGCAACTGTTGCAGGCCTTCATCTTTAATCCAGAGGTCAAACGAACCACTTGCTCCGGCATGGCCATCCATCTGCAGGTAGTACGTTTGCCCAGGTATTAGGTAATTTACCGTATCAATCCTAGCTTCTATCGACCCACCACTGCCCTGATCTTCGGCGGCAATAAGAATGGCGGAGCCGTCAGTCAAGGCATTGCAATCTTCAGCTTCCCACAGGGCAAGCTGGGTATTGAGCAAAGTCGCCTCAATGGATACGCTGCCGGATGCTGGGGCTTTGAAAGTAAACCAGAGGCTGTTGTCCACGCTCCCTCCGTCGCACCAGCTGAGCGGGTCGCCGCAGTCCCCAGCAGGTGGCGATACCTCTCCGGTTTCGGCGCCGGCGCCTACGTTGCTAAGCCGGTAGGGACAGCTGCCATCGCCGACCTCCAGCGGCAGGGCGCTGCAGGCATTGTCGTTGAGTGGTTGGTAGCCCGAAACAGCAGGGCAGCGGTTGAAGCTGTCGTAGAGAAACAGGTTAGATTTTAAGCTGCTGTAAGTGCCGTCCTCGGCTATCGCGTAAATATCCAGAGGCTGGAAATCGCCGTCCAAAAGCTCATAGTCACTGCAGTCTAAGCGCAGCAGCGTATCTGACCGATCGGGGGAAAAAGCATAGGCAAGGCCCTGCGGAGCGGACTTGGGGAGGAAATCACTTACTTTCACTGTTAATTCTCCCGAGGCAGGCAGTTGAAGCTGCAGCAGGTTGAAGGCAGAGAAACCAGGTGCTTCCGCTCCTTCGGAGCAGACACCCACTTCGTCCTGCAATAGGACAAAGGACTCACAGTGGGTTGCCTGCAGGCTATCGGAGGCGTGCATATAGATGGAGTAAACGGCAGTACCCAAATCCTCACAGCTTAGGGTAAGCAGGGTGTCGGCAGGGTCTGGAGAGAACGAAAAGCTAGGGGTTATATCCTCGTAAACGGTGTAGCCGGCTACAAAGTCCCGGGCGTGTAGGGTAAGCAAGCCTTCGGAGCCAATGGCTGCTGTAAAGCCGAGCGTCGTTTGGAACTCTGGCGTCTGCCAATTGAGCCCGCCGCCGCATACGTGATCATTGTCCGTTTGTACCACGACAGAGGGCGAGTAAGCCCACTGCCCTTGCCAATCCTGCAGCCATATGCCTACGGGATTCGTTCCAACCTGATCGCAGCTGAAACTGATGGAGCTTTGTGCTTCTGGTGGCGGTGTGTCGCCCAAGGGCTCGCTCATCGGCAGGCTGATGAGCACATCCTGGTAGCGGCAGTTGTCGCCAGCCACAAAGCAACTGGCGGGTATGTTGGACGTGCCGTCGTAGGGCAGGGTAGCGGTAATGCCTTGGTGGATGCGAGCGGCTACCTGGGCGGCGGTGCCGGTAGCCAGGGCCATCAATGCTAAAAGCATGAGATAAGCAGACAGAAGGGGGGCAATCTTTTGCATAGGGCGCAAAGGTTTAGGGTATGAGAATGGTGTATATCGGAAATTAAAATACTTAATTATTTCCAAAGCTCCTAATGGTGCAGAGATGGAACGCTTTGAAGCAGCAACGCTACATCATTAATACCCGCAGGAATAGGTAAGGGGAGTTAGAGCCTGTTGGGTTTTTTGGCCTTCTAGGCGAGAACCAGCAATTTTTTGATTAGACGGGCCTTTGATCCCAGACGCTAACGGCCTGGACTGTATGCAGTTATGCCTTACGCTTATCCTGTTTCTTCAACCTTTCCTGGTTTAAGAAAATGCGTCATCACTCCACGCACTACGCGGTATTGCCGAATAGACGAGCCAAATGACGAAGTTGAAATAACGGCAGTTTTAGATAACCGGCAAAGCTCAAAAGCCAAACCACACCTCCTCCCCCGGCCGCACCTGCGCCAGCCGGCCCAGCCCGTGCTCCGGCACTACCCCCAGCCGAGGGTAGCCGCCCGTTGTCTGCGCATCTGCGAGGAGAACGATGGCCTGCCCGCTGTGGGTAATCTGCACCGTTCCCGGCAGCACCGCTGAAGAAATCAATTCTTCCTCCCACACAAAGGCTTCCGGCTGCGTCTCCAGCCGATACCCCATGCGATTAGAGTCGGCGCTAACCCGATGCCCCTTACTGACAAACCAGACTATAAAACCCTGATCGAATTGCTCAAACTCCGGGCCGGGCAGCAGCTGCACCCGCTGAGGAGGCTGGTAGTCTGGCCGCGCATATTCCGGGTAAATCCGTTTAGGGAGAAAGCCTTGATGTTCGATCTTCACCACACTGCCTTTCTTCAGTACGCTATCCGGCGTCAACTGTTCCGCTTGATACGGAGGAGGGCTCACGCTGCCCAGCCAGCGCTGCACCAGCCAGCGCCCACGCACCGCCAGGTATGCCCGGCAGCCGGAGGCTGGGCGGCCGAAGCGCAATTCGGAACCCCTGCTGGCCCGTATGCTCTCGTACCTCGGTACAGGCTTCCCATTGAGGGTAGGGGAAAGGTCAGCCCCCGTTAGCGCAATCTGCGCATCGCCCGTAATCGTCAGCTTGGGGCCCTGCAAAGTGATCTCCAGCACTGGCTCATGAGCTGCGTTGCCCACCAACTGGTTCGCCAGCGCCGCCGAAGCCCGGTCGAGCGCCCCGCCCACCGGCACACCATAGGATTGGTAGCCGGAGCGGCCAAGGTCCTGCAGGGTAGTATACAGCCCGGGATGGTGGATGTGGAGCATTTTAGTTCTCGGTTTAGTTCTTAGTTCTTGGTCGCCCCTGAAGATCAACCTTATATGGTCCTTAGCCTTCCCCAGCAAACCTGAAACCGGAACGCTCGATTCCCCGCCGCCGAACT
>CAYNIT010000343.1:0-3803 GCA_964397205.1 uncultured Phaeodactylibacter sp. | reverse complement strand
ATCGTTTCACGTGACTGGAGTTCAGACGTGTGCTCTTCCGATCTACCTGATCGCCCCTTCGAAGGCGCTCCAGGAGGATATCCGAAAACAGCAACAAGTACTCATACCCCTTCTGGACTTCTTCTTCAAAGAACGTCTCTACGGCGTAGGCTGCCTCCTCGGCGCGCTCCCCCTGCAGAGGCTCAGCGAAAGCCTTTAGATACGCTGCTTGCCGCTGGTAGTAAGATTCGTAGGTAGCGCCGTAGGTCTTCTTGGTGTCGCTGCGCCGGGTGCGGGGATCCGGCCGGTCGTTGTCAAAGTACAAGGCCAGGGGAAGGAAATCCTGCAGTGTGGAAGGCGGTTCTGGCTCCGCCATCGGCTCCTCGGGCTCGGCCGGCGGGGCTTCCGGGATCTCGGCTACCGTCGGAGTATCGGGAGGCGGAGGCGGTATGTAGGTGAATTTGTAGAGGTCATTGCAGCAAGCTTTGTTGTCATCGTCCAGGTAAAACGAACCCGGCCGGTTACTGGCCAAAAAGCCGCTTTTTCCACTGGGGTTCAGGCTGTAGTAAAGATCATTGTAACTGGTATTGAAGGGGAAACCGAGGTTCTCGGGCTTGCCCCAGCCCTTGGCTTGGCGGCGCGCCCGGAAGATGTCGTAGCCGCCAAAATTCTCCCGGCTGTCACTGCTGAAGTAAAGCGTCTGTGTAGGGCTATGGAAAAAAGGCGTCAACTCCGCTTGCCCGGAATTCAGCTCCTGCAGCGCCTCCGGCTGGCCGAATGCTCCGCTGGAATCAATCGGCAGGACAAACAAATCGAGCTGCTGGCCTTCCCCCTCGGAAACGAAGAACAACACCTCCGACTGCCGCACCGAATCGTAACCAATCGCTGGATGGGTGGCGGTATAGCCTTCACGATTGACGGCAGCAGGCAGGGCTCGAGCCTTCCTCGCCCACCGGCCCCGGCTGTCCCGCTCGCGGTAGTACAGCTGGCAGCGGATTTCCGAGGCGCTCACGTAATCGCAGTAGGTAAAGTACATCCGCCCTCCGTCCAGGCTGATAGCGGTATGCGCCGTGTGCCGGTTTTCTGCATTGAACCCCCGGCGCAGCGGGCGCCCCCTGCCCCGCCCCCGCAGGATCAGCACATGAGTAATTTTACGGCTGGGCTGGTAATCGTCCTCTTCCATGTCGTAGCGGAAGGAGGAATAGTAGAGCGTGTCATTGTAAAGCAGCGGCGCAAATTCTGAATAGCCGGTATTGGCCCGCCGGCCCATATGCTCTACTTTCCATCGCTCATTCTTTTGGGGCTGTACCTTGGCCCAATTGGCTTGTATCAGCGCCCGTTCAGCAGCTTCCAGTTGCCGTGGCGGGCGGCTGTCCTGATTCAAATAGGCCTGCAGGTAGCGGATGGCTTTACCGTATTCCCCTTGCTGTTGGTATACCTTGCCCAGGCCGTAGAGCGCTTCCGTAAAACGGGCGGCCTGATCGCTTTCCAATACCTGCAGATAATGCTGCTCCGCCGCTTCGTAAGCGTGGAAGCGGCGGGCTACTTCCGCGTACTGAAAGGCGACGCCAGCGGCTTCGGGCCGCTGCTGCAGGGCGCCGGCGAAGTGCTGCATGGCCGCTTGGTAGTCTTCCCGTTCCAGGGCTTCTTCACCAGCTTTCACAAATGCTTTAAAAGTCTGCCCCTGCACTATGGGCGTCAACAGAGCAGAAAGGCTCAGGGAAAGTAGGAACAACCGTCTGAATATCATGCTTAATCGGTTTGTCAGATGCTGGCTATCAAGTTAAAAAACAGGGCAGGCCTTGAATCCCTTGGGCGGCTTCACCTCGGTAATGAAGTAGGCGGCTGCAAGCTCCAGGCCGCCCCGGCGGTTGGTCGCCGCGCGGAAGGGCGATGTATTGATGTCGTAGCTCAGGCCAAACCGCCACTGCCGGTAGTACACCTCCAGCATGCCGATCGCAGCATCGCTGAGCCGATACCCTCCGCTCAACTGCACCGCCAGCGGGAAGTCTACCCAGTCTGTGAAGTGGTAGCGCATGCCGGCTATACCAAGGAATTCCCGGTAACTGCCTTGGTTTTGCCCCAGCAAGCGGACTGAAAGGTCCCAGATTTCATTGAGTTCTATCTGGCCCATGGCTTGCAGGTTCAGCCGCATAGGCACCGGAGCCTCCGCTTCCTCCATAAAGGCAATGCTCGGCTGGTTGAGATGATCCGCGCCGATGCCTGCCCAAAGCTGCGTACGGCTGCGCTCGTCGCGGTAGTGCCAGCTCAGGCCCGCTCCCAGGCTCGTAAAACCGGAGTTCATCTGGTTGAAATTCTCCCCACTGGGGGTCTTGGGGTCAAAGAAGCTGTCCGTGAATTGGTCGCCGAATTGATAGGCACCGGGCTGCAGAGCGCGTTGCCCTACTCGGGCATGTACGCCAGCCGATAATTGATGCCCGTCTTCCAGTTGCAAGTGGAAAGCTGCCCGAAGCGCAATTTGGAGCCAGCTTAGCTGGCCATCCCCGGCTTGGTCGTAGAGAAAGTTCCCGCCGAGCCCAAGGTGATGGCCCTCTTCCCAGAACGGCAGGCTCACTTTCCGGCTGTAGTCAGCCGTGAGCGTCTCGTAGGGCACCGGCACTGCCGACCACTGGCTGCGGTACTGGGCAGCAATGCGGTGATCAGGCGCGTAGGCCGCCGTCAGAGCGGGGTTGAATAACTGCGGCGCGTTGTGAAATTGCGAAAAGTGTACATCCTGAGCTGGCAGCAGGGCAGGCAAATACAAGGGTAATAAGAGTAGCAGTCGGTGCAAAGGCATGGATTTTTATTCGTTTCTAAAATTAGCAGGTTTCCAGCTGATTTTTAAATTTTTCCTGACAATTCCTTATCCGCCCATTTATCTGGGAGAGCTTTTGCAAAGATAATTACCTGCCCTTATTTTTGCTCCTCGCACAAACCATAGCGTTTGTTTAATGTTAGACTGAAAAAAGATATAATTATGGCCATCATCATAACAGACGAATGCATCAATTGTGGGGCTTGCGAACCAGAATGCCCCAATAACGCGATTTACGAAGGGGGTGTAGAATGGGCAATCTCCGACGGGACCGGCGTATCCGGCAAATACGAGTTGGAAGACGGCCGCGAGGTAGATGTGGATGCTCAGCAGGAGCCCGTATCCGATGATTTCTACTACATCGTACCGGACAAGTGTACCGAATGTGTAGGGTTTCACGAAGAGCCACAGTGCGCTGCCGTTTGCCCGGTCGACTGTTGTGTAGATGACCCCGACCGCCGAGAGTCTGAAGAAGAGCTGCTGGCCCGCAAAGAGCGGCTGCACCTTTAGACCAGATAATCGGCAGTTGAAAAAGGCAAGTGCGTCCGCGCTTGCCTTTTTTTATGCAATATGCCCTATATTGCGAGCCAAATCACAGTGCGCTGCCATGCGAAGAAGCCATCTCGCTACTCTATTTGCCATCGCTGTTGTCTATCTCAGCGGCTACTTATTGCTCAACCGTTGGGAGGATATGTTTTACTACGGTGACACCAATGGCTATTACCTGCATGTTGTTTCCTTTTTCGTACACGACGATGTTGGCGACTATGGCAAGAGCATCGGCAGCTTGCAGGAGGTCAACCCAGACTCGCCCGACCCGCGTGAGGATAAATTTGGCATCCGGCTTACTGAAAAAGGGAGGCGTTACATCAAGTATACTTTGGGAGTGGCGGTGATGGGATCGCCCCTTTTTCTTTTTGGGCACGCCCACCCCCCCCCCCCGCCCCTATACGAAGCCAAAGGCTGGGCCAAACCCTACACCCTTATTTTTGGCTTATCCACTATTTTT
>CAYNIT010000342.1:0-3819 GCA_964397205.1 uncultured Phaeodactylibacter sp. | reverse complement strand
CGCACAAAATAACTTCGCCTACTCTAGGTAACTTGTTATTGCGCGACCCCTAAAGTCCTCCGTGGTCAAAATGCTGGTCGCCCGTTTTTTCGGCGGCTGAACCCGGCTGCAGATCAGGGGGTTATTTTGCCTGAGCAAGTATGGCTGCTTAATCAACACAAGATTAATTGCCCAGTCCGGTGGTTTTCCGTATTATAGTGGAACCATAATTATTTCGACAAGCCACCGACAGCCATGAATCAAGATGTTCTTCAGGAAGCCAGAGGCTTACTCAGTAAGGGCAAAGTCGCAGCGTGCATCGATTTGCTGAAGGCCCAGGTACAGGACCAGGAAATGCTTACGCAAATCTTCCAACTGGAAATCCGCTTAGGCAGCTTACAAAATAAGATAACCAGCGGGACTATCAGTCAGCAGGATGCCCAATTGGAAGAAAACCGCATCAGCAATGCCCTGCTGCTCATCGTAACCAATCTGGCTAAACCCCGGACAAAGGCCAAAGCCCCGGCTGCGCGCCCAACCGTAAACAGCCGCCTCTCCTGGTGGATTGTTGGAGGGCTCCTGCTTCTGCTCGGCCTGAGTGTGTACTACATCACCACCACTGGCCGCCAGCCGAAAGGCGAACAGCAAACCGCCGAGGCGGAAACCAAGGAAGCGGACCCCTGCGAATCGATAGAGTGCCTCAACGGCGGCGAATGCCTCAACGGCCAATGCAAATGCCCGCCCGGCTATACTGGCGACCGTTGCCAGAACAAAGAAACTACAGCGGCGGAACAGCCCAAGCGCTTTAAAGTAACTCAGGTCAAGCTCTCCGCCAGCCCAGATAACCACCGAGGCACCTGCCCGCAAAAAATTACTTTTGCCGGTGTCATAACAACCCAGGGCAGTGGCGGTGAAGTGCGGTACCGTTTTATCCGCAGCGATGGCGCTAAGAGCCAATGGCAAAGGCTGAACTTTGCCAGCGCGGGCTCCAGAAAGGTCATCAACACTTGGACTCTGGGCGGGCCAGGGAAGACCTACCAAAACTACTGGCAAGCCCTTGAAATTGCAGAACCTAACGCCATGGTCTCTGAGAAAGCGGCCTTTACGCTGCGCTGCGACGAACCTGCTCCGGAAGGCTTTCGGGTCATTGAAGCAACCATGAGAGCCAAGCCTTCCAACTTCACTGGGGATTGCCCCAAACGCATCGAATTTTCCGGCCGGATATCGGTCATCGGCGGCAGCGGCACTGTTTCTTATCGCCTGATCCGCAGCGATGGTGCCAAGGGCCCGGTAGAAACCTTAACCTTTGACCGCCCGGGCTCCCAATCCATTTCTTCCACTTGGCGGCTCGGTGGCCCCGGCAAGACATATAATCGGTACTGGAGAGCTATTAAAATACTGGAGCCCAACTCCATGGAGTCCAATAAAGCGTACTTTACGCTGAAATGCCAATGACGCGCTATGATCGACCGCAAAGATTTTCACTGCCAGGCCAGCACTATTACTGATTGGATACAACAGTATTTCAACCGACTCGAAAACCTGCCGGTGAAATCGCAGGCTGCCCCGGGAGACGTTGCCCGGGCTCTTCCGGAGCAAATGCCGGAGTCGGGCGAGGGCCTGGAGGCGATACTCCGGGACATGGACCGCATCATACTGCCCGGCATGACGCATTGGCAGCACCCCAACTTCCACGCCTATTTCCCGGCCAATAGCTCCGTGGAATCAGTCTACGCCGAAATGATGACCGCCGCTATGGGGGCACAGTGCATGATTTGGGAAACCTCGCCCGCCGCTGCTGAACTGGAGGAGCGTATGATGGAATGGCTGCAGCATGCCATGGGCATCCCCGGCAATTGGGAAGGGGTAATCCAAGACACGGCTTCCTCGGCTACCCTTGTCGCCATGCTCACCGCCCGGGAAAAAGTGACCGATTTCCAGGCGAACGAAACTGGCGTGCCGCCCAACCTACGGGTCTACTGCTCTACTGAAACCCACTCCTCCATTGAGAAAGCCGTGAAAATCGCCGGCATCGGCCGCCGCAACCTTATCAAAATCCCGGTCGACCGCCAGTTGCGCATGCGACCGGCAGCCCTGGAGGCACAAATTGAGCGAGATATTGCGGAAGGGTACCTGCCCTGCTGCGTGGTCACTGCCCTAGGCACGACCAGCACGCTAGCCGTCGACCCCATACCGGAGATCAGCGCCATCTGCGCCCGGCATGGGGTGTGGCACCACATTGATGCAGCCTACGCCGGCTCCGCTCTCATACTGCCGGAATACCAATGGATGATAGCGGGGATTGAACTGGCCGACAGCTTTGTTTTTAACCCTCATAAGTGGCTGTTTACCAATTTTGACTGCACCGCTTATTATGTCAAAGATGCCGATCTTCTTGTTCGGACTTTTGATATTCTGCCCGAATACCTCAAGACACGCACCCGCGGGCAAGTGAATGACTACCGGGACTGGGGCATCGCGCTGGGCCGGCGGTTCCGGGCGCTAAAGCTATGGTTTGTCATGCGCAGCTTTGGCCTGAATGGCTTGCAGGAGCGCCTGCGCAAGCACATCCGCCTGAATGCGAAGTTTGCCGAATGGATACGGGATTCCGATGACTTCGAACTGCTGCTGCCGCCGTTCCTCAACCTGACTTGCTTTCGCTGCTGGCCAGAGGGGGCTCCGGAATCCAGACTCAATCCGCTGAACCAGGATTTGCTGGAACGCCTCAATGCAAGTGGCGTGCTCTTCCTTACCCATACCAAGATTGACGGGAAATATGTGCTGCGGATGGTAATTGGGCAAACCTACATAGAGGGCCGGCATGTGGAAACCGCCTGGGCTGCGCTGCAGGAGGCGGCTAGGCAACCTAGCTGAGCAAACCGCCCCAAGCGCCGGGCAAAGCTTCCCATTCTTCAGCCTGAAAAGCGCCTGCGTGGAACCGGTATTTCTCAAAGGTGAGCATCACGTCTACTGCTCCGATACTCTACGCCGGTTTCCAAATTGATGAAATAAAGCATTTCTGCTTACCTATAAAAAACCGGAACCAAGCCGAATTTCCCCAAATGTTACGATATTTGCCGCCTGATTACACGAAGCAATATGGATGTCAAGATAACTGTAATAGACCGGCAGGGCGAAGCGCACGAATTTGAAGCGCCCACGGATATGAATATGAATCTTATGGAACTGTGCAAAGCCTATGAGCTGCCAGTCAAAGGTACCTGCGGCGGCATGGCGCTCTGTTCTACCTGCCATGTATATGTAGAAAGCGATCACGAACTGCCGGAGATGAGCGAAGATGAGGAGGATATGCTCGATCAGGCGTTCTTCGTGGAGGATAATTCGCGCCTGGGCTGCCAAATCAAAATCACCCCCGAGCTTGAGGGCCTTCGGGTGACACTGGCGCCGGAGGATGAGGAGTGAAGCAGCGAACGGCGCGGGCAACTGTTTGGTTTGGGGTAGTTCCGGCGCTTGCCTCTCCTATCCTGCCTTTTGAGGTAAGGGTTTCTAATTTTTCAAGCTGTCTTGTCATAGGAGGGGATACTCTGCCGGCAAAGGCTGGCGCTGCCAGACCACAGAACGGAAGCATTTTTTTTATACACCCTTCGGGCACTAGAGGTGAAAAGTTGTCGAACTCACTGACGATTGGTTTTTGGAAACCGAAAGGTTCTTCTACCGTGACAAGCCAGGGTTAAGAATGCTGACAAAAAGCCGAGTATTTATGCGGGGTTTAGAAAAATCACCTCTGGTGGCCGCGCTTAGTATAACAGACACCAGCTTAAACAGGTCCCGGAGGGACCTAAGGTGGGTAACCAACGTACACGAATGGTAAACCGCGCC
>CAYNIT010000341.1:0-3821 GCA_964397205.1 uncultured Phaeodactylibacter sp. | reverse complement strand
CTTTTCGGCATCCGCCTTCAAGCATCCTGCAGGTGCGCTTGTTCGTTTTGTTTTCGTGGTTTTATACAAAATTACTTTGGTTGGGAGCTGCTTTCAAGGACAGCTTTGCGGTTTTCTAACACCCCATTTTATGCTAAAATGCTATGAGGTCGCTATCTACCACCTGATTGGCCAATTCCTGTTGCTCTTCGGAGGAGAGCTGCTCCCAGTCTGCGGGTTGAGACAATAGGTTTAGTGCGATTAGCAGGGTAATAATCGTAGTAATCATAGCCTTGGGTTTTGTTAGTGTATCGGAATCAGGTTACTACAAAGTTAGGAGTGACTACATGTGGTTTCAAGGACACTTTTTTGCTTTTCTAACACCTTATTTTGAAAAAGCGTAGAACATTTTTGGATTGTTAAGACGTATAATTTATTTTAAGGGAAGTATGAAAAAACTCCCGCTTGTCCCTGAACCGCACTCCTTGTTGTTCGCGCTGGGACAAAGCAGAAAACGATGGAGATGAAAGCTCTGATTGAATTGGTAGAATTGATTACCAAGCATAAGAAGAAACGAATTGAAGTGCTTGGCCAAGATGAGGATCCCAACAACCGATACGACGTTTTTTACAATCTGATTGCGTCCGGTGAGGTAAAGAGCGATGATGAAGCAGCCCGTTACTTCTTTGGGGAAGATAAGGACGGTTCTTTTACCCAATACCGCAACCTGCGCAACAATTTATTCCGCCGGCTGGTCAATTCTGCCTTTTTTATTGATCTGAAGAAACCAATGTTTAACGAAGCGCAGGCAGCCGTGCATAATGTGAGGAAGCAAGCTGCTGCAGCGCGCATAGTTGGCTCCAGAGGAGCGACCCGCAGCGCTATGGAAATTGCAGAAAAAACGATAAAAGCAGCTAAGGAGTACGAGTTAGTCTACGAGCTGATTGACTTAGCCCGGTTGCTCCGGCACAAATACTCATTCCTGGCGCCCGATAGAGAAAAAAGAGAATACTACGAAGAACTGATCGAGAGCGGTATGTCGGATTTGCGCTATATTGTTAAAGCGGAGAAAATGTACTATGAGCTGATTGAGCATTACATCAAGTCGAGGAGTAATAAACCATGGGTAAATGAAAGGGCAGGACAATTCCTTGCAGAACTGGAGACATGCAAAGGGCAATGCAATGCTCATTACTTCCAGCTACTGTATTATTCCATAGCTGAATTGGAGAGTATTACACGCCACGATTATCTGTCTACAATTCGGGTTTGTCGCAACGCGTTGTCTTTTTTGGAAAATCGCAAGGCTACAACGCTACCAATGAAGGCTGCTTTTCTGCAGACCATCGTAGCTTCTGCCACCATGCTCCAGAGGTATGAGGAAGCTGAAAAGGCGGTTGAAGAAAGCAAAGGGCTGAACCCTCCAGGCACCCATAATTGGTACAAGGGGATGGAACAGATCATCTACCTGCGTCTTCATCGAAGGCAATATCAGCAAGCGTATGAGGTGTTTGCCGCTGCTAAGAAGCACAAAAGATTCCGTCATTTGTCGCCAGCCCCTCAGGAGGCTTGGCGGATACTGGAAGCTTACCTACACCTCCTCCGCGCCATGGACAAAATAACCGTAACGGCAGCGGGTGAAAAACGCTTCCGCCTCCGGCCTGCAAAATTCCTGAACGATATTCCTATTTTCTCCAAAGATAAGCGGGGGCTAAACATACCTGTGTTAATTGCACACGCCATTATGCTGCTGCAGCTCAAGCGCTACGACGAGGCCTACGACCGCATGCTAGCCTTGGACAAGTACGCAGGGCGGCACCTCAAAGCAGGGGATGATACCTTCCGCTCGTATTGCTTCATCAAAGCCTTGTTGTGTATACACCATGCGGATTACGAAAAAGAAGCAGCTCAATCGGCCGCTGCCGAGCTGCTCGCTCAAATGTCGGAAAACCCGCTGCAGTTCGTACACGCGCCTCATGAGATCGAAGTGATACCCTACGAGCACCTTTGGGATATGGCCATGGAAAGCATAAGCCACTGAGGAATAATGTGATCACTTTATCATAAGTTTTCGCGTGAACACTCCTGCCGGCAGCCTTAACGATAAATAGTATAAGCCGGGCGGCAGCCCCGCTACGCGCTGGCCGGCAGAATTGGAAACAGCGCCTTGCCGGTGTACGCGGCCCGTTGCATCGGTGATTTGAAATATACCTTCGAATGCGGAGGGCCCTTCGAGGCGCAGAGTGAACTCCCCATCGGATGGATTGGGGAATACCTTTAGGGAGATATCTGAATTTGGAGCGCTGGTGCTGGTGAGTTGCTCCACGGTAACTTCAGCTGTTGAAGTACATCCTTCGCCATCGGTAACGGTAACGGTGTAAATGCCCGGTGCTAAGCCGGAGGCTGTAGGCGTGGTTTGCACCGGCTCTGTATCCCAGCGGAAGGTATAGGGCGGCTGTGGCGTTAACATAACTTCTACCGTGGCGCTTCCGTCCTGATTGCTGCCCGTCGCGGGGGTACTGTAGGTTTCCAGCAGTACCGGAATTGGATCAGACAGAGTGAAAGTATCTCTGGCTATGAGTACCCCTGCATCGTAAACGCTAATTGGGTAAACTCCCGCTGGCAAGCTGTCGAGCTGACTGGTAGTTTGACCGGTGCTCCATTCAAAATCATACTGATCGAACGGAAATTCGACCCCAATAGCTCCATCCTCTCCCCCGAAGCAGGTTGGCCCGCTTGCTTCGGCGATGACTGGGTAGAGCGAAACCATCAGGTTGTGGGTTGTATTGGTTTCGATTGGAGGATTAAAATCGAAGAAGATGTCTGTTTTATTGGTTATTTCCTCCATTTCTGCCAAGCTGTCTCTGGCTTGGATCCTGAATTTGACGAAGCCGTGGCTCGCAGGCTCATTGGTGTTCAAATCCGGCAACAGGATATTGTCAAAACGGAAGTTGAGCCTGCCCCTCCCATCTAGAGAAGCCGTTTGGGAAAAGTAGCTAGTTCATCCAGTTGAAAGCTGATAGACCCAGTTGCCATTTGGTTCCCGGCATTGCGGTAATTCAGCCAGAAAGGGACGGTAAAGCCACATCGGGTGGGGGCTGAGCTGACATCAATCTCCGTCTGCTGCACTGCACTATCGGCTACCAGCCCAAAGTCGGTGACGGCACCTCCGCCTGGGATGGTCCACTCTACCTGTTCGGGAGTCGTAAAGTCCCAGATGGGGGCTGCTTCACAAGTCAGTACGTAACCTTCCGTGTCCACGGCGAACTGATAGGTGCCGGCGCCGTCCGACCAGGAAGCGAGCCCATCCGGCACTAAAGACACTCGCTGGCCATACAAGCCAATTTCGAGTGGGTCTCGTTGGCCATTCGCGTTGGCATCCCAGTAGGTGATACCTGATATCTTGGGTGCATTGTCGAAGTTTTCAAACCAGCCGATGATGTCATCCTGATTGGAAGCATAGAGGATGTCCATGTCGCCATCGCCGTTCATATCCGCTGCATCTATGCTTACGGGCTCTCCGACGTAGGAGGGCAATGTGGAAAAGCTGGAAAAATTGCCATTGCCCAGGTTTTCGTACCAGATGATCTGATTGCTTTCGCTCAGGGCCAGCAGCAGTTCTGGCCGTGAGTCGTTGTTTAAATCTGCAACCTGTATGTATTCGATGTCCTCCATTTGGTTTTCAATGATGTGGCGGTTGGGGAATTGCCCGTCGCCTGTGTTTTCGAACCAAGATAACATCAGAAGCAATAGGGGGAGCCATGTTTTAGGTGCCATTCGCGGAAGGGTTAGGGGTCGCGCAATAACAAGTTACCTAGAGTAGGCGAAGTTATTTTGTGCGC
>CAYNIT010000340.1:0-3825 GCA_964397205.1 uncultured Phaeodactylibacter sp. | reverse complement strand
CCCGCTGATAAAAATCACCTCTTTATTTGACCTAGATCACAGATGAAACTTGCAGAAGCGCTTTTCTTTGTAACCAGATTTTACAAACAAAAGCAAGCGAGATGTTAAGCAAGTTCAACAACCGATGCCCCTGAAGACATAGCGACTGGCTATTTTTTTGCCAAAACGCATGAAAACATGTTCATAATTTTTAGCAACCATTTTTTGAAAACCTAACTCAATTTAAACTGAACTGAACCATGAAAGTAGAACAAATATATACCGGATGCCTGGCGGAAGCCGCATACTACATTGAGAGCAAGGGCGAGGCTGTTATTATTGACCCCCTGCGTGAAACCAACCCGTACATAGAGCGCGCCGAAGCGGATGGCGCCCGCATCAAGTACGTATTGGAAACGCACTTCCACGCTGATTTCGTCTCCGGCCACTTGGACTTGGCCAACAAGACTGGCGCGACTATCGTATTCGGCCCTACTGCTCAACCTGAATTTGAAGCCTACACTGCTAAAGACGGTGAAGAGCTAAAGGTCGGTGATGTTACCATTAAAGTCTTGCACACGCCGGGTCACACCATGGAATCTTCCACCTACTTGCTGCTCGATGAAGACGGTAAGGAATACGCCATCTTCACAGGCGACACCCTGTTCTTGGGAGATGTCGGCCGCCCCGACCTAGCCGTGAAAACCGACCTGACGCGGGAAGACCTGGCGGGCCACCTGTACGACAGCCTGCGCAATAAGATCATGCCGCTTTCCGATGACGTGATCGTCTATCCGGGGCACGGTGCCGGCTCTGCTTGCGGCAAAAAAATGAGCTCTGATACCTGGGGTTACCTCGGCGATCAGAAAAAGACCAACTACGCGCTGCAGCCCATGACCCGCGAAGAGTTTGTGAAGGAAGTAACCGAAGGCCTGGTAGCGCCCCCGCAGTACTTCCCGAAGAACGCTGTCATGAACAAAACGGGCTATCAGTCCATCGACGATGTGCTGGAGCGCGGCATGAACCCGCTGAGCGTACGCGCTTTTAAGGCAGCCTGGGCAGAAGAAGAAGCCTTGGTTATTGACACCCGTCATCAGGACGATTTTGCGAAGGGCTTCATCCCGGGCTCTATCTTCATAGGTATTGACGACAACTTCGCCATGTGGGTAGGAGCACTGATTACGGATCTGCAGATACCTATTCTGTTCGTAGCCGACGAGGGCCGCGAAAAAGAAGTGGTGACCCGTATGGCCCGCGTGGGCTACGACAACCCTGTGGGATACTTGGAGGGAGGTTTCGAAGCCTGGAAAGCTGCTGGCGAAGAGGTGGATACCGTCGAGGAGATAGCTGCCGAAGAGTTGGCTAAGCGCTACGATCAAGAAGGCATGAACATCCTGGACGTGCGCAAAGCCAGCGAATACAACGCGCAGCACGTCTTAGGAGCTCAGAACTTCCCGCTGGACTTCATCAACCAAAACATGAGCGAGGTGGACCGCAACAAGCGCTACTTCATGCACTGCGCCGGCGGCTACCGCTCTATGATTACGGCCTCTATCCTGAAATCACGCGGATTTGAAGAGGTGGTGAACATCAAAGGCGGCTACAAAGCGCTGGTGGAAACCGACGTGCCGATGACGGAATACGAAGAGCAGATTACGGAACTGTAACTCCAAAGCGATATATAGCAATGCAGCGGGCTTTCCCCGAGAAGGGAAAGCCCGTTTTTTGTTTGCCTGCTGCAGCCCTTGGTTACCGGAAAAGCTGAACAATTTATTCCGATTTTTGTATTTTTATCCAAATTAAAACCGGTAACCATGGAAGCTTTCCTCTCCTTCTTCGAGACGATGCCCGCCTGGCAAAAGTTAGCCTGGGTGTTTGCTTGTTTGTCCATCAGCTGGATACTCGAGGGTGCCGCCCCTCTAGTCACATTGAATTATAAAAAGTGGAAGCATGCAGGCACCAACCTGGTCTTCCTCAGCACCTCTCTGGTCATCAACCTGATGTTCACCATCGCGACAGCGGGGGTATTCATCTGGGCGGCTGAGTACAATGTGGGGCTGCTGTACTGGATCAATTTGCCGGTCTGGGCGGAGCTTATACTGGCGGTGATGCTGCTGGATTTTCTGGCGCAGTACGTAGCCCATTACTTGCTGCACAAGGTAAAGTGGATGTGGAAGTTCCACCTCATCCACCACAGCGATACCAAAGTGGATGCTACTACGGGTACACGCCACCATCCCGGCGACTACTTCATCCGGGAAGTATTTGCCTTGTTGGGGGTCGTGCTGTTCGGGATTCCCCTGGCATTTTACCTCTTTTATCGCATTGCCACCATACTGTTTACCTACATCACGCACGCCAACATCACCGTGCCGATGTGGCTGGACCGCCCTCTGAGCCTTATTTTCATTACGCCTAATCTGCACAAGTTTCACCACCACTACGAGCGGCCCTGGACCGACTCCAACTACGGCAACATCTTTTCTCTCTGGGACCGCCTGTTTGGGACCCTGGTGTACGACGACCCGCGCAAAGTGCGCTACGGAGTGGATGTACTAAGCGATGAGCTGGATGAAAACCTGGCGTATCAGTTTAGAGTCCCCTTTGACAAAACCATCAAAACGGATTACTGATTTTTACAGCCAACAAATACCATTTTCCCCGGTTGCCATTAGTATGAAAACACTGACATTTACCAACGGAGACCAAATGCCCATAATTGGCCTGGGCACCTGGAAATCGGACCCGGGCAAAGTATACGATGCGGTGCTCACTGCCCTCAAGGCAGGCTACCGCCACGTGGACTGCGCGCCGATCTACGGCAATGAAAAAGAAGTAGGCCAAGCGCTCAAGAAAGCCTTCGACGATGGCATCCTCGAACGAGCAGAACTTTGGGTGACCTCCAAACTTTGGAACAACGCCCACCGCCGGGAGGATGTCGTCCCCGCCCTGAAGCAGACCTTGTCCGACCTGCAGCTCGATTATCTCGACCTATGGCTGATCCACTGGCCAGTTGCGCTGAAGCCAGAGGCGAGTTTCCCCAAACGCCCGGATGACTTTTTGAGCCTGGAGGAAGTGCCCATTACCGAAACCTGGAAGGGCATGGAAGAGGCGCTCGAAAGCGGGCTTACCGAGCATATCGGTGTCTCTAATTTTCATTTGGAGCGGGTCAAAAATTTAGCAGACAACTGCCAGAGACAACCTGAGATGAACCAAGTGGAACTCCATCCTTACCTGCCGCAGACCGAGCTGGTGCAAGGCTGTAAGGATATGGGGTTGCACCTCACCGCCTACTCTCCCCTGGGCTCCCGCGACCGTTCTTCTATCATGAAAAAAGACGATGAACCCATTCTTTTCGACCACCCGGTCATTCAGGCAGTGGCTGAAAAACACGATTGCACGGTGGGGCAGGTACTCATCAGCTGGGCGGTCCATCGCGAGACTGCTGTTATACCCAAATCGACCAATGCCGGGCGCATTCAGGAAAACCTTAATGCCAAAGAAGTTTCACTGGACCAAGAAGACATGGAAAAGATTGCGGGTATTGACCAGCGGTACCGCTTCGTGGACGGAGGCTTCTGGGCCATGGAGGGCAGCCCCTACAGCATGCAGGACCTATGGGGTTGAATTTGGCATCCTATGTAGGTGCTTGTTTGGAGGCCAGCCTTTGAGCTAAAAAAGGCCACTTATTCGGTGATACTGCGTTGCTTTTCTTGGCCGTACCTCAGGGTATGCCCTTCGAAAAGCGCCTTGTCTCACCGGAAAATTGACACTTTTCACTTTCAAATCCGACCTCCAAACAAGCACTAAGGGGTCGCGCAACAATAACTTACCGATTTAGACTCG
>CAYNIT010000339.1:0-3858 GCA_964397205.1 uncultured Phaeodactylibacter sp. | reverse complement strand
CACAAAATAACTTCGCCTACTCTAGGTAACTTGTTATTGCGCGACCCCTAAGGTATTGGCCAGCCTCATTAAGCCCAAGCATTTCGCCATTTGTTTATAATGACCTCCAAAACAAGGCATAGGTTGGACAAAACGCGCCAGTATTGCATAAAGCTGCTTTCGCCAAAGCGCTATATTTCAATCTTCAGCCAAACCGGACAGTGGTCGGAATGGACGGCCTCAGTTATCTGTGTTGCCTCTTTGATGTAATCCCGCAGCTCGTCGCTTACGGATTGGTAGTCGAGCCGCCACCCTTTGTTCTTTTGCCGCGCGTTGGCACGGTAAGACCACCAGCTGTACTGCACCTTGTCGGGGTGCAGGTAGCGGAATGCATCCGTGAATCCGCTGGCAAACCACTTGTCCATCCAGGCGCGTTCTTCAGGCAAGAAGCCGGAGGATTTTTTGTTCCGCACCGGGTCGTGTATGTCGATTTCCTGATGCGCGATATTGTAGTCCCCGAGTACAATCAGCTTGGGGCGCTCCCGCCGCAGCTCTTGGACCCACTCAAAAAAGTCATCCAGAAACTCCATCTTAAAGGATTGCCGGGGCTCTCCAGTAGTGCCGGAGGGGAAATAGCAGTTCAGCAGGCTGAGTTCGCCAAAATCGGTGCGGAGGATCCTGCCTTCAGCATCGTACTTCTCGATGCCGCAGCCTTCGATTACCTGATCAGGCTCCTGCTTACAGAAAGTGGCTACACCGCTGTAGCCCTTTTTTTCGGCGGAGTGCCAGTACTGATGGTACCCCATCTCTTCCAATTCGGCAGTAGCTTTCAATTGCTCCCGCCTCGCCTTGGTCTCCTGTGCACAAAAAATCTCCACTTCGTTTTCCCCGAGCCAGTCGAGCAAGCCTTTGCGAATGGCAGCTCTGATGCCATTGAGGTTATAGGAGACGATTGTTTTTGCCATCTGATGTCATACTTGTTAATTACGAGCGGAATATAAGAAAAGGATGGAGCACTCCTAGTGCGGGGCGGGCTTTATCCAAGCCATGCAAAGGCAGCTGGAACACAGCAATTGGGGGCTCGCAATAATTTTTTCATTGCAAGATGCAGTTATTAATGGCGAAAAATAGTTAGTAATTGAGTGTTACGTTAACCTTAAGTGTCTGTTTTTCAGTTTTTTATTTTTGATTAAGGGTTAAAAAATAGCGCAGTCATTTGATAGAATGTACTTACATTGCGGCCACGATTGCTCCATATTTGTATTGTCAGCCGGGGAAAACAACTTTTCCCCGCTCGCTACTAACAAAAGCGGGTGCTGAACGAAGCGCCGGCAATGACAAGTAATCCCACGAATGCAATCATAATCTCACGAAGATTTTCTCGAAGCATCAACGGATGTTTCAGATTTTGGTATGTAGATAGCCTCTCAAAGCTCTTTTGGAAACCGGCCCGCAAGGGTCGGTTTTTCTTTTTCCAGCCTCTCGATTTGAAGTATTCCTCATCGATTTGCGGTTTTCCACTTTTCTTTTTTAATGCATCTGCTTAAGCCTGCCCAGTCGGCCCTTGCCATTGCTTTGATAGCAACTGCAGCAACAGCCAAGGCTTCCAGCCGGAAAGTACTATTTGTTAGTTCAGGCTGTTCCGGCTATGCGCCCATCTGGCCTGAGGGCGGGGAATGCCGTTCAATGATACGGTAGCAGTTGCCGGCAGCAGATCAGTTTGCTGGCGCCGGCTGTGCTTTATGGGTTTGGTTGAAGCTTGCCCGTTTGGCAAATCAGGTCTCTTGGAGGGGGAGTTGAAGAGGGGAGCTAGTATTGTCCTACGGCACCTTTTGTCGGGGGTTGCAGGTTCTAGCCCTGTTTTTTTAAAAAAAAGAAGGGGTCAGAGGGAGAAAAGGCGGTTTTTTCAGCTGATTATGCATTCGGACTGTTCTGTTTTTTTATTACTAGAGACAGGCTTGTTGGTTCTTAAATGCTTGATTTTCAGGTTAAAGTGCAGTTCGTCCTTGTTGGTTTCAGCCCAGTTATTCCTGAGAATGTACTTACATAAGCCTAAATGTTGCGCCATATTTGTAAATGTAATCGGGAGGGAAACCAACTCCCGCTCACTACTAACAAAAAAGGGCGCTAAATGAAGCGCCAGCATGGCATGTAATCCCACGAATGCAATTATAATCTCATGAAGATTCTTGGAGCATCAACGGATGTTCCAGATTTTGGTATGTAGATAGCCTCTCAAAGCTCTTTTGGAAACCGGCCCGCAAGGGTCGGTTTTTCTTTTTTTACCCCATGGTTATACGGGTTAGTCTCGCCTTAGTTGCAAATTGCTGCCCGGCAATTTGAAAAAAATCTCCACATGTCTTATTTTCCTTTAAAAATACTGCCATGAGAATTGCTGTTGGCAGCGACATGCAGGCGCATGTACTGGATGTTGCTGTAGAAGAACTGAAAAAGCGGGGGCACGAAGTGGCTCCCTACGGTGCTCTGCTCACCTCATCCGCGCCCTGGCCGGAGGTCGCTATTGAAGTAGCTAAAAAGGTAGCGAATGCCGAGTTTGACCAGGCTGTACTGTTTTGTTGGACGGGCACAGGCGTCAGTATGGCTGCCAATAAGGTGCCCGGCGCCCGCGCCGCCCTGTGCTGGGATGCTGCCACCGCCGCTGGTGCCCGTCAGTGGAATGATGCCAATATCCTGGCAATGAGCCTGCGCTTCACCTCTGAAGAATTGCTGCGGGAGATGCTGGATGCCTGGTTCAGCAACCAAGCCAGCGAGGAAGAAGAAGATGCTGCTTGCATCCGCAGCCTGAAGGAATGGGATCAGGAGCACGCCTAAGCAGGAATTTCGCCGTCTGACAGCAACAATACAGGGAACCACTCGTTCTCAAGGCGACTGTCATTTACAAACCTGAAATTTATAGTATGAATTTTAAGCTTATCGCAAGCTTGTTGTTTGCCCTTGTGTTAGCTTGGGGCTGCAACAACCAAAGCAATAATGAAACCAACGGAAACGAAGAAGAAGAAACAGCTGAAGAAGGTGCTGAAGCCGCTCCGCAGCAGGGAGAGGCAGGCCAGCAAGCCCCCGGTATGATGCCCCCGCAGGGCTCTGGCGAAGTCGCCGAAGTCACCGATGAGGAGCTGGAGAAATTCGTCGCCCTTTCCCAGGAAGTACAGTCCATGAATATGGAAGTACAACAGGAGATGATGGATGCCGTTGAGGCAGCCGGTCTCGAGGTGCAGCGCTACCAGGAAATGCAGCAGGCAGAGAACAACCCCAAGCAGGAGCTGGATGCCACCGATGAGGAAATGAAGAAATACGAAGCCGCTAACAAAGAGCTCAGCGACTTGCAGATGAAGGCGCAGCAGAATATGCAAGCCATGATCGAAGAAGAGGGCTTGTCTCAACAGCGGCTGCAGGAAATCAACATGGCGCTGCAAAGCAACCCGGAACTGCAAAAACGCCTGCAGGAGATGATGCCGGCACCACAGGCACCTGGGCAGCCTGCTCAGTAATTTGCCGTTAGAGCTGCCGGGAGCGTATTGTAGTCTACTTTTCCGGCAGCTTTGCCCTTTCCTTGCCTGAAAGGCGTAGCTGCTCAGCCAGCGATCTTGCCGCTTGTGGAGCGTATTGTGCTTTTCCTTGTTGCCATTTAAATGTGGCCTTGCGCTTGCGGGAAGATGCTGTCTTCTCCCTGATCCTTGTGTTCCATTTCACGGGCTATAGCCCTGGAAATCCGCTGGCCCCGCTGGCTCAACTCCCCCTACGACGAGGCGGCCGTGGATGCGAATGAGGCGACTTTGATCCCGTGGATCGGGCGGGCGGTTACGGTGCGGGGGGCTTATCGGTTTTGATGGTCCCATGGGGATGGAAGTGACCTATCAC